>DOTB01000043.1 GCA_003513845.1 Candidatus Atribacteria bacterium | reverse complement strand
CTTTCTTTTCCAACAAATAATCCTTTAAAAACCTGCTAAAGAACCGTTTCCTGGCATTTTTCTTTAAATCCACTTTCATCTCTTTTTAAAAAGCTTATTAAAAAACACCAGAACCTCGTCTAAATTAAACTTCTCGTCCCTTCGAATCATTGAAACAAGATTTTCATACATTGATCTTTTTAATTCTGTAATCGCCTGCTCCGATAAACCTAAATTATGTGTATAATCTCTTTCGTATCCATCAAGACGCAACTTTTCATCAACCATCTTTAAGAAATCTGCTCGATTAAAATCAAATCCATTTCTGATAAAATGCCCTAGATCATAATAATCCCGAATCGCAGGTGTAATTCTTGAGATTGCAGCTTTTAATTTTTCCGCAACGATTTCTTCCAACGATAACGCCAAGATTTTCCCCTGCTCAATCAAATCTTCCCCCGTAAACGGATCCTGAAAAAAATGTTTTATAGTGACTAGCTCAGGTTCAAGGAAAGGAGGCTGTCTTAAGGAAATCTCGAGCTTGATATTTTCCTTTTTGTCCGATAAAACAGATTGAAACTGAATATTAAAAAGGTACTGTGTTGAATTATTAAATCCCTTTCCTTCAGGATTATCACTGGTGAGTCCCAATATATCCAAAAATGCTGGTATTTTTTCACGTATAGACATTATGGCTTTTGATCTTTTCCCACGCGTCGATAGATCAACATCTCCTCGATATACAAAATCAAGATCCTCACTCAATCTGTGATAATTCAAATACACTTTGTTCAAAAGTGTTCCGCCCTTAAACACGATATCGGTACTTAAATATTTATTAACTCCATTAAGAATCTTAGTTAAATAAAAATCTTTCTCAATTACAGAAGCAACAAATCCCTGCTCATCCGAAAGATAATAAATAACATCCTTCAGTATTTCTTTATCCATTCAAGATAACCTTCCAATCTTGATTAACAGAACCTTTTCTTGATTTAATAAAAGGATTAAATGGAGCATACGAATTCTTACTGCCTATAGATGATTTCAATCGGCTCAGTTCCTCCAAAGAAACACCCGCACGCTCAAGCATAAACCCCGCACGTTTACGAACGGCAATAACCGGAAATTTAATCAAATAGCGCACAAATTTCTTTATATCGATTTTTTCGATTTGTTCATTAATTACCTCTTGTACGTTTCCCCACGAACCAATGGGATTGGAAATAAAATCAACAAGTGACCGTTCTTTATCACTAATTGACACATATTCCTCATCGATCTTTATCTTTTTTATTCCGTACATTTTCTTTGAAGATATCTTCATTGCCCGAAAACTTATTTTCCCAATTTTGCGTATCCGATTTTTTTCTGTATTCAAAATAATAACTTTTTGAGGAATCTGTTCTGTAAACCCCCAATAGTTATACATTGAGCTATAACCGATATAATAGGGAGTCTCGCCCATCCATAAAGATGCAACAACAAATTCGTGCGGCATCCATCTTTGATTTGGCGCTTTTAATGGTACAACAAGATATCTTCCTCTTTTTAACTGAATAAGACGGTTCCTTTTGGCAAGATTATCAAGTAACCTGGTAGCCTTTAGGTAATCGCCCAATACCTTTACCGCGTACTCAGTCGTAATAACTTTCTGCTTCTCAAACTCTGACCGAGAGAGCAAATATACGGCATCTTTTGATAGTTCGGAATACTTATTTCTTTTCATTGTCCTATTATTCCTTATTTCTTTTTCTAAACGAATTAATGAATATATTGACAATATACTACAATACCCTTGCTCTGTCAAATAGATATATGAAAAGAAAGAGGTTGTTTCTATCTATTGCTTGTTAAATTCCCCTCACGCCCCAAAAACCTCTCCATCTGAAACCTGTTCTATCTTCCGGCTAAACAGACCACTATATTTATCTCACCGCTTCTATCAGAAATCTCCTTCCTGGTAATCTTATAACTTTTATACCTATACATTAATTCTTGTTCGCCCTGATGTGTTATTCTCCTGCAAAGCCAATAAGGGAAGAAAACTCTGATGTTTGTATAATTTTCAGATGGGTAAGGAATCATGGCTAATCTTTCAGGCAGTCAAGAATATTGGCAGTATAAAAATCAATGGCGAATATTTTCCCTGTCTTTAAAAAGGCAAGGTAAAAAGAAACAAGCCGATCAATATTCTGGGTTGAAAAAGAAAGAAGGGTCAAATATGTTATATTTCAAGACCTGACCCCAACTTCACCAACTTCATGTTTTTTAGAAAAAACATAAGCTGGATTAATCTACTGGTTTAATGGTCCATTTGCCTTCCTCTCTTTTTAAGAGAAATATAGAGGTTTTAGCCGGATTGACTACTACTTTTGTCTCTAAGAGGGTGGACTCTAACTTTAATTGGAGAATATATTCTCCTTCTAAGATGGATACCGCTTCTCCTCCTACACAACCGCTGGCCTTTATTTCCCCCTTTTCGTCAATGAGGTCATATTCAATCTTCAAAGTCTGTTGAAGAGAAGAAAGCAATTCCTGGGAATCTTTGGCATCCAGGTAAATACCCCCTGTAGATTTAGCGATAGTTTCTAATTGCTTCCGGGCTTCTTCCTCCTTGATATCAAATCCTACAATATTGACTCTTAACTCTATACCTGATTCCTTTAACTTAAGAGGAATAGATTCAATATCCCCTTCACAACTTTCAATACCATCACTAATCAGCACAACCGTTCCTCCCCCTAAATTGGCAAAATCTTGAGGTGATTGCAAAATAGAATAGACTAAAGGGGTTTTTCCTTTTGGTGAAATTTTTTCAATGGTTTGAATAAGCTGATCTCTCTGCAAAGGTCCGATAGGAATTATTAATTCCGTATCCTGGCAGGCACGTTCATCCTTAATTTTATAGCGATGACCATAGACACGTAAACCCACATTCATTTCCTCAGAAAGTCCTTCAATAATTTGTTTTAATACTACCTTGGCAATAGAGATTTTACTCTCCCCTTTTATCTGACCCCACATAGAATTAGAGGCATCTACTATAAGTTCCACATTTTTAGTAGTCTCCCGGGCTAATCCTTCCTCAAAGTTGACCTTTACCAGGCCGGGCATTATAGGTATTCTTACTTTTTCATGCATATAGACCGGGAGATGCCCACAACAAAGTTCCAAAATGAGGGCCCCTAATGCGGTAGTGTAGATTTCCATTTCTTCTTCTCTTTGAGCTCCCGTCCAACTACCATCATCATTCTGATGGTCAATTAATAGACGGCAGGTCCAGTTTTTCCAGATACGCCAATATTCTCCGCCAGCCAGCAACATGGCCCGGCTTCCGTAATACCAATAATAAAAAGGCCAACCTTCTCCGGGGTCTTCAAATTCCCAGGTAGGTGCATTATCTTGTATATAGCGCAAAGCCGGCTTAATGAGGGGGTCATCGGGATAACCGGAGAGCTGTAATCCCAGTGCACCTATACTGGCTCGGGCACATCCTTCTCCTCCGGATGAGGTATAACCAAAGGAATGATAATCTTCATCATAACAAGACCTAAGATAATCTGCAGCTTCGGGTAATGACCACTCGGGGATACTAAACCCCGCACTGAGAGCCCCTTTAAGGGCTAATATCTGCCAACCGGTTACCGAAATATCACTGTCTGTACTATCTGGTTCATAACGCCATCCGCCATAATCTTCTGAATCCGGATTAATTGGCCCCCCTAATAGTTCTGATTTGTGCTCCGTATTTTGAGCCCGTATGATTAGCTGAAGGGCATCCTCTATTATAGGTGCCAAACTAAGATCATTATTCTTCACTAATGCTTCAATCAAAGCTAAAGTAGCAATAGCATGCTCATACATAGATTTATTTTCTGCAATTATTCCTCCATAAATTGCTCTATCTTCCGTATCTGCCTGATAATCTGAGCTCGGATGATAATTGCTTTTAAGAAAATTTATAGCTGCATTGATATTTGAACTATAATCTTTCGGTACACACTCTCCCCCGATAAAAGCCTGTAGGGCAAGACCTGCTATTCCAACTTTATAATCATTTCTACTTTGCGACCAGTATCCTTCTTTAGTCTGTTCACGGGCCAGATAATCCAAGGCCCTGGTAAGAGCTTGATTTACTTCCTCTACTGTAGCCGGTGTCACTGTAGGTTTACCTACTCGTAAGGTATATGGTTCCTCTTTATTTGCCTGTCCTCCCTCCACCCCTATATAATACTTACCAGAAGGGAATTTCATCCTTACCATTACTTCTTCTTCTCCTGTACCATTTATATCCAACTCCTTTAGTTTTGTGCCTGCGTCATCAAGTAAAGTGAGTGATAAGTCTACTTGAGGGACCGCTGATAACTCTATGACTAATATATCCAAACCTTTCTCAGGTACGGTTACTATATACCAATCCTCGTCATATCCTGGACAGATATAACCGGTAACTATTTGGCCTAACTTAAGTTCATTGGCCTGCTCTATTTCGTCATTTAACTCAAATTCCTGACCTTCCTGCCAGGGACCAATCAATTGGGTCTTTAGGATATAACTATCATTTTGGTTCATTCCACCACATGTGCTAACTTCAATATAGTAGATACCTTCCTCGGTCACGCCCAGGTTAATAACGGCCTCGGCTTCACCTTCTTCACCTACATCATATTCTTTCAAATGGTTCCCTTGCTCATCATAGATTTTGATGCTAGAATCGACCTCGGGCACAGCACTTAAATCAATCCGTATTATATTCTTGCCGGGTTTTTCAATTATCAGTTTATACCAATCTTCGTCATCCTCTTCTTGAAAGAATCCTTCAATGTCTTCCCCTAATTTAATTTCGTTAGCCTGCTCTATATCGTCATTAGATTCTAATTCGGATTGCAAATAAGCTTGAGAGGTAAATAGTAAACAAATAAATAATGTTACTGATAAAAATATTAAACAAAGATAGCGAATACGGAATAAATTATACATAGTAAAATCCTCCTTACTTTTAATTTATTAAATATTTCTCTTAGCTTTCAAGTATAATTAATTGGGTTTATTTTTAAAATTAGAGCATCTTATTCTTTTCCTATCTTATTTTACCTCTATAGGAATATTTTCTTCCAGGGTAAATCCCCGATAGTAAAGAGTAATTTTCTGAATATTAAGGGGAACTTCATAAACAAGATTAAACCTTCGGGCAGTACCGGCAGGAACTGTCTGTTCTAATTTTATGCCATGGCGGATATTTTGAGTAACCTCAGAAATAGAATATTTATTTCCTAATTGATCTATCAATATAAACTGTTCCCCGGATTGCAATATAAGATTTCCCTGATTAAGAGGGATACAGTGGATAATAATATCTAAGATTAAATATTGCTGGTCTTTCTCAAGATACTGTCCATTAATCATATCTGCTCTGGTCAATCCTAAGATATCTATTTTGGCTACTTCACCATCTACTATAGTTGTAAATGGTTTCGGCAGTGGAGAGATAGGAATCTTAGGATTCAGATTAAAAATAAGGGATTCAGCTCGGGGAATATTCACCAAAAGGGATAGATTTTTCTGAATAGGAGGTATTTTAAAAGCCAGATACCCCCTGCGTTCCCAATAGGGGATGAATCGAGTAAATCCATATAAAGAAAAGGGCATTTCTTCTGTCTCTAAGGCCTCATATTGGTAAAGACCGTCTTCAATCAGAAATACATTCTGGCCAAAATCAAGGTCAATCACATTCCCTTTGGATACACTCTCCACTCCCAAATCAATTAAACAAATATCCCCTTGTGGTTTGATTCCATAAAAAGAAATCTTTAAGTATTCATTCTCTTGGGTAATAAGGGGAGGTATCTCCTCTTTGGCTTCCGGTAATTCCATAAGGGGAATCTGGATATGCCCCTGCTCAAAATCAAAAAAGACCAGTAAAAGGGAATTAATCTCTTCCTTGTATGACCGAAAGACGATTCTACCCTCCAGTTCATCTTCATATTCCGGTAAGGTTAAATCCTTAAGAGGAAGGGGAGCGGATAGTTCATTAGTAACTTCATCAATCTGGGCAATATGTTTATTGTTAATAATTAGATACATATTGTCTTGCAAATTTTCTACCAGATAAGGGGTAAATAGCTCTACCTCTTGAGTCTGTTCCTGAGATTTAGAAACGCCAAATCCCAGACCACCAGCTTCCTTATCCTTACTTTTAGATATTTCCTTCTTCACAGGTGGTATAATATTTTGCCATAAAGTAGAAATTATAATAAATATTTCATCAGAATCTGCCTCTTCCTCTCCGATACATTCTTTTAATTGACAATCAAAAACGGTAAGCTCAATTCCCCCATTCTTTTCACTTTTTTCTACCCAGTAAGTCTTACCGATTTCCACCCTTTCGGCAAAAGCTCTAAGGGGAAAACAAGCCACTACTATTAAGATAATTATAAAAAGAGTGGTAAATCCCTCTTTCTTCTTGTCCTTTTTCATAATTCTCCTCCTTAATATTCACTTAAATAATAATTCAAAAGGGTGGTGGAGGCACACTTAAATCCCTTAGTAAACTTGGCACACCACCCCATATCTACTTTTACCCCCGCTTCAAATCCAATTTCTTTAGAATAACAATCTTCTATGCTTATTGAAGCAACGGTAACGCCCGTTCCCTCATCCAAAATATCCGGGCATAAGTAACCACCAATCTTTTTCATATATTCTTTGGCTTCTTGAAGGGCAGATTTATCGAGTTCTCCGTATTTTAAGATCATCGAGGCAATGGTCCATTGAGTATCTACCACTCCCACAATAACTCCCAGTACAAGAGCAATATCTGTACTCAATACTCCCTTGGTCTCCAGTATAGTCCGCTCTAACATAGCCTGATGCAGTCCGGTATCCAAAACCCCTATAACCTCTCTATTCTGAGGATTTAAATCCCACCATCCCCAGCGCTGATGGTCATCAAACTCAATGCTTTCCTCAGGGATGATTACAAAATGTTGGGCATCTAATGTCTTCATTACCTTTTCAGCCACATAAGGGGGCATTTTTAAATTTTTCAACATATCTTGCTCTAAATAAGAGTATACTCTAAGAGGAATATTATTTTCTGCGGCCTTATACATTAAATAAGCTGTAGTTAAAGGCCTCCTCCTGGTTAAGAGTTCAATTACCTTACCCTCCAGGATAGACTCCATAACTCCTCGACCATACAAAAAAGTCTCTTTCATCCTTACTGCTTGGCCAGGGCAAGAAATAGCTAATTTACTATCCTGACATAGGTCTATATAAACTTGCAGTTCATCACCATAGCCTTCAAATGAATTTATAATAATACGAGGCCAGGAATAGTAACTATTTACCGCAAGGGCTTGACCTAAATCATCGGTCAATTTATCGGAAGTGGAGGCAAAAATCAAATTTATTAGATGGCCTGCTTCAGGACCCCAACTTTTTTCTAAAGAAATACTATCTTCCAAAAGAGCAGCTAAATCTTTCTCCTCCTCAATCTGGCTCTTGATCTCCTCCAGACCTGATTTTAGTTCATCCATCTTCTCTTTATCCAGAATATCGGATAAGTCTTCTTCCCAGGCCTCAAAAGGAATCTCATTAGCCGTAACGAGGATTGAATGTCTTTGAAATAGAGAAGGTCGGTCATCTTTTTGGTGTTTTTCAAAGAGAATTCGCTCAATTTCCATGGTCGGCTCATCTGGTTTTTGGAGGACAAATTGAAGCCATACCTTAGTAATAATCGATCTTTCTATTTTTTCCTCCTCAGGAGGAGCAAGTATTTGAGAAAATTGGCCTTCCTCTTCAATTACTTCCCCAAGAAACAATTCTGCTCGATAAGTCAACTCTATACTTTCTTCCTCCTCTTCTTCTGTTTCTGAAGTAGCCCCTCCAAATAAACCAAAAGGGGTTCCGCCCGAACCTTGTTTTCCATCCTCCTGGGAAGTTGATTTGAAATTTGCTATCAGAGTCAAAGAAATAGGCAGATTGGCCACTTCTTCCAGTTTCCCTTGCCATTCTAAAATGGTTTCAATCTCAGAATCATCAACCTCATTTTCTACAAAACTCGTTTTTTCTACCTTTAAGGAAATAGAAAATTCGGTCAACATATTCTTTTTAATACGGTAGAAAGTTTTATCTAAATCGGCATATGCCTCACCAATTTTTGCATTCGGGAAAGAAGGGTCAAGATCTATCCATTGGTTATCCTGTAATATCTGGACCCAGTAGTGATCTTCTATAGCGGATAAAATCTCTTCATCCTGAGAGGGAACAGAAAGGAGGACATTTTCCGGATAATAAAATTTTTTCTCTTCGGGGAAAATATTCTTAATTAGCCAGACTGCTTTTTCTTCATTAAGTTTTCCCTGGGCATAGCGCACTTTCTCTCCCTCCAGATTAAGAAGCTCTTTAAGAAGCCTCGCCTGTTCTATTGCATTGCCAGCCCGAGCCCACAATACCCCTTGAGAAGATTTCATTATTCCCGTGATAGGTTCAAATTTAATTTGATCCCTTACAAAGGCAAAAGCCTCCTCCCACTGGTAATCAATTGTTTCATTCAATTGCTCTAAAGAGGTACAGATTTTATTCTCTGTCTTATTTTCTGCCTTACCTTCCCAGACATAACCAAATACAAAAAATAAAATAACTATTAAAAAAACAATTTTTCTTAATATAGATAAACAATTCCTAATTTTATTCATTTCTCCCCTCTCCTTTGCTAAAAGATTTAATAAATAGGGACACATCCTATTTTTTCTATGGTTTAGCTTTCTTTTTTACGAGATTTTCCTTTAGGACGTCTATCTGTAGTAATATCTAAAGCCTCAACCATTCGGTTAAGAAACTCCTCAGATCCTATAGGTTTTCCTCTAAAAGTTACTGAATTATTGATCTGGGGGACCTTCCCTAATTATTTAGTTTAAAAGTGCATATTAATTATCTAAAAAAATAGGATTTGTCACCATTTAATTCGTTCATTTTCGAATACTTTCTACGAAAACTAATGCTTAAATATTGTCATTATTGCCAGAAAAAACGTCTTTTTGAAACTTGTCTCTCTACCTATTTAAAGTTATTTTAAATACTTTATTTACCTCGTTCTGAATTTTGTCCCAATCTATTAATATTTCAAATAATGGGAAAACATTTTTATATTTTACCAACTCAGCTATGAAATAGCATAATCTGTTTTTATCTTCAGGATGATTAACTTGTCCCATTATCCAAATAGTTTCAAAATTACTCTTATTAGCCTCTGATGATTTATTAAACATTTCTTGAAAATCAATCTGTCCATTAAATGCAATGCTGATCAACAGAATCCTTTTTGTATATTTGGATTTATCAGTGATGATTTTTTCTAAATCTTCTGGTTTAATAAGTTCTGCAAGCTCTATTTTAAATACATCTGCCTTTTTAGATATTTCTTTATTGGGTAATGGTTTAAAATCTGGTTTATATCCTCTTGGATATTTTATTACTAAAAAATCGTAGCTTTCGTCTTCAGGATAAAATAAATAATGATCAAAATCTGGTTCTATTCCATTCCAAAAGGCAGTTAAAATGCATCCTTGAAATAATTCGTAAAATTGTTTGTTTTCTTGTCCTTTTCTCCGCATTATCCGTAAACCCCTTGAAGCTAATACTGGAACTGGAAATAAATACGATAATCTTTGCCAATTAATGGGTGAATTATTTTTGCTTAAATCATTAACAATTTCTTTTAAGGCAAAAGGAATAGCTTTGAGGAGAATAATATCCTCTATTGCTTTTATAGGATTTTTTGTAAATAATTTATATGTTTTCGTGATTATTTAACAACCCCCATATATCCTCAAAATCGCACATTGTTGTTTCCTTGCCACAATTTTTTATACTTCCCACATAATACCGGTGACTCTTACAGGGATAACTTTTCTAACAACTCTCTAATTCTTTCATGGTTTACCTTTGAAATTTGTATAAAAATAAAATATAAAATAGGGACAGACACCTATTTATTTTAAAACGAATGACAAAACAACATCTCATACTTCTTTTTTAGGAGTTTGTGTATAGGGGCAGGTCTTAAAATATCACTCTTTACACCATCCATTTTCTTTAATATAAAGAAAGGGTATCTGTATAGTATTTCTACTGGAATTGATGTAATAAATTGCTCCTGAAAAATATATTCGTAGTTGCCTAGTCATGTAGCAAAAATAATACAACTTTTTTTATATTTTAAGACCTTCTTCTCCTTCCGAAAAAAAATTACAAAATTATTGAGCTAGTAATGCATCTTGTTTATTAAAATGTGACAGATGAAATGTCCCCTTGTCTTTTTACAGAATAGCCCCAGTGATTGACTCGTTAGAATCACTATCTCCCGAATGATTGACAGTAGTCAAGTTTCCTCTTCCCCAGTTATTAGAAAACTTGTCAAAATAGGTGTCTGCCCCTATTTAATTTAACAAAATGGCAAAAGGGAATGTTTAAAAATGATCCCAAATAAATTTTTCCTTTTTTGTCCTCTTACATTTTCAGGAAACAACTCCCACATATTCTTTTCTCTTCAGAAATTAATAATACTGCCACTAACTATCTCTTAAAGATTTACTGCTGATAGATTGAAATTTATTGCTCTTCAATAAAATAATCCAAATCAATTTTCTTGATGTTATAAGAAGCAATTTCTGATACACCAATATTATTCTCCACCATATACTTGGTTAATTGTTCACCATCAATTAAAATTATTTTATTTTCAACATTCTTGGCATACTCGATTGCTCCATTAGAGAATTTAGAAGTAGTTATAAAGATACCCTTTTTGGCTTTTTTGCCTAATAGTGCTCCTGCAAATTTTTGTATTTCCGGACTACCCACTGGGCCAGACCACTTCTTTGCCTGTAAATAAATAACATCCAATCCAAGTTTATCCTCTTTAATAATTCCATCAATACCTTCATCTCCACTCTTTCCGATTGCTTCCCCAGCATCCTCAAATGAACCACCATAACCCATTTTTACTATTAATTCCACTACTAATCGTTCAAAGAATTCCGAAGAACATTGCTTCATTTTTTCTAATAAATCAGAAAATAATTTCTCTTGATATTTTTCATAACCAATCTCTAATAGATCCTCAGGTGTTTTTTCCTCGAGCATTCTCTCAATATCCTTATCTGCAATTTTCTTTTTCTTCTTTGTTGGTTTTATAAATTCAAGAAGTTCCGGAAATTGTTTTAAATATCTTACATCTATTTTTGGAGGATTTTCCTTCAATACTTCTATCCCTCTATTTGTAATTCTAAAATGTCCTTTTGGAGTATATTCCAAAAGACCAGCTTTTTTTAAATATGTTCTAGCCCATCCAACTTTGTTACTAAATACAAGCTGCTTACTTTTAGATAAAAGCTTTGACCTTTCCTCTTTGGTTAAATTAAAATGCTCGGCTAACAAATCTCTTACTTCTGATAGAGTATGTTCTTTTTTATCTTTTGTTATTTTTAGTAAAGGAAGCATAATACTTTGAAAATCTGGAATCATAATTAAACTCCTTTTTAATAAAATAATAAAATGCCTAAATTTTCTAATTACTTTTCATATGAAAATGAAATATAATTATAACTATTTATGTTTGTATAACTTATATTTCAAGTAATGATCTCAAGCTTTCAATTTTATATTAACTTGAATATATTTATCCAAAATTCTAATGATTTCCCTTAGTATAATTTCTGAAACTTATAAGTTATTTTATTCCATGATACATTCGACCAATTGTTCTCCGACTTTATACTTATTTAACCATTCGTTCTTAAAATCACTTAAATCACTTTTTTGCAATATTACTTGTTCTAAACCTACCCCGCCAGTTAATATAGTCTGATGAATGAAAGTTTCTATATAACTTTCAGATACATTTTTGCTAGTTGTTTCTTGTACAACATTAATTACAGGTGTCTTTAGGGGTGTTTTAGTATAAGGGAAATTTAAGTAATCTATCTCAATTTCATCAACTACAAAACCAGTTTCATAAAGAGCTGTGAACAACGCAGTCCATCTGGCTAATTCTTGAATTTCATATAAGACCGGATAATATGTAGACAAATAATCTAAATTAGTCTGAAAAAATTGAGTCCATTTATAAGAAGAGGAATTGTAATCTGGATCAAAAGTGCTTTCTAATTTATCATTAATCATTTCCATTCTTTCTGTTTCGATGGTAAGAGGGAGATCTTTGAGTAAAACTGCTTTTTCTTGAGGATCGTATTGAACTATAGTATTTTGTGTTGTGTACCAAAAACGATGCCACTCTACCTCTCCTTCTCTAAGATCATCTGGTTTATAATAATCCCATTCTGTTTTTAGCCCTCTTACCTCTGTAATCTTTTTACCTGTCCTATTATCATAGCCCATAGACAAACATTTCATAACACGATCTGCTTCGAACATTACCATGCCCACGTGAGTGTCTTCTACATCACCACCATAATATACAATTCCATATTTGTCCCAGTCTGCTTGATTGGGAGGAGGGTCAATGGTCTGCCAAATACAAAAATCTTCACTTTGGTAAATACCTCGTAGAATTATATAAATATCTTCCGGGAAATTGTGGAAGTCAATCTTTCTTTTCTCAACTACCGCATATATTTTACCATTATCAATAAATATACCTTTAAGATCTCCCTGGTTTCGAATATTTTTGATTCTATTAAAAAAGAGTGAAGTTTCTCTTCTACCAGAAACAGGATCATATTCAATAAAATTACCCTTGATATCTCCGATTATTATTTTAAGTTTAGGAAAGTGGTCTTCAGTATGTTTTGCTTCTCTCTTGTTTATATATTTTTCCAGCCATTCTTTATATGTAATATCTTCATTAGTAGAAATAAAATCAATAGGCTTATTTTCTATATATATTTTTGAATCTTGTGCAAAAATATTCAGATACAGAGATCCCAATAAAATATATACTACCAAAAAAAATACAACCTTCTTTAAATTTGCCACCAAAACACCCCCTAAATAACAAGAATTGTAAAATTTATTATTCATTATAAAAATTACTTTTTATCATATTATGACCGAACAATAATTATTCTTGTTATAGTAGTCTTTGCGCCTTCATTATCTATTATTGCAAGCTCAACGTTATAAGTACCACTTGAATAAAAAGTATGTTTTACAATCTTCCCAGCATCTTTGTTCCCGTCTTTAAAATCCCACTGGTAAGTTTCAATTCTTCCATCAGGGTCATAAGATTCTGAGGCATCAAAGAAAACCTCTAAAGGCGCTTCTCCAGTTCTTGGGTCAGCAACAAATTTCGCAATAGGAAGTTGGTTAATATATTTCTCTGTCGGTGGTACTTCACTTTTAGATAAAGTACTTTTTTCTTGTATTTCTGTCGAATTAAGTACGAGCATTTTTTCTTTTTTTAGTTCAGCAACTATTTTTTTTGCAAGTGAATTAGCTAAATTCCCATAATCCGCAAATGCATTACCACTTGTAGTTGACGATACAAGCCATGCAACTTGTCCTGATTGCCTATCAAATAGGCGAGTTTCAAAACTAACATGAGGCTTAGAAACATAATATCCCCCATACTCTTGTGTATAACTTCTATAGTAAAGAGAATTTCCGTATAAACTTGCACTACCATGGGTTGAAGAACTTCTGGGTACATATGATTTCGTAGTCCAAAAATCCTTTAAAGCAACTGTCAGAATTCCATCTATTCTGTTTTGATCTAATATATTGAGTAATTCCTGATCAGTATATTCTTTTATCGGTGGAATTAATTCTAGACTAGAGACCGCAGTCATATCAGCAGAAGCAAACTTTGAAACAAAAACATTTTCAGTCTGCCTTCTGAGTCCAATATCAGTAAATGGCGCAACAATTAATATCTTTTCAAATTTTATGTGAGATAATTCTGGATTTTTAACAGTGTCAAGCTTTGTTTTTGCACATCCTATTAACCAAAGTGTAATTATAAGAATTAAAATTAAAACAAAATATTTTCTTTTCATTTTTATAAACTCCTTTAATTTTAATTTTTACTTTTTTATTAATCTAATGTGCCTTCAATGTCACACAAAACTGCAGGTTATCTATTGGTTTAGGCCTCTTGGTTTATTATAATCATATTTGACATTTCTTAATAATAATGTCAAATGTTGAGACATGAACCCTAGCCTTCCTTCTTTAAAAAAGGCTGATATTTGAACTTTTGGAGTCCTATCTCTTAATTCCTGAATTGTTATTTGTTTATTAAAATCATCTGTAGTCAGCCTCTTATTTTTATCACTAAAAATAAGAGATAGTGCTTTTATTAAGTTATATTTTCCACTGTTATTAGCACCTATTATTATATTTATTCCCTCATGAAATTCAACAATAACTGGATCTTTAAATCCCCTAAAATTACTTATCTGAATTTTAGATATATACATTTTTATTTCTCTCCCAAAATCCATAATGAATTAACCGAATGGCTTCTTTCCGGTGTTAATATGGTCATGGAGCCCTTGCAATTTTTTAGGTTTAATACAATACAATTGAATTGTTCCATAAGCCTCTAAAATAGAATAATCACCTATCCATATTTCTAAAAATCCAGTTTCATTTATTTCTTTGATTATCTCATTGTCTAATAGTGACACTACATGGTCTATTGGAGAGTCCATTAATTGAAGTAGTAGTATAGTTTTATCTGGAAACTGCCAATTAGGTTTAGAAAGTTTTTTATCCTTATCGTAAATTAATTCTTGCAGATTCAAAGCACTCTCCAAAGGCTCAGCTTGTTCTTCACGATTGAGAACACGAGCCCAAAAAGCAGAATTTGGATCACGCATTATTTTAGTAAGCTCAATACCTAATTTCACGCCATCACTACGGTACACAATAAAATCAGGGCGCTCAGCTGCATCAATGACATTAAACGATAAACCAGTAATTTGTTTATATTCCCTACTAAATAGTTCTAGGTCATTTTCTTCATCCTTTTTTTACTAATTTCTTGATCTGACATTGAACTACCTCCATCACCAAATTTTCATAATGTCTTTACAATTTATCTATTTAACAACACCTTTTCCAAATTGTTAAACTAAATTTCATAGTCACTGGGATGTAGTAAATTAAATCAAAAGTATAGTAGATATAAATATCATCTCTAAAATCAGCTTCTTCATTAATTAAACCAATCGGATTGGTTTTTCTAAGTCACATATTTAACCTTTTAAAATGTTCTTTTGCTCATTTTTTCTTTTGCTCTGGTTGCTTCTTCCTGATCTTCTTCACTTTTTATTTCTACAATTTTTATCAGATTTTTTATGCCATGGTTCTATAAATCTTTTAATGCTTCTAATTCTTTTTATGTTATTTGGTTTTGTAATTTGTCCATATAATTCTGAATATTAATATTGATAAAGAAATTCAGATTAAAATTCCTTCTTATCCAATCTTTCTTTTTTAAGTGAGTTCATAGAACTTTACCCTGTATATTTATAAAACCTATAAATCTTTTTTACCTAAAGTGTAAACAGTACTCGAAAATGGTACACATAAATATAATTAAGGAAACTATTCCTTTTAGTTTTAGTTATATAACTTATATCCACGGAAGTTCGTTAATCCTATTTTTTAGACCTTCAGAAAGTTTAATAAATCTTTCTAGTGAACCATCAAACATTCCTAATTGCAATGGAGGCCATTTGTCTTTTCTTTTCTTGGCTTCTTCTGCCAACCTATTAATTGGTCCATTTTTTCTCTCCTGCCTGTACTTGTATCCAAATCTACCTATGGGGTAATATTCACTTTTTGTAAAATCAGTATAAACGAGAGCATTGTATACTTCAAAATCATCAAAAAATCGCTCATAATCCCTACCCACAAATAGAATTTCCTGAAATAATGGTTCTAAAATTTCAAAGAGATGTTCGCTTCGTGGAACATATTTTTGTTCTTGTCCAGGTATCCATTTAAACTCTTCGTTTATACTAACAAGATTTTCATTTGCGGAAACTATAATTGGAAAATATTCATTCTTTATTGAAGAAGTTGGGATATTAGCAGAAGTTGTTAATGTTATTTTTAACGCATAATAATTTTCAACAGATAAAGCAGCGATGCCTGATGAATACATAAGAACTTGAATGGGATACCACCTAAGGTTAGCCCAAAGACTTGATCCATATGACCCGTTTTCTATTTCCGCTAAACGTGTAAATATCTTTTTAAGTAATAACAGTTGTTCATTATTACCCCATCGAGCAAGAAGTATAACAATTTTCTGAAAGTCTTTTAAAATTTCTTCATATCTTTGTAATCGATCTAAAAATTCATCTTTTTGTGTATTTGTATCCTGAACTGGAAATTTTTCCAAAGAAGTTTTATTTATAAATTTTTTTAATTGTTCTGTAACAAAATCATCTAATGTAATTCTATTTTTAGAGTCAGCTAGTAATCCTTTCGTCTTTTCTATAATAATAATTTTAGATTTTTCCATTATCAACCTCCTAACTTATTTAGGAGTATATTTTAATATAACCTCTATAAATATTTTTATAATCGACTCCTCTAATTCAAAAAAATATCATATTTATATTTTTTTATCTCTTACAATATAAATTATTTGTAAAACGAATCCATAAATATTTTGCTGCTTCTTCAGAAGTTAGGATTTTATCCTCTTGAAATTCTTTAATATACATTGAAGAAAATCCAAATGGTTTTAACCCCAAATTAAATCCATCATCATTCACAGTAAGCCAATCATTATATGAACCATCATTTCCATAACTGAAATCGCCTTCACTATAAGAAATTCCAATGTCAGAAATTGGGCTACCAACCCAAATCTTACATTTATTAAGCAACCCCCCACTTTTATAAACTGCACAAATAAATTTAAACTTATCTATATCATCAATATCAAATTCTATTTCTTGATAACGAATCTTTAATTTATTTAAGGCATTTCTGAAATACTGCTTTACAATACTGAAAGTATTTTTTATAAATCGATCTTTATCTAATTGTGAAAATTCTTTAGGTATTTTAGGTATTGGAATATCTAAATTTGATTCGCTATTATCCAAATTTTTATGCTCTATTTTTTTATTGCTCCTTCCAAGACATCTTTTTAATTCTTCAACTATTTTTTTAACATCTTTCTCCCAAATTATATATCGCTTATCATTAAGAATTGGATATTGTAGCAAAATCTTATCCCTAACTTCCTTATTTCCAACAATCAAAGGGAGAACTTTTACCTCTCCAGCTGAAGACTCTATATTTAATGCAGAGGTTAATTCTTTTTGTGGCCAGTTTTTTGATAAGAAAACATTACTAAGCACAACAATCACATAACGAGATATTCTCAAACCTTCATTGATTTTATTAGGGATACTTTCTCCCCATTTAATTTCAGCCTCATCATACCAATAAGAAATACTTTCTTTATCCAAGGTCTCCAGTAATGGTTTAACAACGGATTCTTTATCTTCACTTGCGTGACAGATAAAAATATCTTTTAACTTAACCATAAATAAACACATCCTTAAAATTCATTTCTTTTTTTAATACTAATTACTTTTATTTTAACAATTTATTTATCTTTCATGCGAATGTGCCTTCATATATACTCTTCCCAGCACCGAAGTAAGAATCATAGATATGCTGATAGACCTGCTGGCATTTTTCTTGGAAAATATCTTTGCTGTAGCTTATTGGCAAGTATTTATCCAATATCTCTTCTATAGTTACCTTTACACTTGCCCTGGCTTGTTGTTTTTTGCGCCATTCTAAAACTAATTTCTCTTGCTTTAATTTAGATAGTAATTCTTTAGATGCCTGTTTCACTTGCTTCTCCTCTTTTTTGCTGAGATCAGGTTTATTCAATAAATCAAAAATAGCTAACTCTTCTTCAGTAAAACCCTCCCTGATATGCCTTTTATCCTCTTCATCTAATTGTTTAGCAAAATCTATCAGCTCTTTAAAAAGTATCTCTATATTTATAGCTCCGGAATTATATTCTTCAATCAACTTTTGAAACTTTTCCAAGAGATCCTTTCTTGATTTATTTAACATAACCAATAAATTTATCTTTCTGCTTATTGCATTCTTCAATCTTTCTACTTCAATATGTTTGTTTCCCTCAAAGAATTTCTTTTTTATTCTTTCAAAATCTATCTTGCTTAAATCAATCTTATTCTTATAATATTTTTCTTTTTCCTTATTTATGTCCACTACACCTACGGATTCATCAAGTAAATTTTCTAATTTCCCCTTTATCTCTGAAATATCTACCTCGGGATTTAAAGAATAAATTTTCTCCTGAATTGCCCTAAATAGATCATGATAAATATGAAATTTATCTGCCTGAATATCTGGTAATATGGCTTTATAGTTCTTTCTAATCTCATTTGCTAAAGACATATATTGATTTTTAACTTCATCACTAATTAGTACCTTATCAACTGCTTCATCAAGGTTTTTAACTCTTTCAAAACCCTGGCTGTCTAAAATACTCTGGATATTAATATTCTGTTCATGGCAAAAATTTAACATCTGATCTATAATGTCTTTCAGTTTTTTAATTAACTTTTCCTTGGGCACCACCGGATAATCAATTGCTTCATCTCCCGGGGTGTAAATAGCCAGAGCATTCTTTAAATTTCTAAAAATACCTATATAATCTACTATTAATCCGTTCGGTTTATCTTTAAACACTCTATTAGCTCTAGCAATTGCCTGCATCAGAGTGTGATTTTTCATCGGTTTATCTAAATAAATTGTAGATAAACTTGCTACGTCAAAACCAGTGAGCCACATAGCACAGACAAAAACTAATCGAAAAGGATTCTTAGGATCCTTAAATTTATCATCTAAATTTTCTTTATTCATCCTTTCCCGATGTTTCTGAATGTCCAATCCCATTTTATTAAATTTTTTAATTTCGTTCTGTTCACCACTCACTACAACTGCCATATCTGTTTCTTTCATATAATTAATCTTTTTCTCTATCATTTCCCTTTCAAAATCATCTTCGCAATGCTCTAATTTCTTTTTTAAACTTTCAATATATCGATTCCAGTACTTTTGGACTTTATCATACATCCTAACAGTCGTAGGTTTATCAATAGAAACCACCATTCCTTTGCCTTGATACCCCCTGCTGACAAAATGCAAAACTATATCTTCTGCTATTTTCTCCAACCTATCTTCTCTGGTTATAATTTGATATTCTTTGCTAAATTCACGACTCAGTTTTTCTTCTTGCCTGGCATCCAACATCGCCTCATCCAGTAAATCTTCTAACCCTTCTGAAAATTTTTCTACATCCAGCTCAACTTCGGGAATCCTATTTTCATAATAAAGAGGGACAGTGGCTTTATCATCAGTGGACTGTTTATAGCTATATATACTGACATAATCCCCAAAGGTTTCTTTGGTACGTTCTTCTCCAACGATTAAAGGAGTGGCAGTGAAGGCGATAAAGGAAGCATTGGGTAAAGCTTTTCTCATATTTAAAGCAAGGGTATCATATTGAGTTCGATGTGCTTCATCGGTAATTACGATAATATCGTCACGTTCATTAATCGGATAAATATTATCTTCATCTGAGCTAAACTTATGAATCAAAGTAAATATATTTCGATGGTCCTCTTTTAAAAGTTGCCTTAAATGACGACAACTTTTAGCATGCACTTCATCTTCGGTAACCGCACCAACACTTAAAAAATTTTTGTATATCTGATCATCCAATGCTACACGGTCGGTAACAATTAAAAAAGTATAATTCCCGCTAAACTTTCTTAAGATCTTTTGGGAGAAAAATATCATGGAAAAACTTTTTCCACTTCCCTGAGTATGCCAGAAGACTCCCAGTTTTTTATTTTCCTTAGATTTACTTCTAAGTTCCCTGAATTTTTCAATGGCTTGGTTAACCCCTAGAAATTGATGATTTTTTGCCATGATTTTTATCATTGAGCCATCCATATTTTGATATAGAATGAAATTTTCCAGGATATCCAGAAACTTTCTCTTTTCACAAACTCCCTTTATCAGGGTATCCAGAGAAACAATTCCTTGCTCACCTTCTGAATTTATCTTTTTCCATTCAGTAAAATGTTCCCATTCTGAGGTAATTGTACCAACCTTTGCTTCTGAGGTATTGGATAAGATAATAAATGTATTAAACCAGAATAGTTGTGGAATGGTATCTTTATAATCAGAGAGATTTTGATAGAAGGCATTTTCCAATTTTTTATGTGCAGTTTTTAATTCTATAAATATTAAAGGCAATCCGTTTACAAACCCTATCAGGTCAGCCCTTCTTTTATACATTTGTCCTGTTATCCAAAATTGGGAAGCAAGTAAAAAATCATTATTCTCAGGCTGTTCAAAATCAATAACCTTGATATTTTCAATTTCCAGCTCTCCATTATCTCTTCTAACTACAATATTGATACCTTTTACTAACATATTGTATATTTCTTTGTTTGCCATAACCGGATTTAGATTGCTCAAATCCATAGTAATTTTTTCTATTGCCTGATCAATAATTTCAGGTAGGGTTTCTGGATTAAGAGAAATTAATGCAGACCTTAAGCGAGGGATTAATACTACTTCCATAGATGTTTTTCTGCCCAGAGTTGCCAAGTCTGGATCTTCATTAAAAACTTCGTGATAGCAATTCAAGTATTCATAACCAAGAGATTGGAATGTTTCTATGGCAGGGATTTCTGCCAATTCCAATTCGGAATAACTTGAACTCATTTTATCTCCTCTGTTTTAATATCTAAATCTGACACATCGATAGTGCCGGAAATAAGTTTCGGGAGTAGGTAATCTCGATTTATTCTTAAAAAATCATTCTTTTCTTCCAAAATTAACTTTAGCTGAAGGAGGGTAGAAACACATTTTTCAAAATCATAAACAATTTCTTTTCTTGGTATTAAAAATTTCATATATTTTCTTGAAAAACCTGCATGAATTATCGTGGTACCTGATGAATATGCTTTAATTGTTTCCTGAATTTGCTCAGATTTTAATAGAAAATAAAGATATGCCCACGTTATTTTTTTATCTTTAATAACAACTTTTTGTATTCCACTGGAATATGCACCATGATTACCAATTTTAACAATTCCAGGTGTTCCATCTAAAGTAAGAGCTATATCCTTTTTATTTAGTATTCTATCTTTAGCAATATTTTTGTATATCCATATTTGT
The DNA here is from genome assembly GCA_003513845.1 of Candidatus Atribacteria bacterium. GTDB lineage: Bacteria > Atribacterota > Phoenicimicrobiia > Phoenicimicrobiales > Phoenicimicrobiaceae > Phoenicimicrobium > Phoenicimicrobium oleiphilum. The sequence continues at coordinate 6,841 of DOTB01000043.1, read as the reverse complement.
GATCGACGATCATTTAGATCTCCGACTCTTAAAAAAGGTATAGTATTTGGCATTTTTTTATCTAGGTAATTTTTTGTTCCTGGCTCAAATCCTTTTATAAAATCTACAAAATCTTCAAGCTTTCTTACTTCCCATCCTTCGGGGATTTTACCTAATTCTGAATCAACCATTTTGACCTTTTCATGGCCGGGAAATCGAAAATGAACAAACCATTCTCGATAAATAAGCTGCGCCATTTCTTCAAGGATTTTTATCCGTCGGGTGTTGTTTTCAATGAGGTCGTCGTAAGCGGAGAGAATGGAGGAGATTTTGTTCTGAATATTAAGAGAGGGTAAAGAAATTTTTTGCTGATATGCAACATTTCTATTTAAACCAGGAACAGCTGCATCAGAATTTAATCTATACAAGCCTAAATCCAGTAATAAATAATACAAGAATCTAATATCATATACTTCTTTATTTTCCGTTATATAGAATACTGTGTCGATTGGGAAAAAATTCTTTTTTTCAAAATACACACTTCCAATTGTTCCTTTCCTGCCAACTATTATTCCAGGACCTTTTATGTAATATTCTTTGTTATAATCCACTATACCACCTGACCCATAAACAGGGTATATTCCATGTATCCGTTTTCGTTTAGGTAACCCTTTTCCATAATTAAACTTGCAAATGTCACCTAATTCTGTGGTTTTCCACTTATTTTTCATTTATACTTTTTCCTCTTATATATTATCTCCCTGCTTTCCTTGCCGCTGCTTCAATCCAATCGCTAATATTATCCTACCCTCCACCTACTATCTACCAAATTCCTCCAAAATCTTTGCAACATTTTCTGATACAATTTCTCCACAATTCGGGCAATGAAATATTTTGCCATTTTTCATTTCTTTAAACTTTAAGCCGGTACCTTTGTTTGGTGATTTCTTAAAAACAGTAAACAACCTGCCATAAGAATCTATATCTTCCATAAGTCCACATTTTGGACACTCAATTAATTCTCGGTCATCAACAAATATTCCAAGTGACCTGGCTTCTTCTTTTATTTTTATAAGTTGTTTAGTTGCTTTAAAAAGTTTGTCTGGAATAATGGTTCTTTTATCTGATATTTTCTTATTCATCTTTTGCTTTTTTATCAACTTTCCTCAATTTAGAGCCGTTTGTGAGCCCTTTATGAGCCATTTGAGCCGTTTGTGAGCCCTTTATCCGATAAAAGGTTCCCTTCCCAGTCATCCCGATTTGCTCAAATAGTAATAAATTTACGAGTTGAGAAAGATGGCGAGTTGCTGTTGGTTTGGAAACACCTGCTAACTTTTGATATTCTTCATTAGTAATCTTACCTTTTTCTTTTACATACATCACTGCTTTTATTTGTCTCTCATTTAATCCCATTTTTTCAAGATTCTTTTCAGTCCATTTATCCTTATAAAATATAACATTCATCGTGCCAAATTCTTCTATAAAATCTGGCTCAGGGAGTTCTTGTTCTACACAATTTTCAACAATCTTGATTGTTCCTCTACCCCAGCTCTCTATAAAACCAGCAAAATAGAATACTTCAGCAAGTAATGTATTTCTTGGTTTGGAAAGATGTTTTGTTTTTAATTTCTCTACAGGAACTTCAGGAGGAAGTTTTCCTTCATTCATAATAATGAGTTTGTCTGAATAAACTCTTATTTGAATATTGGAAGTGCCAAGATAATCTCTGTGAATCAATGCATTGATGATTGCTTCTCTCAAGGATTCATAAGGATATTCAAGAATATCCCTTCGGTGAATACCTTCATATTTAATCTCACTTATAAGATACTTTGTCCTGAGTGTTTCAAGTGTCTTTTCTAATTGTTCAAATAAATTTCCTCTTATTAAATCTGAACTTAAAATTTCTGTTTCAGTTAAAAATTTACCTATTTTTACAATAGCAGGAATATAAAACTTTTGAGGATTTTTACCAAAAAGAAGTATCGCAGCTCTTTTCAGTCTATCGTTTTCTATAAGACCTAATTTATTAATCAGAGTTTTAATATTTGTTTCCTTGACAATTGATGGAATTCTATCAACAGCATATTTTTTAAACTGTTGGACAGTTTCTATATCTATGTCATCAAAACTTGCCTGGGCTTCAATAAATTCATCCCATGTTTTTCCCGATTTTCTTATCAAAAAATCAGTCAGTTGTTGCCCTTGTAATTGTTGAGTTGTACTTCCGCTCCTCATATAGTATCTTCCATCGTAAGATATTGGTACAGAAGATAATTCTGTTTTCACTATAATTATTTCTTTGCCTTTCTTTTTCTCTATCTTCACGGCAGGAATAATTCCAAGCTTGTCTTTTATTTTATTTGGCAAGTCAACGAGTAATTTTCTGGCGTTAATTATGCCCGATATATTTTTATTATCATCTACACCAATAATCAATTCACCACCCTTGGTATTAGCAAAAGCAGAAATAACTTTTAAGTAATCATCATTCCAATTTGACTTATATTCTATATTTTCTGACTCAGAATGCCTTAATCTCAACCCGGATTTAAACGGATTTGGTTTAATCATTTTTAATCTCCAATATTTTCGCAACGTTTTTTGATATTTGATCCTCTAACTCTTTTGCTTCTGCATTCAACATTTCCAGTTCCTCATTCAATTCTTCAAGCCGCTCTTTGAAATCAAACTCATCCTGTTCTTCTTCTGCAACGCCAACATACCTTCCAGGGTTTAAACTCCAACCATGCTCCTCAATCTCCTTTAATGTCGCCACCTTACATAAACCTGCAACATCCTGATATTCTCCTTGAGGAAAAGTTTCTTTCATAAGTTTTTCACTACCATGCACTATCTCAATATCCTCTCCACGATATAGTCGGACAATGTTTGCGATAAACTCTTCTGTTCTGGCGAAAATTCATTGTGAGCACGATCAACTGGTGTATATATATCTCGGGCATCAATAAAGAGTACTTGATTTTCTCTTTTCGTGTTCTTTTTACCACGATCAAAAAACCATAGTGTACAAGGCAGACTTACTGTATAGAAAAAATTCGGTCCAACTGCAATTATAATATCTACTACTTTATCCTCAATAATTTTCTTTCTTATTTCTAGCTCAGAATATCCTGCATCAGCTGCAGAATTAGCCATAACAAAGCCAGCTCTGCCTTTTTCATTTAGAGAGTTTAAAAAGATTTGTATCCAAAGGTAATTGGCATTATCTGCTCTAGGTATGCCATAAGAAAATCTTGGATCATTTTTTAGCTTTTCTTTGTTAACTCCACTTACATTAAAGGGGGGATTGGACATCACATAATCAAAACGATAAAGAGAATGGTGAGTATCTTCATAAAAAGTATTCCCCTGCCTGATATCCCCTTCCAGTCCCCTAACTACTAAATTCATTTTGCATAACTGGATAGTGGAGGCTACTTTTTCCTGCCCAAAAATAGCAATTTCATCAATGGGTTTTTTATGGTGGCGTTCTACAAACTTTGCACTTTGCACAAACATTCCTGCCGAACCACAAGCTGGGTCATACACCCTGCCATGATATGGCTCAATAATCTCTGTTATCAGTTTTACAATTGAAGTTGGAGTAAAAAACTCACCGCCTCGCTGACCCTCAGACATAGCAAAATTTCCTAAGAAGTATTCATATATCTTACCAAAGATATCGCCATCTATATCCATAGGAATTTCGGAAAAAAGCTTAAGAACTGCAATTAAGGTATCGTCATTTAAGCGATCATAACTTTTGGGTAAGACACCTTTGAGGTTATCATTTTGAGATTCTATCATCCTCATTGCTTCATTGATTGTTTTACCGATATTGGAACCTTCTGGAAGATTCAAAATAGCTGAATATCTAGCCTGTTCGGGAATATAGAGCATATTTAGAGCCTGATAATCTTCTTTTTTAATGGAAATTCGTCCTAAGCCCTGAGTTATTTTCTTTTTTAATTCTAATTCCGCTAATTGAAATTTATAATCAGAATATCTTAAGAAGATCAGACCTAATACCGGGATATAAAACTCATTAGGTCTCAAGGCAGTATTTGCCCTCAACTTATCGGCAACATTCCACAATCTCTTTTCAATTTCATTATGATTATTTGCCATTTAACCCTCCTGAAATTATCTTTATAACATACCTTTATCTGCAAAACTAAAATAATCATTATCCCCAATAATTATATGGTCTAAAACTTCAATATTGAGAATATGCCCGCCTTGTTTTAACTCTGAAGTAAATTTTTTATCACGACTACTCGGAGTGGGATTACCTGATGGATGATTATGAATACATATAATAGAAGATGCGTAATATTTAAGGCACTGATGGAATATTTCTCGCATAATAGGATTTGCCTGATCTACAGTGCCTTTTTCAATCTCTATGATATCAATCATTTTATTCTTTGAATTAAGAAGTATGGCTTTAAACACTTCTTTTTTCAAATCTCGCATCCTGGGCATCATAAGTTCTGCCACATCTCGCGATGATTCAATACTGGAATTCTCTTCTAATTTTTCATCTTCCCTAAATCTTCTACCAATTTCGATAGCAGATTTAATCTGAGCAATTTTAGCAATGCCCATTCCTTTAATTTCTTTCCATTGTGAAATATCAGAATGGCTCATATTCCGAAAGGTTTTAAACTTATGTAGAATTCTCCTGGCTAAATCAATAGCACTTTCCCCTTTGCTACCATTTCTCACCAGAATTGCTAATAATTCAGAATTACTTAAAGTATGTTCGCCATTTCTAAGTAATTTTTCTCTTGGACGGTCGGTAGAAGGCCAATCTTTAATATGAGTGCTATATTTTTTTATTTTAGGCATCTATTGAATATATCCTCATTATCTTAGTTAACCCATAATCATCAAAGATGTGTCATATTAAAATTAGAAATAATGGTTAATGAACAAAAATTATCCAGTTGTAATACTTCTATTTTCAAAATTTTTGCCTTATTTCATGTAAAAAAGAGTATTGGATTGCTTCGTATTTGCTGTGGAACAGGTTTTCTTATTTCTTTATAACTTTTTTAATTCTAACATATTTAGTAATTGATTTCTATAAGTCAGTGGTTGGTTTTCGGTTTTTACTTATAGTAAATAGAACATTTAGCCTATTTACCTTTTTGATTAGTTAAATTTTTAATCAAATATTAAGGAAAAACAGATTTCAGGCTCTTAAATTTTACATGTAATATAAGGTAATACCTTTTATCATATAGGGGGATAGATTTTAGTTTTTGTGCTACAAAATATTCTTTAAAATAAAAATATATCATTTTATTTTACTTAACTATAATAGACCAGTCTCTAGATTGCTACTTCTCCCCTTTCTTCTCAGCAATCCCCTCTACAGTTTAATCTCTTAATGTATTTTAAAGCGATCCATAGGCTTCTCGATATTCAATTATCTTCTGAGTAATTACCAACTTACCCCTAGAGGATATTCAATACTTCTAAAGCAACAGTGATAATATGGATAATTTTTTTTTCTACAATAAAATGATGGGTGCTTAAATTTTATTTATTATAGCAATATATTTTGGCAATTAGCCGTCAGGAATATAAAAAAATTTTTTAATTTTTTATTCTAGTAGATTAGTCATCTGGTAGTACAAAAATAATAGCGGTTGGTATTACTTCAATGAGTGCGAAAACTATTTATATTATAACATAAGGAATGAAAATAATGAAGATTTTTTAGTTGTCAGTCTTCCGTTTTCAGTTCACAGAGAGATAAAGAAAAACATAAATGCCAATTGACTGAATTTCATAACCAACTAATAAGTTATTAAACATTTTTTTCTTATTTTTGCTTTTATTCCGTTAATGTACTATTTTGTTTTCTGGACAAAATTAGTTTATTGTATCTTAATTTGTCTTTTGTAGAATAAATTCAGGAGATAACAATATTTTTTGTGAATTTTCGGGATTAAATAAAAATTGTTTTCATATTCTACTAATTTCTTAAAATTCAATTCTTTGCAATTTGTTAATAACATAGTGGTGATTTCTTTTAAATAATCCTGAAATTTTAATCCTATCTTTTCTTTTAAATAACGATAATTTGGCTTTGCCCTGACAAACAAAAAGATAACATCATAGAAATCCCTGCCTATAGGTCGAGGTCTTTTTAAAATAGCTAACAACTCTTTAGCTAATAGTATATCCGGTGGAATACTTTTTATTTTTAAGAGGAGTCAAATTTATTGAGAAAATAAGTGTCTGTCCCTATTATTAATATATAATTATATCACAGGGGTTTGACTACAGTATGGCAACAATTGGTGAAAGTTTTTTTAAAAAATTAAAAATTATTATTTTTTTGTTATTTTTCTATTATTATATGATTATAAATTAAAAAACCTTAAAAATATTTAAAAACTATTATATGTTGTAAGGGCACAATGAATTGTGACACTATATTGGAAAAAAATAGAGATTGCCGCGCCCTGATAAACCAGGGCTCGCAATGACAATATATGCAGACGGGATGCTTGTCCTATGTGATTATTAGAGATTGCCACGCCCTGATAAACCAGGGCTCGCAATGACAATATATACAGGCGGAATGCTTGTCTTATATGATTGTTAGAGATTGCCGCGTCGCTACGCTCCTCGCAATGACGAAATAGCCATTGTGGGCACGATGCATCGTAAACCTATATTATTAAAGATTGTTGAAAAAATTATTTAAAATAGTATAATCATAAATGTGTCTTCTGAAAAAATTATATATATTTTTTATTTAACCGGTCACTTAATTTTCCATTAATTCACTTAAGGAGATAATCTTGGTATTTAGTTGTAGAAAGACATAAAGAAAGGAATG
>DOTB01000013.1 GCA_003513845.1 Candidatus Atribacteria bacterium | reverse complement strand
GAGGAACCAAAATTGCCAAGGCCCGTTTTACTGTCTTAAAAAACAGGGGAGCACGCCTGGAAAGGGCGTTAATTAATTTTATGCTGGATATTCATACTAAGGAACATCATTATCAGGAAATATTCCCTCCTTTTTTAGTCAATGCTACTACCATGACTGGTACTGGTCAGTTACCAAAATTTGAAAATGAATTATTTAAATCTAATGATGATTTATATCTTATCCCCACTGCCGAAGTTCCATTAACTAACCTTCATCAGGGTGAAATAGTGCCGGAGGTAGATTTACCTCTTTACTATGCCGCTTATACTGCCTGTTTTCGAAGGGAGGCTGGTTCATACGGTAAGGATGTCAGAGGATTAATAAGACAACATCAATTTAATAAAGTAGAATTAGTGAAAATTTGTAAACCTGAAGACTCTTATTCAGAGCTGGAAAAATTAACTCAGGATGCAGAAGTTATCTTGCAGAGATTGGAACTTCCCTATCGGGTGGTGGTTCTTTCTACTGGCGATATCGGTTTTTCTGCGGCGAAGACTTATGATCTGGAAGTCTGGTTACCATCACAAGGAAAATATCGGGAGATATCTTCCTGTAGTAATTGTACTGATTTTCAAGCCCGTCGTGCCAATATACGCTACCGGGAAGAGGAATCCGGTAAAGTCCATTTTGTTCATACCTTAAATGGTTCTGGAGTAGCAGTGGGAAGGACCATGGTAGCCATTTTAGAGAATTTCCAGGAAAAAGATGGTTCTATCACTATTCCCGATGCCTTGCGTCCTTATATAGATGGATTGCAAAAAATTTCTACTTAAGGTAGAATTTTATTGCTAAACTTATTATTTTGCAGTAACTGAATTTCTAAGAGATTTCGATACTGCAAAATATTCTTTTTAAATTAAGGAATAATTAAGGAATAATATATTTAATTCCCTTGCTTTAAGCCTCTCCCTTAGAAGGGAGAGGTAAGGTGAGGGTGAATATGGTATACCGTATTACGCATAACGTATATCGTTTAAATACAGTTGCTAGTCGGAATGTAATTCAGGGGTTGTCAAGAGGAACACCCCGTCCCTTCGGGACACCCCTCTTAAGAGGGGAATTTTTCCCTTGATTATCTTGTTTGATAAAACAAGATAGCATTTTTTTAAAAGGTATTGTTCTTTATTTTTTAACTGAAATTTACACTATATACTGAATACTAGATACTCAATACTAATAAAAGAGNNTTTCCCTTGATTATCTTGTTTGATAAAACAATATAGCATTTTTTTAAAAGGTATTGTTCTTTATTTTTTAATTGAAATTTACACTATATACTAAATACTATATACTCAATACTAATAAGAGAGGGGTTTCAGGGGATACCTCCCCTGAATATCTTGTTTGATAAAACAAGATAGCATTTTTTTAAAAGGCATTGTTCTTTATTTTTTAACTGAAATTTACACTATATACTGAATACTAGCTACTCAATACTAATAAAAGAGGGGTTTCAGGGGATACCTCCCCTGAATATACTTGTTGTCTATTTCGGAGGGATGTCCGAATGGCAAGGAGCCGGTCTTGAAAACCGGTGTAGGCGTAAGCTGTCTGGGTTCGAATCCCAGTCCCTCCGCCATATTTTAAGATTTTAATTACAATTTACAATTACTAGATATTAAAACAGTCATAATTTAAAATAATTCCAGTCTGTTAAGCACAAGGTAGTATAGTTCAAATTTTTAGACACCATTTTATTTTGTTTCATTGGAAATTAGGTAAATTGCAGATGAAAGAAGAAGAAAAAGCAATAGGTTTATTAGATTCTGGCTTGGGTGGATTGAGCGTATTTAGGGAATTGAAAAGGCAGTTGCCTCAGGAACAGATTATCTATTGTGGAGATACCGCACATGCTCCTTATGGTGAGAAGACTGATGAGGAGATTCTTGCTTACGTCCTTTCTATCATTGACTTTCTACACCAGCAGAATGTTAAAATGATTATAATAGCCTGTAACACCGCTACTGCAGTAGCCTTGGATAAGGTCAGCCAGAAGTGTGCTCTTCCTATTATAGGCGTAATTAATCCTGGTGCCCGAGAGGCAGTAAAGCAAACCAGAAATAAACGAATTGGTATTGTGGGTACAGAGGTAACTGTCCGCAGGCAAAGTTATGAAAAAACAATTAGAGAAATTGATCCCTCTATTATAACCTTTAGCAATTCCTGTAGCAATCAAATTATTAGAGAGATGGAAGAACAGGCTTTGCAAAATGAGAGAAAAATTACAGTGCTTTTGAGAGAATGTATAAAACCAGTAATTAAAAATGATATTGATACTCTTATCTGGGGATGCACTCACTATCCTTTTTTAGAAAAATATATTAAAAAAGATATAGACCAGAGAGTTAGGCTGGTTGATCCCTCAGAAGCTACGGTAAGAGAAGCTCGAGATTTGCTTGAAAAATATCATCTTAATAATATGTCCCAACCTGAACCGGATTCTTTTTTTATCAGTGGTAACCCGGACTTGTTTGCTGCCATTGCTGAAAAATTGTTAGGGTATCCAGCTGGGAAATTTCAGAAAGCCATATTTTAGAACTTTCATAAACTTTATAAAATAATTATAAAATAATAGAGTAGGGACAAATTTTATCTACTCATTTTGTTTCAATTTTAAATTAATTTTTTTGAGAGAGAAAAAAATTTTTATTGTCCGCTTTCCATAAAAAGAAAGGAGCCTATGTTATGGAACAAACTTATCAAAAGAAGCTAGAAGCACTAAACAATCCCTATGTTATCAAACGTGTTAAGGAGGCTATAGAACTTTGTCAGCCGGGGGAAGTGACTGTTATTACTGATGATCCAAAAGAAATTCAATATGTCAGAGAACTTGCCTTAAAGAATAAAGAAGAGGAAAAGTTAAAATTACCTGGTCATACTGTCCATTTTGATGGCTATTATGATCAAGGTAGAGACAAGGGTAATACCCGTTACCTCTTATCTCATAAGGTAGATTGGGGTATTGCTGTTAATTCTATAGATAAAGAGGAAGGTTTAACCGAAATTAAATCTTATTTCCAGGGAAGTATGACGGGTAAGGAAATGCTGATACTTTTCTTTTCCTTAGGTCCCACTAACTCCTCGTTTTCCATCCCTGCTTTACAAATTACCGACTCAGCCTATGTTGCTCATAGTGAAGATTTACTTTATCGCCATAATTATGAAGGATTTAAAGAATTAAAAGGGTCTAATCAATTCTTTTATTTTCTGCATTCTGCTGGTAGATTGAAGGATAATGTTAGTGTTGATCTTGATAAAAGAAGAGTCTATATTGATTTAGAAGATAACTGTGTCTATTCAGTAAATTATCAGTATGCCGGTAATTCTGTAGGACTAAAAAAACTGGCCTTTCGCTTGGCTATTCAGAA
>DOTB01000039.1 GCA_003513845.1 Candidatus Atribacteria bacterium | reverse complement strand
TGACCTTAACACTGGCCGGCAAGAACAGCAATAAGACCAAGAAAAAAGTAGATAATATTTTAATTTTTTTAAAATTACTCATTTTAATCTCCTTTAATTTTTCTTCATAATCCGGGGAATTTAGCTTTCATATTCTTTCATATTATTTTTGACAGTACAGACTTTCAATCTAGGGAGTCATCGTAGTAGCGGCAAAATTTACCTTTTCTAATCAAATGTAAATTGTTTAAGCCTAACTCTACTCTACAAGCATTAAAATTAGTAAAAGAGGGCTCTTTTTTAAATTTTAAAAGCGCCCTCTTTTACTATTATTTTCTATATATTTTTCTTTCTTCCTAAATTCTTATCAATTAAGTAGTGGTAGTAGGAGAATAGCACCCGTCACCATCAAAAAGATGTGACTCATTTGCTGGAATTACATCAATAAACTCGCCATCATCACATTCTTTTTCAGTCAATGTTACTCCACAATCTGTATCAAATGTCATTTCATAGAATCCTTCAATTTTGTTTCCTACCTTATCAGCAACTGTGATGAATACATAGTAAGATATTGCATTTCCATCTTCATCTTTATCTTCCAAACATTTAGTAGTCCATTCAATGGGGCAACCTTCTCCTTGAGTATAATCGACTGGTTCAGAGCAGAGGCTTAGGTCACAGCATTCACCAGCTATAACATCACTTTCTTTGTAAATTTCAATGGACCATGCACCCACACCTGAGCAGTAATCCCCACAGCAGATTTCATCACATTCTTCATCAGCGACTTCAAATTTCACTTCACAGCCAGCAAAAGGAGCACAAATGTCATCAGAACCACAGGTGTCTCCAGTTGCTTTGAGCCCAATATTAGGTTCAACAGAATCTACAATGACTGAGTAAGTGTAATAGCACCAGTCACATTCGCCTGCCTCAATCATTATATAGGAAGCACAGCAATCATCAGTCTCACTAAAGGTTACGGAGCCTTCCCATACTGCCTCGTCTTCAGTGGGGAATAATGGTATTGGTAATTCACCACCATTATTATTTGCCTTATTGCCAAAATCACCAGTACATGCAGTAATATAAGCAAAAACATTCGCTACCGGTGCTGGGAAGGTCACGGTAATATCATGACTACCACCAGACACATAAGTTTTTCCCTCCACTGTAACAGCACCGTCAATCTCTACGGTGACTTCTTCTACTTCACCTTCGCCTTCTCCTTCTCCTTCTCCTTCACCTTCGGAAGGAAGCAGGTCACAGCCGGCAAATGCAAAGATAGCTAAAGCTGAGATAAGTAAGAGTACTAATAATTTCTTCATTAAGAATTCTCCTTTCGTATTTTCGTATTTCTTAATTTATTCTATTTTTTTTTATTTTTATTTTCCATGGATTTTATTGAGAAATTAATTAATTTCTCTTTTTTTCTGGACTCTCAGTCTCTTTACCTGTAAGCTGTATTTTTCAGCTAAATATTTTACAGATAAATACACCGCATGTCGACCTCATACGGGCTAAGAAACCAGACTTTATAGTCGCTTTTTAGTCGTTAGTTAATAGTTAATATAACTCTTCTTTGGTAAGCTTCAATAACTGGTTAGTTTCGTCGTTTCTTCTGTCTGAATCTTCTTTAGCAAGCTTTAATAGTTTTATTTTTTCCTCGTCTCTGCTAATGGAGTCAAGATTATATTCCTCCATCTTAGCTCTAAGGCTCTGAAAATTTTCTAATACTAAGTTAAATTTGGAATTTATATCTTCTAAGATAATTTCAAAGTATTCTTTTTCCATTTATTATTATTCCTCTTATTTATTTTTATACGGAATAACTAAAGCAATACTAATAGCTCAGACCATAAAAGTCAAGAAAAGTTTTAGTTTAGCTTACAGCTTAGGGATAAGCTCTTTTTTTCCAGTATAAGTGGATGAGATTGCTTCGTCGCTTCGCTCCTCGCAATGACCAAAAGAGTATACTGAATTGCTACACTTTTTCAAGATAATCAGGGGAGGTTTCCCCTGAAACCCCTCAAAGATAATACAATTCAAGAAAATGCTATCTTGTTTTGCCAACAAGATATTCAAGGGGAACACCCCGTCCCTTCGGGACACCCCTCTTAAGAGGGGAATTTTCCCCCCTTGAGATCCCCTGAATGAAAAGCAAAATATATTGTTACTTATTTAATAAATAATAATCATATTATTTCATAGTATCGAAATTTTTTGAAATTCCGATACTACTAAAAAACTGAGAACTGGCAACAGAAAACTGTAAACTGTTTATTTAATTTAATTGTCAAGGTGCGCAATACTTCTATCTTTATATTATTTATATTTATTAATCAAGGGGCGATGAGCCACTTTCACCATCAGAGGTATTATTATCATCGGAAGAAAGGGGAGAAGTGCCTGTTTCCCCAGAAGGAGTGGGACCGCCACCCGTTCCTGTTATCCCACTACCAGTTGATGTGGACGGCACACCGGGTATACCCGAACTACTGCTGCCTGCCTCTCCTCCCTCTACCGCAGTGTCTCGCTGTAGTAAGGAGCCAGAGGTAATCTTAGCCGCTATGGTAGCCACTATTAAATCCTGGATATTCATACAAACATTGTCCAGATTACTTTGACTCTCTATGGCCTGGTTAAAGATTAGCTCAATCTTATCACTTTCAATACCCAGCTCAATAGCCTTCAAACCAAGGTCAGCAAGCTCTTTGGTAACCTCTTCCACTTCCGACCAGCTTTTGCCCTGTTCACTACTGATTTGTAAAACCTGTTCCAGGGTGCTTACCGGGACACCATTGCTGAGCGAATCAGCTATTATATCAATCATCTCCGCAGGGTTACCGTTTGGGATTTGATTTTCAGCTAGTAAATTTTGGGCTATCTTCATATTTTCAGATTTCTGAGTAACTGCCTCAATAATTAAACGTTCCTCCACATTCTTAGCCAGCCCCTCTTTCACTTTATTGAGGAGGGGTTCTTCGGAAATACCTTCTTTTTTGGCAGTAATTACGGTGTCCAAGACTTTCTTGACATTATAAGGGTCTACTTCATTTTCAATACTGCCCTTTATGATGGACAGGGTGTCATCTGCTGAAATACCAATACTGATTGCTTCCTGAGCAGAATTGAGCACCATCCTCTTCTGGAAATCACTGTAAGAGGAATCAGCAAGGCATTGTTCGAATTGGCTTATAGTATTCCCATTTTCTGATTGAATTGCTTGAAGGCAAAGAGATATAGAGCAAAAGAAAAGTGAAGTAATAATTAAGCATATCAATGAAAATAAAACTTTTCTATTTGTTTGTTCTTTTTTCATTTTCTTTTTCATACTATTTTTCATTCTTCAAATCCTAATTTTCAAGATATTCAGGGGAAGTTTCCCCTGAAACCCCTCATCATCACCCTCACCTTAACTCTCCCTTCTAAGGGAGAGGATTAGAGAGATGGTGTAAAAATATAAAATATATTATTTCTTATTTAAAAAGAGTATTTTATAGTATCAGAATTTTTTTGAAATTCCGATACTATCAAGTAATCTGGATTACAGGCTACACAGGATTACTTCCCTCACTGTGTTCGCTCACCATGACTATTAACTTTTCAGTTCAAGTTTTTAGTTAAATCTTTTAAGTATAAGTGAATGAGATTGCCACGCCTGCCTCTTGCCTCTTAACAGGAGTTAAGAGGCAAGAGGCAGTCTCGCAATGA
>DOTB01000008.1 GCA_003513845.1 Candidatus Atribacteria bacterium | reverse complement strand
CTGGCAATGTAACCTAAATTCTTTCTGAAAAGTATCCACCTCCCCAATATAATCAATCCCTTTCTCCCAGTCTCCCATATAATGGGGAGCTAAATTCTGAAAATCTACTCCTCTACGTTGTAATTCAGAGGCAATCCAGAAGTGAGCTAAGGGGGAGGTGGGCTGCGGTGTCTCATCTATAGACATCTCCAGTTCAAAATCCGCTTTATTTTTTTCTTTTAAAAATTGATAGTAATCGGCAACATATTTAATGGCATTAATATAGATTAATATTATTTCTGCCAGCTTATCTTGTTCGAAAACCAGGCTATGCTTTCCTATTTTATATTCCTTATTAAGGTATATCTTTTCCATCTCACCTCTTTCCGGTAATCTTTGATATTCCTTTCTTAACTCCTCTCGAGTTAATTTCATAACATCATTATTAATATGGTCAGAAGGATCCAAGGTATAAAGCTTAAATCCGCAATTGATTGCTTCTTGTAGATTATCCAAATCTTTAATATGGTCGGCATCGGCACCAAAGGGTCCCTCATAGCCGACTTCGAAACATCCCCAGAGGGCATTATCCAGTACTCTTTGTAAACTACTCTCTGTTCTGGTAATTTCCCTGGTAGACAATTGGGCTAAGACCGGAAAAATATTTTTCCCTTGAAATGCCTGAATATGAGCCGGGGTAGCAATACCCAACCGGTCTCCAGTACCAAAGGAAGGGATAGATTTCTCCTTAGTGCAAGATGGCTTGAGATAATTCAAGAAAATTTGTAATTGAACTAAATTATCATGGGTCACAGGACAAATCTGAAATAACATATTCTCATCGCTATTTATTAATTTTTCCTCCACAGCCTGAAATTTCAGCTCTTTTAACTTTTTCGGGAGACCTGCTACCGTTAGATACTTTTTTTGCCTATCTTTCATCATAAAAAAGGAATAGCTATCCTTTTCTTTAAAAGAAGAAAGATAAATTTCATATCGTTGCTCAAATATTTTCCCGAATAAATCTATAATTCTTTCCCCTACCATCTTTATTCTCCTTATTTATTGTTAATTATTGGAATGCATTATTTAGATAAACCGAAAACTATTATCATCAGTTTTATAATTGAAAAATTTTCCTTTGATTTTCTATCATCAGTCCCTTAGTAGCCCTAAAAGCTCCTTCTTTTGAAATTGCTCCAGTGGACCATAATTTACCTAATGTTCGGCAAATAACGCGGTCAAACACCTCAAAGCGACTCCCCTCAGATAAGATCTTTCTTCCATCACAAACTGGACCGGCACTGGAAGACCAGAGGGAAGATACCTTTTTCTTGTTTCTAATGCTCATCTATCAAGGGTTTGATGCAGTTTTTACTTACTAAATAACCTGGGAATACCTTTCCTGATCCACTTTTAACCCTAAAAAGGTTAAAATCTTAGATTGTATTTCTGTGGATTTATCTACTTGGTAATCTAGTTCCTCCCCTATCTTAAGATAACCAATGGAGAATTTTTTTTAATTCTTCCCAGATCTCCCTCAGCGATTTTCCTTCACATTGGTGATTCTTCTCCTTCCTTTGTAGAATAGACAGGAGTCCTTGACGAGCTACAAAAAAGTATAAGGAGCAGGTTTCAACATTTGACATTCATTCTCTTTTCAAAATAATAATGACTTCTTCCTATCTGCTCTGTTCCTCCATCCTCTTTATATTTATTTTTGAGTCTCTTCACTGCTTGAGAAACTACCAAGTAATTTGTATTAAACAATTGTCCTATCTGGATAAGTTTTAAGAAGAGTTAATTTTTGATTAGATAATTGTAAGTGACCCCTTTTAACTTCCTCCCTTTACGTCTTTTATATTTAGCATCTGAAGTAAGCCACTGTATTTTTAAGGGTGCTGGTAGGTAATATGAAGTTTTCATTTTATGTTGTATCTCTTATTTTTAGCTTCCGTTGCGTTATGTTTATATTATACCAAATACACTTATTAAGTAAATATACTTCATTAAATAGTTAACTTTCTGGAGAAATTGCATTGCAACATCTATTGTAGATTAAGATTGCTTTTCAGTTGCCCAATGGAGAGTTCGATAACCGGTATTTTATTAGCATTAACTAGTGAAGTTATTGATTGTTTAAGCCCATGACCAGTTATCATTAAAACAATTTTATCTTTTCTAGTTATTTTCTCTTCGTTGAGCAGTTTTTTATAGCCAGCCCAAGCAGCCGCAGCAGCAGGCTCAGCAAAAATTCCTTCCAAACTTCCCAATTCATAAACTGCATTTATTATTTCATTTTCACTTACAGCAACACCTATTCCATTAGTCTTATAAATCGCATCCAGAGTCATAGTACCATCTTGATCGTATCCTATTAATGGATCAGCAATGCCAGAAGCAATGGTATCTGTCTTTTCCCACGCAACTACATATTTTTTATTCTGCTTGTATGCACTAATTATTGGGGAACATTTTTCCGCTTGAACTCCTACCATAGCAGGTATTTTATTACAAAGCCCAAGAATATTTAATTCTTTAAACCCTTTGAATATTCCATACAGAAGTGGACCAGCTCCTATTGGTACAAGGATGTAATCAGGCACTTCACCTTCCATTTGATAAAAAAGCTCATAAGCAACTGTCTTGTCTCCTTCCAAGGTATAGGGGTTTAAATAAGTCGATGTAAGATTTGCCCAATTGAATTTTTTACTTGCCTCCAAAGCTAATTTATAAGAATTACTGTAAACACCTTTTACTTTTATAATCTCTGCTCCATATGTTAAAACCTGATTTATCTTACTTTCCGGAGTATTTTCGGGTACAAAAACATAACTCTTAACCCCTGCCTTTGCAGCATAACCTGCTGTTGCTGCCGCTCCATTTCCCGATGAAGCTATGGTCACAATTCTATAACCCAATTCTAAAGCTTTGGAAATCCCAACTGATGTTGGTCTATCTTTAAAAGAAGCAGTTGGATTTCTCGTTTCGTCCTTAATATAGATTGACTTCAAGTTATATTTGTTTTTCAGGTTTTTCAAATTTTGTAAAAGAGGAGTTAAACCTTCATTCATTGAAACGATATTTTCTTCATTCTCAATTGGCAATAAATCCTTATAATGCCAGAGATTAGCCTTAGGAGTACCAAAAATCGCTATGTCTAAATTATCTTTCATTTTATTATAATCATAATCTACCATCAGGATCCCATGGCACTTCTCACAGGTATAATATAAATCTAGAGGGTATTCCGTGCCACAGACTGAACATTTAAGGCTTTTAGCATACATTTTATTTCATTTCTCCTTAACTTACTTACGCTAAAATAATAGAGTTGGTTGTTTATCTATTTATAATTAATCCTCAACTTCTACAATCATCTCTATTTCAACAGGAGTATTAAAGGGTAGCTCATTTGCAGATAAAGCGCACCTCGAATGCTTACCCTTTTCACTAAATACTTCTAATAAAAAATCTGAGGCACCATTAATAACCATTGGCTGCTTAACAAAGCCGTCTGCACTATTTACATAACCATGGAGGTTAACTATTTTTACTACTTTATCAAGATCTCCAATGGCACTCTTTAGGATTGCAAGTAAATTAATTGCAGTAATTCTGGCTGCTTCATAAGCTTCTTGTTCTGTAACATCTTTTCCTACTTTCCCTTCATATTTTAATTTACCATTTACGCGACAATCCTGACCAGATATATAAATTAAATTCCCAGCTCTTCTAAAGGGAACATAGGAAGCGACTGGTTTAGGTGCTTCCGGAATTTCAATTCCCATTTTCTTAATTTTCTCTTCAATTTTCATTTTTTTTATCCTTTCTTTAAATCTTTAAATTATTACACTTAATCAACTTAGATATTGCAAAATTTTTAAGTAAAAATTTAATAAATATTTTGTACAAATTTCCATAGTCTATATTTATTGAGTGAGTAGGCGGCCACTAAGACTATCTTTGGCTACACAAGTATCTAATTTACAGATTTATTTGCTGCTTATTCCAGGTTTTTAAGCACTACTCTATCAAAAAATATCATTAAATTCTTAATCCAATTCTCAAACTTTATCATCTCGTGTTTAATAATTTTGCTATGCTCAAAGTACTTCTTATGTCCAAGACAGTAATGCAATTTATAGTTTTAACATAATATAACTAAAAAAAGGAGCGGTGAATACCCTATATCACCGATTAAATGTTGTTAAAGTAATCCATTCTGGCAAACAATAACCGTCCTGGCAATTATTTCCGCTGCTTGAACCACTTGCTTTATCTCTATCCACTCATCCTCAGAATGGGCCTGGGCAATATTCCCTGGGCCAAAAACTACAGCAGGAATACCTTTAGCAACAAAAAATCGCTGCATCTGTGCCAAATCTACCTCCTCTAATTTCGGGTTCAGTAGCTCTGGTATCCTTTATACATCTAAATAAAGCTTGAACTATTTCTTCATCTCTATTTATTTGCATGGAAGGACTTGCAACAAAAGGGTCTTCTCTTTCTAACTCCAACAGAGGATTTTCCTCTTTTAATTTATCCAAAAAATTATCTACTTCTCTTAAAATACTCTGGTTATTTTCACCGGGTATCACCCTTCGATCTATTTCAATAAAGCATTTATCGGGAATAATGTTTATTTGAGTCCCCCCCCCCTGAATAATATTCACACTTAAATTAAAGCAGGAGAACCAACAAGAGGATGGGACTTTTTTTTGCAAAGGGGAATAAGCTTATTCTGCAGAGCGTTGATTACCTCGCTCATAAAATAAATAGCATTTTTGCCTTTTTCTGGCTCAGAACTATGTGCAGATATTCCTTTGGTAACTATTCTCCATCTCAAACAACCTTTTCTTCTTCGGATATCAAAGAACGAATATATAAATTCATGATAGCCTCCTTCCTATACTATTATAAAGAAGGATATCATAAAACTTTATAAATGCCACTATAGATTATATCATTTATTATTTAACAAGGCACTAGTTATTATTCATGAAATTTTTAATACCTACTATAACTCTTTTAATTAGGTATTCATTGGCAGAATATGCCATATGCCCGACTCTAAAAACTTTCTTTCTTAACGGCCCTACTCCTCCAGCAATTAATATTCCGTATTCTTCTCTCATATACATCTGTAAACCTTCAGATGTCATCTTTCCAGGTAAAATTGCTGATGTAACAGTAGGAAGACGATATTCTTTGTCTTTGATAAATAAAGATATTCCAAATTCCTCAAGAGAAGTACAAAGCATATTAGCAATTTCCTTATGTCTGTTCCATCTTTGCTCCAAGCCTTCTTCTAAGATAATATCAAATGCTCTATTTAAGGCATAAAAAAGATGAACGGGCAATGTAATTGGAAAAGGATGCCAGTCTCCCCATTCTTTTTCATAACGATGCCATGTTCTTAAATTTAGATACCAGCTTGGAATATCATTTTCTGCTGCCATTTTATCCCACCCTTTAGAGCTGATAGAAACAGTAGATAAACCAGGGATAGAACCAAGTGCCTTCTGACTTGCCGATATACAAAAATCAATACCTAGTTTATCAACAGATAGTTCTACACCTCCCAGGGTTGATATAGCATCAACTATAAATAAAATATTTTCCTCTTGGCATATTCTTGATAGTTCTTCTAAATTATTTAACATACCCGTAGAAGTTTCACCATGTACAACAGCCAATAAATCAACTTTATTTTTTTGAAGAGCTTCTTCTATTTCTTGTATTTCAAAATGTTCTCCAGGATTTTTATGAATAACTATTACTTCACTTAAATAATGTGAAGCAATGTCTACTAAGCGTTCTCCAAATGTACCATTATCTAGTATTAGTCCTTTTTTACCGTTTAAACTTGCAAAGGTAGCATCTAAAGCTCCGGACCCTGAAGAAGGAATAATATAAACACTATTCTTAGTTTGATAAATTCTTTGCAACTTTTGTAGTGTTTCCAAATAATAATCCATCCAAAGATCCCCATAATGTGGTAGATTAGGACGGTTTAACTCATTTAGAACTTCAGGATCACATTCTGTAGGTCCTGGAATTGATAATTGATATCTTTTCATAAAATATCCTCCTAATTTTAATTTATTTAGAATTAATATAGAATTTCCCCCTCAAAAAGTAAACATACTCATCGTCAAAAAATAAGAATTCTTCTTAATATTTTGGTTAAAGTATTACTGCTTACTACCATCTTTTATAATAATATCTTTAGAAAAGAAATTTTATTTATTAATTATCTATTATATTTTTGATATCTTTCTAAAGTTTTTTGATTATAGACCAATCAAATTTCACAAGCAGCTTCTTTATCAATAAGCATGGTTACATCATTATGAAGCCGGAGAACAGTTGCCGGTACTTCAGTACTAACTGGTCCATTTATAGTCTTAGCAACAACAGGAGCTTTTTCCCTACCGTTTGCTAATAAAATAATCTTTTGGGCTTTCATAATCGTCCCGAGACCCATAGTAAGGGCTTGCCTAGGGACTTCACAAATGTCATTAAAATATTTAGAATTATCCTGTATAGTTTCTTCTGCCAAAGTTACCAGGCGAGTTTTGCTACTAAAACTAGTCCCCGGCTCATTAAAACCCAGGTGTCCATTAACACCAATCCCCAATATTTGTAAGTCTATACCACTACTTTTTTGAATAAAATATTCATATTGCTGACATTCTTTTTCAGCATTATCTGTCATTCCATTCAATAAATGTACATTTTCTTTTTTGATGTTTATATATCGGAAAAAGGTGTTCCACATAAAATAATAATAGCTCTGGGTACATTCCGGTGATAAGCCGTAGTATTCGTCCAGGTTAAAGGTAACAACCTGGGAAAAATCTATCTCACCTTTTTTGTATTTCTTGACTAATTCCATATACATACCGGCAGGCGTTTGGCCGGTAGCCAAGCCCAGAACTGTATTTTTCTTCTTTGCAATTTGTTCAGCAACTAATTGAGCCGCTTGGACACTGAGCTCATGATAGTCTTTTACAATAACAACTTTCATATATCTTCTTTCCTGAAGATAACCTGCCCTGAAACCATAGTTAGCTCAACTTCAAAGTCTTGATTTAAAATAACGATATCCGCATCTTTTCCTGGTTCCAAGCTACCTTTCCTATACTCTGTTCCCAGACACTTTGCCGGATTGTAAGTTGACATCTGAACTGCCTCTAACAATGAAATACCGGCTTGGGCTACCATATTGTGCACTGCTTGATTCTTCGTTAACACACTACCAGCTAAAGTACCATCCCCGAGTTTGGCTTGTCCCCGAACCACAATAACTTCCTTTCCTCCAAGATCATAATTACCTTCTTCCAAACATGCTGCCCTTATAGCATCGGTAACCAGGACTATTTTTTCGCTTCCCTTCATTTGATATATCATTTTCAATATGATGGGATGGATATGTATCCCATCAGCAATGACTTCTACTGTAAGCCTAGAATCAGATAAAGCAGCTCCCACTATTCCTGGCTCACGATGATGCAAGCCTCGCATAGCATTAAAGAGATGGGTAACATGAGTTAAACCGACTTGTATCGCTTCCTGCATCTTCTGATAAGTAACATTCGTATGCCCTGCTGAAATAATAATATTCTTTCTGTGTAGCCAACGAATAAAATCTATTGCCCCAGGCATCTCCGGTGCTAAGGTCACTAGTCGTATTAAATAACCAGAAGCTTGGTTTAATTCCAAAAACTCATTCTTAGAAAGCGGCATAATGCCTTCTTCATTTTGAGCACCTTTCTTTTCCGGGTTAATATAAGGTCCTTCCAGGTGTATCCCTAAAATAGCAGCAGTGCCAGTGCCTTTTAATTTTGCCTCTTTAATACTTTGTAAGCTTTTTATAATTTTATCTTTAGGCATGGTTAAGGTAGTAGGAAGAAAGGCAGTCGTACCAAAACGGGCATGAGTAGCAGCAACCTTCCTAATAGCTTCATATTCTCCGTCCATCACATCTGCCCCGCCACCTCCATGAACATGGAGATCAATAAAACCAGGCATAACATATTTATCTTGAGCTTCGATTATCTCCGCATTTTGAAAAAAAGATAGATTTTCTTTGTTATTGCTATCTATAATGGATATAATTTTCCCCTTTTCAATCATTATTTCCCCTTCAAAGGATCGAAAAGAAGTAAAGAGAGTACCTTGTAAAATAACGGTTCTCCGGTTTTTCTTTATCATAGTCGCTACTCTCTAATAATAATTAATAGTAAATTTTTAAAATTTGTAAATCTATTTTATGCTGATTTCTTATTTCTATTTTAATATTAATGACTTCTAATAGGTAGGTATTCCTGGACAGATTAAACACCTTACAGTTATACATCATTTAAGAATTATTCCTTATAATTATCTTTTTTATTCTCTCAATTATTATATCTTCCTCCCCACTCGCAAGCATATGAGGATTAAGAGTAAGGTATTTTTTTTCAACTACAACAGCAATACGTGGATTACCTTCATATAACTCTAGGGCAATGTCTTCTTTTGTCATTCCCAAAGATTTTTCATCAAAAGTAACATAGACTCGAGGTATCGTAGCAGGCTGTGTTAAGGGTTGAGTAGGGTATCCCTGAAAAACTTGAATATGTGAAATACCTTTTAATCCATTAACAATATGCCCAACTTGTTCTTCCCATTTTTTTACTCTCTTCTGGTGATCTTCATTTAAATATAACTCCATTGCTCTTACAAAACCCATAATCGTTTCCTTATCTAATTTCATTGGTCTACCAATTGCATGATGTGGATATCCATGTAAACGACAAATATTGATAATATCTTTTTTCCCTACCATTAACCCAGAAGACTGTGGACCACGTATATCTTTTCCACCGCTAAATACAGTAATATCCGCACCCATTTTAGCAAATCTATTTAAATTATCAATTGGTGGCAATTCAGCTGCCGCGTCAACTATAACTCTAATACTTTTTGCATGTGCTATGTTAATTACTTCCTTTAATGAAAGAGAGGCTTCTAGCATCTCTGATTGAACAAAAAAGGCTACTGCAGCTGTTTTTTCACCAATAGCAGAGTCTAATTCCCAAAGGTGAGTTTCAATGGCATTACCAATTTCCACAAATTTTGCACCAGCCATTATCATTGCATTATCATACGGATTTCGGTGACAACGCATAATAATAATTTCATTTTTCATATTTTCTGTATTAGGCAGTGATTTTATAAAATCTGGGTTAGAGCCTGCCATGCATGCTGCCGCTGATAATGTTAGCCCAGCCGCTGCTCCCGCTGTAATCAATGCTGACTCGATATTAAGACATTTTGCAATGTATTCGCCAGATTTTTGTAATAATTCATCAACATCTACAAAAGTACTCGAAGCAGCTTCCATTGCCTTAATTACCTCAGAAGAAATCAAGGAACCGCCATATTTCGTATAAGTTCCCGCGGCGTTAATTATTTTTCTTACTCCTAAATCATTATAGCTTGCCATAAATACCATAAATATCTCCTTTTCTCAATAATAAATAATCCTATGAATTCAATTTTTTAATGGAGTAATTGAACAAATATTTCAATAATTTTTAGGAAAAAATGTCATATAAGTAAAATATTATTTGAATTTAAACGATATAACTATCATCTTTTTCTTTTTGTTTATTTAAGAAATCTTCTACTAAATCTAAATTAGGGGGAACATTTTTGACCTGAAATCCACTTCTTTTAACTTTTTTAAAAGCACTTAAATCTTTAAATCCACTTGCACTGTTAATGCAAACAACTTTTTGACCTTCTAAAACAATTTTCTTATCTAAACAAGATTTCAACCCTGCAACACTCAAAGCTCCAGTTGGTTCAGCGAAAATTCCCTCTTCTTTGGGAAGTAATTTAAAGCTATTTAGAATATTTTCTTCTGAAACCGAAATAACAAGCCCCCCAGTCTCTATTATGGCATTTAAAGCAACTGAGCCAGCAATACCAGGATTATCAACAACAACTCCAGTAGCCATTGTTTTCCCCGGAGTTACTGGCCTTACAGTTGTCTCACCTCTTTGATAAGCCTGTTCTATTGGATTAACCTGCTCAGATTGGATCCCAATTAAACGAGGTAATTTGGAAATAATACCCATTTGGATTAGCTCATTGAAACCTTTCCATATACCCAAGACTAACGTACCCGAACCCATTGGTATTATCACTACGTCAGGTAAGCCGATATCACGAACAATTTCATAAGCTATAGTCTTATAACCTTCAATATTAAAGGGGTTTGCCGATGACATAGTTGTTAACCAAGACCAACCAAATTTTTTACTTGCATCTTCTGCCATTTGATGGGCATCGGATTCTTTCGTACTATCTACTAAAAATATCTTATGGCCAAAGCTTACAGTATGTAAAAATTTTCCTTCTGTAGGTTGGTACATAAAAATATATAAACTCATATTAGTAAGTGTAGAATAAAGTGAAAGTGAACCTGCTGCATTCCCACTTGATGCTGTTGTAATATCTCTGTGACCTAACTCTTTTTCTGTCGATACAAGTACAGTTGCCGCACGATCTTTAAAAGACCCTGTTGGATTCCGACCTTCATCTTTGATATAGAGTAAAATATTATTTTTTGGACCTATTTTTTGACTTTTTATACAAGGTGTTCCCCCTTCATTAAATGAAAAGCACTCTTTAACATCAGGTAATACATTTGAAAACCTCCAAATACCAGGCTTTGAATGGTCTTCAATCTCAACAACTGATTTCACTTTTTTAAACTTATACTCTGCTAGCAACACGCCAGCATTACATTTACATGAATATGTGCCGAATGGGTATTCTCTATTACAACCACTACAACGTAAAATCATATTTTTAACCATAAATAGCTATTCTCTCTTTCTTATTTATTGTAAGATTAAAGATTATTTCAATTTAATTAAGTTAAAGTGCAAGTTATGACTACTGTTTCTATGAAATTACTTAAACGATTATTCTTCATAAAACAATCAATACCTGATATGACTCTATTAATTAGAAATTCATTAGCAGAATAAGCTATATGTCCAACTCTAAAAACGCGCTTTCTTAATAGCCTTACTCCTCCGGCAATTATTATTCCATATCTTGCTTGCATATATTTCTGTAAATCTTCAGATTTCATTGGACTTGGTAAAACTGCTGACGTCACTGTTGGTAAAAGACAATCTTTATCTGTAACTAATAAAGATATTCCTGCATCTTCTAAGTAATCACAAAGTATACCAGCAACTTTTTTATGTCTAGTCCATCTTTGTTTTAATCCTTCTTCTAAAATTATATCAAAGGCTTTATTTAAAGCATAAAATAAATGAACGGGCAAAGTTATAGGAAACGGATGCCAATCACCCCATTCTTTTTCATACCTCTGCCATGTTCTCAAATTAAGATACCAGCCAGGAATATCAGACTCCAATGCCATCCTTTCCACCCCTTCAAACTGATAGAAATTGTAGATAACCCTGGAATTGAACCCAAGGTCTTTTGGCTTGCTGATATAAAAAATCAATGCCTAGTTTGTCAACAGAT
Organism: Candidatus Atribacteria bacterium; assembly: GCA_003513845.1. GTDB lineage: Bacteria > Atribacterota > Phoenicimicrobiia > Phoenicimicrobiales > Phoenicimicrobiaceae > Phoenicimicrobium > Phoenicimicrobium oleiphilum. Next base: position 20,207 of record DOTB01000008.1, on the reverse strand, counting down.
ATCTTTACTCCCCCAATATTGATACTGCATCTACTATAAATAAAATATCTTCTTTTTGACATATTAGTAATAACTCTTCCAAATGATTTAGCATTCCCGTAGAAGTTTCACCATGTACGACTGCCAATAAATCATATTTCTTGTTTTTTAAACAATCCTTAATTTCTTTTATTTCAAAACACTTTCTTAACTTCTCTCATAATACTATAATATTATAAATATAATTTAACTATCTTATTCTTATCTTTTTATTTATTATTTCCATTTAATTTTTATATACAAATATATGCTTTTTTAAAATTTAATTCATAATATTTGGGAATTTTACCAACAAGAGGTTTTATATATTTAATATATTCATCAGTTACAAAATTGCCTTGCTTGTTAATGTACTTATCATCCATTGGCTTAATTTTAAGGGCTACTTCTTCAAAAGGTACAAAACTTAATGTTATTTTATAAGGTTTAGAATTAGCACGAATAATTGAAATCATTACCCCTGAAATTCCCTCTTCAGCTAATTCAACTGCTCTAACACCACAAGCATAAGCTTCCTCAACATCAACATTACTTACTCTATCTATGGCGCACATTGATAAGGATTCTGTAATTTGAAATTCTCCTCTGTAATTTGTTTCTTGATAAATAATTTTATGTAAATTAAGCGCTGCACTGCCCCCGCCCATTGCACCATATTCAATTTCATTATTATTCTGTGAATAATGACTAGCGATAAAACTTTTATCTTCCCAACGAATACCTTCGCCGCATACAATATAAACCCACCCATATTTTTTAATACACTCTTTCACATCGGATAGGAATAATTTACGTGATAGAGGCCTTTCTGGTAAATAAATAAGATGAGGGGCATCCACCTTCTTTCTTTTTGCTAATACTGATGAGGCAGCTAACCATCCTGAACTTCTCCCTACTGTCTGCAGAATAACATATTTATCTACACTTTGCATATCTCGGGCAAGTCTTCCTCCCTGTAATACAGAAAGACAAATATATTTTGCCGCAGAAGGAAAGCCTGGAGCATGATCAGTGTTACAAAGATCATTATCTACTGTTTTCGGTATCCCAATTATGTTTATTTGATAACTGTTTTTTTTACAATATTGCTCTATTTGGCGGCCGGTTTCCATGGTACCATTTCCCCCAATAAGGAAAAAATATCCGATATTATATCTTTCAAACTGCCTTAATAGATGGGGAAATTCTTCTTTTTTTAAAATATACCTACAAGAACCTAAAATTGATGAAGGTGTATGTTGCAATCTATATAAATCTTTTGAATTTATCTTTTCTAAATCAACTATTCTATCTGTCATTAACCCTAAAATCCCATCTCTCATTCCAAGTATATTATTTATTTTTTTTGACTTTATTGCTTCTTGAATAATGCCAGAAAGGCTGGAATTAACTACTGAAGTCGGGCCACCTAATTGACCCACAATTGCATTTTTCTTTGTTGACAAACTCATTTTCTATTATCCTTTTAAAAAAATAAGTAGAATACTGATAAATTCTCAATATACTTGATATTTTAAAATAAGTTCCATAAATTCCACAGATTTTGAAATTCCTTTACAATAATTTCCTCTTCTCCATCAGCAAGACAAACCGGATTTAATAAAATAATACTTTTATGTAAACTAAATTCTTGAAACCATATTGGAGGGTTATTTTCCTTAAAATATGAAACTATTTCATAAACATCGTGTTTTATTCTTTTTTCGTCAATCAGTATTTGAGTTCTAGGAACTGGTCGGTTTACTTCATCGTATTCAGCTTTTATTGTTTTTAAGTATGGAAATTTATTTAATTCAGATACCAAATAATTAATCTTATCTTCCCATTCTGCATGTTCTTTTTGGGAATCTCTTTTAAGATAGATTTCTAAAGCAGTCATAAATCCAATAATTTCTTCTTTGCCGATTTTCATTACCCTTCCGATACCATAATTTGGGAAAGCTTGCAAACGAGATGCCTCCACTAATTCTTTTTTCCCACAAATAAAACCAGTACAAGAAGGGCCAAAAATGTGCTTTCCTCCACTTGTTACTAACAAATCTACACCCATCTTTATACAGTCCTTGATTCTTGTAAAAGGATAATTTATCAACGAGCCATCAACAATTGTTGGTATTTTATATTTTTTTGAAATTTGCATAACATCATTTAGAGAAACTTCTCCACTTCTATTTACAGTTTCACCAAATGTATATAAAAATGCAACTGTATTTTCATTTATGGCATTTTCAATCTGCTCTACATAAGTTTGGTGAGGGATACCGACTTCTACTAATCGAGCTCCAGATATTGTAATAGCCTGGTCATAAGGTGTCCTATGCCCTTTTTGTACAATTATTTCTTTACCGATAGCTGGTTTTGGCATTTCCAATATTAAGGCTACATTAGTACCGGTAATACATGCTGATGCTGCAAGCAAAAGGCTACCAGCTGCTCCTGATGTTACCAAACCACCATCTGCTCCAGTAATTTTTGAAATATACTCACCGCAACGAAGTTGTAATTCGTTCATGTTAACATAAATCTTCGAGGCTTCATTCATTGCATTCAAAACTTCTGGACTAAGAGTTGAACTACCCAATCGTGAATTATTTCCTGCTGCATTAATAACTTTCTTAACTCCTAAACTTTCAAATGTGACCATTCGTTTCTCCTTTCACCTTTTTATGAAATACAACTAATATCCTTTAAACTGCAAAATTCTTTAACAATATTCAGACAATCGCCAAAACATATATGCATATGATTGGAGCGAAAATTTTGAACTAATTTTTCTGCATTACATCCAAATTTAACAAATGCTTGTGGCCAACGTTCTCTTGATTCTCCTAACCTTTCTTTTGGTTGTTTAACTGTATTGCCACTAAATACAAACACACCTAGATTTCCTTTAACTCTAAATAATCTTGCACCAGTCACTGGTGAATCTTTTACTGAAAAAACAGTTGTAACTCCACCCGCTTTACTTAAATAACTATATTGGCAAGCCAGATCAACCTCTTTTCTATTTTCAGACATTAAAGAAGGCATGGAACCACAATTAACAATTCTTAACATATTCTCTTGATAATCCAAATGATTTATATCCCCAAAGAGGGAAATATTTCCAGATGCTAACCTTAAAACCATCATACTTATAGCTCCATAAATATCACCTTCACAAGAAATTGTATATCCTTCATCATTAAGAAGAGAATTTGCCAGACAAAAAGAAGAATAATGATTTATCATTTCATCCATACATTTAATAGCTGCAATTTTATAGTTTTTATTTGTCAATAATTTTTTTAGTGCAAAATAAAGTCTTAAAGATTTATCAATAACCTGCTTTTCTGGCTTAACTTTTCCAAACTGTGGTAGATATACTTTTTTTAATTCTTCAATCTCTTTATCGGGGGCATTAACAGCTTCTAAGTATATTTGTAGAGAGTCTATATGCTCTATTTCAATCCCAAATATTTTTTTTATCTGAATAATATCAGCCATAGTTGTATACATGCCTGGAACTCGTCCACCAACTACGCATAACTTTTGATTATCTAAATTTTTCATAATTGAACAGGCTTTGATATAAGTAACTATTTGCCCCAATAAATTCGCTGAATTGGTTGAGCCATAAAAAAATTTATGCTCTAAACCCAGTTCATCTAATGAACCATGAACAATACCGCCAGCAGTCAGAGAAAAAGAAGCAGGATTATCTTCAGCCCAAATGGCAAAAGGAATTTGTATCTCCCTAATAGTATCAACAACAGTTGGTGAATCTACCCAGGTCCCCATGAGTAATAAAATTGCACAAGCACCCTTTTTTTTAAATTCCCTGGCTTGAGCAATACATTCGTTTGTTTCATAAATTAACTCATCACGATAATATAAATCAAGATTATTCTTCTTCAAAGAAGAAATTGCCTTAAAATGAAATTGTCTTGCCAGGTCGACCCTTTCTCTAGGTGAAGCTAAAGTAATAACTCCGACTTTTATTTTTTTCATTTTAAACTCTCCTATTCGTTTATTAATTAATCCTTAATTTCGATTGCTCCGGTTATCATGGATACAACATCATCAACTGATACATCTTTCTTTTCCCCAACACCAACAACTTCGCCATGCCTAAGAACAACATATTTATTCATTACTTGAAAAGCATATTCTATATTATGAGTAACTAGAATAATAGGAAGCCCTTTTTGACTAACATTATGAATAAGTTTTAGAGCTTTTCTTGATTCAGCAACACCTAGAGCTGCAAATGGCTCATCAAGCAAAGCCACTTTCCCTCCCCAATGAAAAAATCTTCCCAAAATAATTGCTTGCCTTTCCCCTCCAGATAATAAGCCAATTTCAGCTTTCTCAGATGGTATAGAAATACCAATATTTTGTAAAGCATCTAAGGTGCTTTTTTGCATTTCTTTGTTTTTTACAAATTTAATACCAAGATAATTATTCACTATTTCTCTGCCAATAAAAAAATTTTCATATACTGCTGCATTAATACAAACGGGACTATTTTGATAAACTGTCTCTATCCCTGCGGCACGAGCTTCTGAAGGTGAATTAAAATGTACTTTCTTACCCTCTAAAAATATTTCTCCTTCATCTGCAGAAAAATTCCCCGATATTATTTTTATAAGAGTAGACTTACCAGCCCCATTATCTCCTAATAAACCGACAATATCGCCTTTGCATACTTCCATGCTGACATTTTTTAAAGCCTGTACATTGCCAAATCGTTTACTAATATTCTTTACGGTTAAAATAGGTCGATTTTCTTTATTTTTAAAGCTATCGTTTACCAATATTCTCATCCTTCCTATAATCAATTATTCTTTTCTTACTTTAAAATTTTAATTGACTATGATTTTTCTAAACAAAAATTTTAGACATATTTTCCGGCAAACCTGCAATCTCAGTTTTAACATTAAATAAGGCACCGGCTTCACTCTCTTCATTTTCAATAGTACCTTCTTCTCCTAATGCGCTTGTAATATATATATCTTGATAATTTTCTCCAGCAAAAGTTAAAGAAGTAATTTTTTCAGTGGGTAAAATGATTTTCATAACCTCCTTACCTTTTGGACTATATCTTTTTACACATCCACCATTCCACTGTGCACTCCAAACATATCCTTCAGAATCAACTGTCAATCCATCAGGAACCAAATAAGGATTTTTTTCCTTTACTTCTAAAAAAGTTCTTTGATTACTCAAGGATCCACTTTTTTTATTATAATTGAATATACTTATTTTCCTTTTTTTAGAATCAGTAAAATACATTTGCTGTTTATCCGGAGTAAAGCCCATTCCATTTGAAAGTCCCACATTATCTAAAACTAGCTTAATTTCTCCATTTATATCAAGAAGAAACAAATATGCAGACCCATTTTTATCCGGCATTGTACCACAAAAAACTCTCCCTGCTGGATCTGCAATAACATCATTGAATCTTGTATCTTTTAAGATGGAGATCTCATCTATTACATTAGTCAACTTACTATTTCGCCATATTTTTACTGCTCCTTTCTCCATAAAAAGGAGCAAAGAACTATCTTCTTGGATTGTAAAACCGCCTATAGCACAATCACCTTCAAATATTTTTTTAACTATGCCATTTTTTGGATTGTATCCATAAATTACACCTATTGGTATATCAAGCCAATATATTTGTTTTTCTAGAGGATGCCAAATTGGATTTTCTCCTATATGGCATTTGATATTGCTTACAACTAAAGGCTTTGACATAAAAATCCTCCAACTTTTAAAAATAGAATAAACTTTCGCTGTTTTTAGATTAATCGAAAAGAACGACCCCCTTCATGTAGTTTTCCTTTCTGTTGGCAATAAAACCACTTGAAAACAAGTCAGGAAGTTGTTCAATCTTAAATGTATGAGATATAACATCCTTAACATTAATCATTTTTTTACTGATTAGATTAATAGTATCAGGGTATTTAAAAGGTGAACCGTTTAAGCCCTTAATAACAAGTTCATTTATCTGGATTGGCTGTATATCAACCGGAACCGGCCCTCCTCCAAATACTCCGTAAATCAGTAATTCTCCACCCTTTTTTATGACTTGCATACCACTATTAAGGGCCTCGTGTGAGCCTGCGGCTTCAATTACTAAATCTACACCTCTTCCATTAGTGTCTTTTAATATGTATTCCTCCACATTATCTCTTTTAGCATTGAGTATCACATCAGCACCGTATTTTTCTCCTAAAGCAAGTCTACTGTCACGTGTTCCTACAAGATAGGTTTTACCGGCCCCTCTTAATTTTGCTAGTTTACAAAAAAACAATCCTGCTGGTCCCGGACCATACACTACAACAGTTTGCCCTAAATGAATATTTGTCTTTTCAATTCCTGCAACAGGACCAGCTAATGTATCAATAAGACCTGCCTCTTCCCAGCTAATATTTTCAGGAAGATTATGCACATTTTGCTCTGGAGCAACAAAATATTCAGCATACTCACCATCATGCCCTATCATCCCAATTACCTTATGATTAAAACATAAATTATATAGACCTTTTCTACAATTTTCACATTCACCACAATAGAGTAAGCATTCTACAATAACCCTGTCACCTTTATTTACTTTAGTTACACTATCTCCCACGTCTTCTACTATTCCACCTCCTTCATGTCCAATAATAAGAGGGGGGGTACTTTGTTTGAAGCGCCCATCATATATTTCCAGATCACTCCCGCAAATACCGACTGCTTTGGTTTTTATTAAAACTTCTTTTTTTTCAGGAGAAGGTTTTTCAACTTCTTTTAAAGAAACTTTAAATGGCCCATCCCAAACAACTGCCTTCATTGTTTTATTGTTTTTATTCATAGAAACACCCTTTCTGTAAATAATTTTATTATTCCAATTCATCAAATTATATCAAGTTATTATTATTAATTGGCCTACCAAGTTCATAATATTTATCTACAACATCTGAACTTTCCACAATAATCATTTTTGAGCTTTCTGTTAAAGAAATCACTGCATGCCATACTCCCTTATTAATAACAATAGGCTTTTTTAATTTAAATGCAGAAATATCTTTGGGAGGATCAATAGAAAGAAGCATAACAGCCTCCCCAAAAATTGGAATAAACACTTCTGAAGTATTGGGGTGGCATTCCAGCTTTTCAACTTTTTTCCCAATTTGATCTAAATATCCAATTTGCCAACTATTGGCTTTTTCTTTGAATGTCACGTAAAATTTAAAAATGTTATCCTCATAAACCTCAGGATTTGCCCTAGTAGATGGAACAAGGACTTTTCCAAAAGCTTTAAAAGTACTTTTATTAATTTCTAATATTTCAATATTCATAAAATATCCACACCTTTTTGTGTAATATTAATTTCTTATATTAACCTAGGACGAATCTTTCTTATGATCGCATCAAGAATAACTGCAACAATAATCATTCCTCCTCGTATGATATTCATATAATAAGGATTAATGCCGACAATACTAACAACCGTAGATATACAGCTCAGTATTATAGCACCTGCAAAAACACCACTTAATCTTCCAATTCCGCCTTGTAAACTTACTCCTCCAATTACTACTGCAGCCATAGCTTCAAACAATATTCCTTGACCCAAAGATGGTGAAGAGCCATTTGTCCTGGCAGCAAGCAGCCACCCCGCTAAAGCAGATAAAATACCACTAATTATAAAAACAATAACTAAAACTCTGTCTACTTTAATCCCTGCATTGTAACTTGCCTCTCTATTATCACCTACAAAATAAATATATCTACCAAATTGAGTTCTTGATAAGAATAAAGAAAATATGACATACATGAAAATGAGTATAATAATCATCAACGGCACAGGCCCAATATTAGTTCTAGCTATAGCAACAATATCTTTACTGATATTAACCACACCATGTCCCTTTGTAATTACAAGACCCACCGCTCGAAAGATTAAATATCCAGCAAGAGTAACAATAAAAGAACTAATTTTCATTTTTACAATAAAATAACTATTAAAAAGTCCTATTCCTGCGCCCATTAAAAGTACGATAATTAAAGTAATAGGAGCATTAAGATGCAGTCCTGAAGCATCAGGACCTATTCCGGCTAAATAAGCTGTTACGACAGCAGATAATGCAAGTACTGATTCTACAGATAAATCCATTTCTTTGCTCAAAATACAAATAGCTTCTGCTATCGCCAATATTCCGATAAAAACAGAATGGTAAAGTATATTTCTGTATATAGGCCATTGAGCAAAACCTCTCACAGTAAACGAAAATATAATAAGCATTGCTAATAAAATAAACCATGCAATATTATCTAATATCCATCTTAGTATTTCTTTTCTCTTAACTATTGCCATATTTATTGTGCCTTTCTGTATTTTTAAATAGATCAAGATTAGATTAAAAAAAATATTAGCTAAAATGTGGAAATAAATTTTGAACAGGCCCATATCTAGGCCTGTTCAAAATTATTTTAAAAATTATTCTCCAACCTGATTTCCCCAGAATAAAGGGTCATCAACATTTTCTGCAGTAATTACAGATCCAGAAATTCTTAGTTCAAGACCATAAGGCTGCTCAATAATTTCAGCTGGTATACCTAATACTTCATAGGAACCTAGTTTTATCTCATTCCCTTGAATGATATCATCTAAAAACATAGCAATTCCCTCTGCTTGAGCGCTTACAGGCTGCTCTACAGTTGCCTTCATCCAACCATCACGAATTAATTGAAGTCCACTGGGCATACCGGCAGTTGATACTAGCAAAATATCATTCTTATTTAAACCCTTGGTTTGAAGAACTGAAGCAATAGATACTGCCATGTGGTCTGAATGTGGGAAAATTAAATCTGTATCAGGATTTGCTAGTAAATAATCATCAGCAATATTTGCTGCAGTTGTAGCTTCCCATCCATAAGCTATTTTTGTTTCAATTTCAATATTTGGATACTCACTTTCCATGGTTTCTCTCAATCCTTCTTCGATTAAGACAGTGTACGAATCCCCGGGATCGCCCATAATATCTAAAATTTTGCCTTTTGGTTCTCCGTACTTTTCTTCAAGAAGTTCTGCTATTTTATGTGCTGCCATGATACCGATTCTTTTGCAACCGGCAACAGAAGTGAAATCAACTTTTGTTCCACTAATTACTCTGTCAAACGCAATCACTGGAATCCCTGCTGCTTTTGCCTGTTCCACTCCAGGAATAATTGCATTACCATCAACTGCAGCAACAATAATAGCCACAGGATCTTGAGTAATTGCATTTTCCAATTGATTCATTTGTAAATTAGAATCCTCATTGCCTGCTACCATTATCCGACAGGTATAGCCAGCTCCTTCCACAGCATCTTTAATCATATTTGAAGCAGCTGTTTGCATTTCATCAAATTGATTTGGACTGAGATAGTACACAACTCCTTTATCAGAAGCAATTACACTTATCCCTAATAACATTATTAATGATATACTTAATAAACTAATAGCCAATTTCTTTCTCATTTAATTTTCTCCTTTCATATTTTTTAATCAATCTTGGTTTAATAAATTTATAAAACCATAAATCACCTCCTTATATTGTGAAAACCAAGTATATTTTACTCTACAATTATTATGTATTGTACGTTAATATTGAGTATTGAGGTTTCACTTTTCTCTATTGCTATTTTAAATATTTTCGACCATTTTCCCACAATAAATATAAATACTACTTAATCTTAACCACCATTTCTAATTCAACAGGAATATTACTTGGCAAAACTGAAGTGCCTAAAGCACATCTTACATGTTTCCCCTTTACCCAAAATATTTAAACCATTAATTCAGAAGCATCATTAATCACTTCAGGTTGCCTATAAAAATCTAAATTACTATTTACAAAACCCCTGAGACTAATGATTTCCTCTATTTCATCTAGAGAGCCAATTACTGATTTTATTGCTGCTAAACAATTAATTGCACATATTTTTGCAGCCTCATAGCCATCATCTAAGCTTACCTCATCACCCACTCTACCAATGTAAATAAATTTACCGTCTTTCAAAGGACCTTGACCAGAACAATAAACCAAATTATCAACTTTCTTTGCGGGGATGTATTCAGCAGCCGGTTTAGAAACTTCGGATATTTTTATCCCAATTTCTTTTAATTTATCTTCAAAACTCATTAATATTTCTTCCTTTCTTTTCTTATATCTTTTATTTTTATGATAGGTATTATTATAAATATCATTTTTACTAAATTAATTATCTTATTATTTTATAATAATTTTTTATTATTTCCTTTATCATCTCTTTTGATAGTTCCTATAAATTCTTGCATATTAAGTTGAGTCAATTTATCATCAGTAGGTCCATATTTATCCCATCCTCTGAGTTCGTAATATTCATCTATTGCTTTTTTAAGAATACTATTTGGTATTGGGTCGCCAGCACTATTACCTGAAGGAAGTGCTTCTTTTAAGCGGTTTGGTAAATCGTCATCTTTTTGTGTGTAACCTACCCAAGCCGCGGCTATTTTGAGCATATTGAAATTTCGTTCACCAATAAGTAGCATCTCTGGTACTCCAATTTCTAAACCTGTAGTTGCATAGATAGCTTCACGAAAACGTGGATACGGGTTATAACCTGAACATAAAGCAGCGTCGAATCCAACATAATCACATGCAATAATTGAGTTTGCAAAAGACGCTAAATCCTGATGTATTTTACAAAAACGTGGTTTTTTATTCCACGACATTCTTTTTACTGGTCCAAAAATACCAATTTCTGGAGTACCATACTTGCCCAGTCCTTCAGCTCCATCATCATGCATTGCCTCCATATGTTGAGCCCCACGGGGAGTTGTTGCATAGCTTATAGCAAGAGCTTTTTTTCCTCGGGGATCATGCATTGGAAGCTCTTGACCTTTAATATGCATAGCAAAATCTGCACCAATCGTTGAAGCAACTAAATCTATTCCTTCAGATAATATGTTTCCCAATCCTCTTCTAAATGCAATATCTTCTATTAATTTTACAATAACATCGGGGTCTCCCCACTTAATAGATTCTTTTATCAGTCCTTTTTCGCTAGCTTCCATTGCAAAAGCAATAGTAACTCCAGTGCTTATAGTATCCAAACCATATTTATTACAAAGCTGATTTGCTAAGCTAATTGAATATAAATCTGCATTCAAACAGTTGGAACCAAACGCAGCCAATGTTTCATACTCTGGGCCACCATATTTTTCTTCAATTTCTATTCCTTTATAATTACCTTTTACAACCCTTTTACAACGAATTGGGCAACCTGCACAAGTTTCGCGCCCTACTAATATATTTTTAAAAATACAACTTGCTCCATCAATTTTTTCAGCTTCATTAAAAACACCTTCTTGAAAATTCTTAGTTGGAAGAATTCCTTCTTCGTTAAGCCCAACAACAGCAGCTGAAGAACCTAATCTACCGAATTCCTGAATACCTGGATTATTCAATAATTCTTGATTAATTTTCTTCTTAGTTTCTTTTAACATTTCAATATCATATACTAATCTTTTACTTTTTCCCCTAACTACTATTGCTTTTAAATTTTTACTACCCATCACTGCACCAAAACCAGGCCTTCCAGCAGCCCTAGTGATATCATTCATAATACATGCAAATTTAACAAGATGCTCTCCGGCAGGTCCTATACATAAGACTCGACCTCCTTTATATTTCTCTTTTAATTTATAATCAGTTTCACCTACATCTAATCCCCAAAGATCTTCAGCACTATGAATTACTAATTCACCATACATAAGGGATAAGTACACAGGCTTAACTGCTTTCCCTCTAACAATAATCCCATCATATCCTGATTTGCCTAGTTCATACCCCCAATACCCGCCAGCGTAACTATCGCTAAGACTTCCAGTTTTTGGGGATTTAGTAATTACAGCATGACGGCCTGTTCCTGCAAGACCAGCGCCTTGTAATGGCCCTGTTGCGAACACAATAATGTTTTCAGGACTCAAAGGATTTTCATTTCCCTTTAACTCTTGTAAAAGGATTCTTAAACCAATTCCTCTTCCACCTAAATATTTGTTATACCAATCATACGGTATCTTAAAATCCCTTACAACTTCATCATTTAGGTTTATATCCAAATACCTCCCAAAAAAACCTTTCATTATAAACTCCCCCCATCATTTATACTAAAATGCATTAATGCATAATAACCAAACTGCACTAAATTATTAGCAATTGAAATACACTTAGGTTAAATGAGCAGAAAATATTTCACTTTTTAATTCATTAACAATATTCCTACTAGCTTCAAAAAGAATCCCTACATCAACAGAAAAAGAAATATACTGTGCACCTAAGGAAGTCCATAATTTAGCTGTTTCTACATCATCTGCAAAAGTACCTACAACAACATTATTTTCCTTACATTTAGAAATCACTTCTCTCATCTTATCTACTACTAAAGGGTCATTTACTTTTCCCGGTATACTTAAAGATTGAGAAAGATCATATGGGCCAATGAAGATAATATCCAAACCTGGTACTGATAATATTTCGTCCAGATTATTAATACCTTGAACTCCTTCAATATGAGCAATTATCATTGTTTCATTGTTTGCAGATTTAAAATAATCAAATTTATCTATAGAAGAATAATTTGCTGCTCGAACATATCGACAGACTCCACGAGCACCCTGAGGGGAGTATTTCACTGACTTTACTGCTTTCAAGGCATCATCTTTACAATTAATCTGTGGAATTTCTACTCCCTGGGCTCCGATATCCAAAGCTCTTAAGATAAGGGGTTCATCATTATCAGGGACCCGGATAATGGGAGTAACATCTGCAGCTTCAGCAGCTCTTATCATATTCTGAGCACTTTCGATGGAGATGGGACCATGTTCTTGATCTATGATGACAAAGTCAAAGCCAGCAAAACCCATAATTTCTACTACTGCTGGATCAGTTAATTTCAGAAAGGGACCAAATACAGTCTTTCCATTTTTTAAAGCTTCTTTAAGCCTATTCTTCTTCATATAATTATTTTCCTCTTTCTATTATCTCTGCACTCGCCCAGAGGCCGCCCCGGCCATCAGGTTTTTCACCTCTTTTAAGGAAAGTAAGGGTAGATCACCAGGTATAGAATGCTTGAGACAGGAGGCGGCTACCGCAAATTCCAGGGCTTCCTGATCACTCGAAAGATGATTCAAACCATAGATTAGCCCGGCAGCAAAGGCATCTCCTCCTCCCACTCTATCTACAATATCATGGATTTCATACTTCTTAGAAACAAAGAAATTTTTCCGGTTATCCAGCACTGCTGACCAACCATTGTAATCAGCAGAATGGCTCTCTCTTAGAGTAATAGCTATCTTTTGCATATTGGGGTATAAGGCCAAAACCTTGCTGGTTAACTCCTGATATTTTTCTGGTTGCAGTTCTCCAGACTCAACATCAATATCAATCTTTACACCCAGTGATTTCTGACAATCCTCTTCATTACCCACTGCCATATCCACATATTTGACCAGCTCCCCCATAATTTCCGGTGCAGATTTACCATATTTCCAGAGATTTTTCCGGAAATTAAGATCACAGGACACAGTAATATTCATTTCCTTTGCTTTTTTAACTGCTGCTAAGGAAAGGTCTGCTGCAGAGGAAGAGATGGCTGGAGTAATACCAGTAATATGAAACCAGCTGGCCTCTTGAAATACCTTATCCCAGTCAATATCACCAATCATTGCTTCAGCAATAGCTGAGTGGGAACGATCATAGACCACCACCGAGGGTCTCTGGTTTGCCCCGGCCTCTAAGAAATAGATACCTAATCTTTCCCCTTTCCTAACAATGAGGGAGGTATCGATGCCCTGTCTTTTTAATTCTCTGATACAGGCCTCACCAATAGGATTATCAGGAATAACAGAAACATAGGCGACCTCCAGACCAAAGCGGGCTAGCCCGACCGCTACGTTTGCTTCACCACCACCAAAAGTAGCCTCCAGAAGAGGACTCTGTAAAAATCGCTCAAACTGAGGTGGTTTTAGCCTTAACATAATTTCACCAAAGGTAATATACCTTTCCATGGTTTCCTCCTTTTTGGTATCTATTTCTGCATCAGGTGTATGGCAAATCCAGATACATTCATATCTAGATAAACAGCCTTCAATTTGCCATCAGTCTCTTTGGCTGTTTCAGATAAGATGGAGATACCCTTTCTTTTCAGATAGGCTATAGCTCTATTGATATTATTAGTAGCAATAGCAATATGACCATGTTCACCTAAGTATTTCTTTTTCATCAATTCAAAGCCAGTACCGGCAAAGACAGAGCTGCTTCCTTCTTTGGTGTTAAAGTAAAAGATATGAGAAAGTAAATTAGCCGAATTAAGTGCCCTATCCGGGTTTTCCTCATTAATACCTAAATGGGCTAGTTGGAAACCTAACATAGTGGAAACCGCCTCCCTGGTCAGTTCGGTAATACGGGTAAAATCCCCGGAGGAAATGAGTTCGGCTTTGACCATCCAGCTTCCACCGCAGGCTTGAACTTGAGGATGAGCCAGATAAGATAACAAATTATTCTGGTCAATTCCTCCAGTGGGTATAAATTTAATCTCAGAAAAAGGTCCAGATAGAGCCTTAAGAAGAGCCAAACCTCCTGAGGCCTCTGCTGGAAAAAATTTTACCACCTTAAGTCCCCTCTCCAGAGCCATTTCAATCTGGGTAGGACTATTAACCCCGGGGGTTACCGGAATATTGTTTTCTAAACAATAATCTACCACTTTAGGGTTAAAACCAGGAGAAACAATAAATCTGGCACCAGCTGCCACGGCTTTCTTAGCCTGTTCAATGGTTAAGACCGTGCCAGCTCCCACTAAAAGTTCAGGTAACTCACGAGTCAAAGCCTGAATAGCCTCTTCGGCAGCAGAGGTTCGAAAAGTAATTTCAGCCACCGGAAGATCTCCGGCTAGAAGTGCCTTACCTAAAGGAACGGCATCCTGAGCTCTATCAATCTTTACTACCGGGACAATCCCCAATTCTCCAATTTCTTTGAGCACATCACTCAATTTTCTATCCTCCTTATTATTTAGATTAAAAACCATCGATTCGCATACCTTTGGGGTATGGTAGGTCTAAACTCAAACTATTCTGTCTTGTATCTCTTATCCCCACCTTTAGGGGTGAGTTCTCATCAAAATAAATTTAACTAAGTCTGTAATTGAAATCCCAGTCGAACAGAAATTTCTTGACAGGTATTAATCAGTTCATCTTTCAGATGGTTTTGATTTCCTTCATTGATTCTATAAGCAGGACCTGAAATACTTACCGCAGCAATTACTTTACCCTGGTAATTTCTGAGCGGTGCAGCAATGCAGCGAACATCTTTTTCATTCTCCTCTCTATCTAAGGCAAATCCTTCTTGTTCAATTTTGTTAAGCTCTTCTATTAATTTTTGTTTATCAGTAATGGTATTTTCAGTAAGCTTAGAAAGTTCTATTTTAGCTAATAATTGTTCTCTTTTAGCTAAGGGAAGAAAAGCTAATATGGTTTTCCCTAAGGCGGTACAATGTAAAGGTGCCCGTTTACCAACATAAGAAATCATTCTAATAGTTTGTGATGATTCCTCTTTGGCTAAATAAAGAACATTAGTATCCTCTAAAATTGCCAGATGAACGGTTTCATTACATTTTTTGGCTAATTCTTTTAAATATGGTCTTGCTTCTTTTACCAGGTCAATTTGGTTAAGTTTGGCCATCCCTAATTCTAATAGCTTCATACCCAATTGGTATTTTTGGGTAAGGGGATCCTGTTCTACATAGCCGCCGTATTTTAAAGTATCTAGTATACGATGTACGGTACTAGGATAATAATCCAGTCTTTCACTGATTTCAGTCATACTCATTGGGGCATTATTTTTCAATATAGTATCCAGGACTAAAAATGTTTTATTGAGAACTTTTATAGGGTAATTAGGAATTATATCATTCATAATTTTAACTTTACATATATTTTAATTTCTATATAATAGAATTATATTCTATATCTATATTATAAAAAATATATTTCTTTTTGTCAACTTTATGGTGGGCAATATTTTTTACTGTACTACTAATTTTGTATTAACATATTATTAGAAAAATATCTAAGGCGATTCTTAGAGTTATTAGATTCTCATTACTTACAATTAATTTTCAAACCATTTAATAGTGCTCTTATTATCCTATAAAATTATTGCTCTTTTTTATATTTCTACAATTTATATAGGCAAGAGGTGTAAGGTTTTTATAGTCATCTCTGCAGCAGCAGTTTGATTAGGGAAGGGAAGTATTTCTGCCGAAACATATCCTTGATATCCAATTTCTTTTAAAGTGTCTACTATTTTGGGAAAATCGAGGTGACCATAACCTGGAGCCCAGCGGTTACTGTCAGCAAAATGAACATGAGTAATATATTCTTTAGCCTGTTTTAGACTTTCATAAATGGAAGCTTCTTCAATATTCATATGAAAGGTATCTGCCAGTAATCCTATATTAGGCTTGTTAATTTTTTTTATGAATTCTACACCTTCTTCCAATGAATTGATAAAATTACTCTCATAGCGATTTACTGGTTCTAAAGTCAATTTAACATTTTCTTCCTGGGCAAATCTGGCACATTCTCTTAGACAGGATGTAGCCCATGCCTCGGCATCTTCTCTGGCAACCCCTTCCTTCACAATTCCTCTAATTAAACCTATAATCACCTGGGAACCAAAATAAGAGGCAAATTTGATTTGCTCAATTATCCTTTCCACAGCCATTTTTCTGATAATCTCATTGGGATCAGAAAAACTTAACCCTTCTTCTCCCCAGGCCTGCCCTGTGCCAATGGCCGGAACCTCTAGATGGCAATCCCTAATCAATTGTATTATTTTTTCTTTTTCCAAATATTTTGGATCTCTAATAGCCAGTTCAATTCCATCAAAGCCAAATTCAGAAATTTTTTTGACATTTATTTCTAAATCTTCCTTAAAAGCCAGTGCAGAAAAATTGGTTTGTTGTGTAGAAACAACAATACTTTTTTTCATAACTAAATCCTCTGGTAATCATTACAATTGATACTATAATATCATACTAAAGCTATCTCGGGCAGACACAAGGTTTGCTCTTACTGAAATTTCATTCTGGTCAGGCAATAGGTAATACTCATTACAAACGACTGAATATTATAGACTATTTATCTGGCCAATATATGGTAATTCAAAGACCGATTTCCAACCTTTACTCATGGGTTCTCTCAAGAAAGGTTCCATCTCAATCGGATCTCTCAAACTAATTTTTTCCACTGGTGGTAATTTACCGGAGGGATAGTTTTCCAAAATCTCATCATGAACCAGAGTTAGATATTTCAAAATGGCGGCAACAGGTCTTTTAGCCTTTTCCGCACTCGCTCTGGTGGGTTTACCTACCACACCCTCCGGTACAGCTGCTCTTTCGATAGCAGAATGACCTTCTCCCTGTTGCCACTGCTGTGGTCGCCGATAGGGATCAACAGAGGTATCAAAGTGTCCACCAGGCAACAAGGACTCTCCCTCTGTATCAACGGCATATTTCAGGTCTAACATTTCTGGGAAGAGCAATAATCCCACAGAGGCTTCGGCTTCATCAGCATGTATAAAGTCAGTAGATAAACTATCCTCTCTTTTTATAGGAATAAAAAACTCTCTGATGGCACGATGCCAGTCAATAACCCGATAAATACCCGGTAATTGATAGCGTTTACAAAACTCCTGTAATGCTGATTCCAATACCCATAACTGTCCATGATTATTAACCCAGATTTGTTTTCTAAAACCATCGTTCCAGAGTCCCAGCATAACATTGATTATAGTTTCTCTAACTACATCCTCGGGCATAATGACAGTGCCAGCCATACCACAATGATGATAGGGATGAGCACCATAATTCAAAGGAGGTAAGGCCAGGCTGACTGGATAACCTCTCTTGCTGGTATATCTTCTAATTCCTTCACAAATTTGAGTCACCATAAAGGTATCCAGACCAGAATTGGCATAATCACCATGACATTCGGTACAACCGACTGGAACAAAAACAATATCATTCTTTCGTCGCTCTTCAATTACCCACCTTCTGGGAGTATTCTGGATATAGCTACCTGCTTTACCTAATTCAGAGGGGGAAGGAATGTTATATTCCTTTAAAATATCCTCAATCTCCCTCTTTGAGGCATCAAAAATTTTCTTCTTCAGTTGCCCTACTTTATTATTTTCAAAGAAAATATTGGGATAGTCCGTAGTTAACCATTGATTTTCCATTATCTTTCTCCTTTGTATATCTTAAGGATAAGTATATCTTATATCTTTCAATTTCACTCATAGGTAATATTTTTAAAAATAGAGATTAATCAAACACACAGGTAATCTTACATTCTTCCCGGCAGGTCCTGAGCAATACAATATGGTCAGGAACTTCTTCTAACTTTATCTTTTTAGTAATAAGAGGAGTCATATCCATACCGGTAGCCATAGAACTGATTACTCTAGGGAAGGTGCCGTGACCAGAATGCCCCTGCGAACCAACAATCTCAGCTCTTCTTACTTGAAAAACCTCTCCGGTTAAAGGAATTTTTTTATCAGCCCTGGCTACAATCACCACAGTGCTGTTAATCATCTTACCTTCCCAGATACATTGTTCGATTCCCGGCCAGACCTTATCAGGTAATCCAGTAGCCTCTAGATATAATTTGGCACCTAATCCACCAGTAATTTCCAAAACACGTTTAGTAAAATCTTCTTTACTGGGATTAATGATATAATCAGCTCCCATTTTTCTGGCTAATTTAGCCCGGTCTTCTGAAGGTTCAGAAAGTATTACCCTGGCCGCTCCTGCTCTTTTTAATATTGCTACTGCCGCCTGCCCAATTGGTCCACCACCGAGAATAACTACATTATCTCCCGGTCTAATTCCACCACCACGCTCAATCACTGCATTATAAGCAACCGAAGTGGGCTCAGTCAAACTACCAGCCAGAAATAAATCATCACCTTGGTACACCTTTCGAAGTTCTTCCAAACTCCAGGTATATTTGGCATCAACCTTCACGTATTCGGCAAAGGCGCCATCTACACTAAAGCCAATTTCTTGTAATTTCTCACAATGATTGGGATACCCATCTACACAGGGACGGCAGGTTCCGCACCAGAACATCTCCTCTGCAGTAACTGTCTCCCCTTCCTCATATCTTTTCCCGGTCCGTTTATTAAAGGCCTTCTCTCCAGCCTGAACTACAATTCCAGAGAACTCGTGTCCCAAGGTAACCGGGAAGGCAGTAAGACCAGGATACCAGATATAACCATCATCATTAGGTTGAGCCATATGCACATCACTGCCACAGATACCGCAAGCCTTAACCTTAATTAAAACATCAGTCGGCCCTATCTCTGGAATATCTTTTTCAACAATCTTTAATTTGGGATTACTCCAGACCTTACTTCCTAAATAAGTTAACTTACCCTCTATATCTTTAGCACCAAGTATAAAATCAGGCTTCGGATCCCAGGTAGCCTCCAAAACAACGGTCTTCATTTTTTTTGACATATTCATCTTCTCCTTTAATTTATTACTTTAAATAGGAATTATAAAAATAAAAGATTTATGTTATCTTTATATCATCTTAGTTAATTCTTCGACATGACTTTCTCACCACTAATTCCGGTTTTATAAGTATATTGGGGTGAGTTATGTTATGCTCAATTCTTTCTAATAATTTGACAATTGCTAAAGAACCCATCTCTACCATAGGCTGGCGAATCGTAGTAAGAGGTGGTGAGAAATAAGAAGCTAATTTAATATCATCAAATCCGATAATAGAAATATCAGCAGGAACATCAAAACCATTCTCACGAATCGCCTCAATGGCACCAACTGCTAACAAATCATTGGCTGTAAATACAGCTGTGGGAGGATTATCAAGTTCTAAAAATTGTTTCATAACCTGGTATCCACCTTTAATTCTAAAATCTCCTTCCCCAATATACTGTTTCTGAAAGGGAACTCCGTAAGTGAGTAATGCTTTTTTAAATCCCTTAATTCTATCTAAGGCAGTTGTAGTATTATAAGGCCCAGCGATATGAGCAATATTTCGGTGTCCCAAACTAATCAGATACTCAGTAGCAAGATAACCGCCAGCA
>DOTB01000076.1 GCA_003513845.1 Candidatus Atribacteria bacterium | reverse complement strand
GAGTGCTCCCCTCGCAATGTCCTTTTTATTAAGAAAAATATATTATTGGCTTCTTTTAGCTTCTCTTCTTTCATGAGTAATAATACTATTCAAAAGAGTAATTGTCAAAGTTATAGTACCCTTCCCAAACTACCCCACTAAATTTTACACTAACGTAAAAAATAAAAAATGTACCCTTTTAAGTACATTTTTTATTTTTTCTTTTATAAATATTTTCTTTAGTTTTTATAAAGGAAAGAGGTAATTTTCACTACCTCTTTCCTTTTGAAAACAAAATTTCAGAACCAGACATTTCTTTCTATTCTATCCACACCGGGTAGAAGAACTTTCTGGAAGTAGGATGAAGGACATAGCCTTTTACATTTGCCCGAAAAACTACATTCTGATTGGCATGAGCCAGATAGACCCATCCCGCATCCTCATGGATCATCTCTTGAGCTTTTTTGTAGTAAGCTGCCCTCTTCTCAACATCATAAGTTGCTAATGCAGCAGAAAACAATTCTTGAACTGTATTATTGGTATAGAAGGCATAGTTTCCAGCTGAACCTATAGAACAGGCATTTGCTCCATATAATACATTCATAAAGTTATCCGGGTCTCCATTATCTCCAGTCCAACCTAAGAGACACATCTGGTGATTACCGGCTTCAGTTTCCTGTAGATAGGTCCCCCAATCAACCTGATAGAAGTTTACTTTTATACCTACGGCAGCCAGATAACTCTGGATAGCTTCTCCAATCTTAGGAGGATCAAACATATATGGTCTGGAAACTGGCATTACATAGAGAGTAACCTCAAAGCCATCAGGATACCCTGCTTCTGCTAGCAGTTCTTTCGCTCTTTCTGGATCATAAGGATAATCTACTATATCATCATTATATCCTAACATAAAGGGAGGCATTCCGTTTTTAGCCACTACTGCTGTTCCCATATAAATATTATCTACTATTGATTGTTTATCAATAGCCATATTAATTGCCTGTCTTACCTTCTTCTTGGTAAGAGGTTCAAAATACCCGGGAGTCTTGACCAGAGGTTCTGTATCTAAATCCCGTACTCCATTTTTATTCGCATCGATATATCCATATCCAGTATTCATAGCCATATATCCAATATTCATACCTGGTTCAGACATAAGAACCAAATCTTTATTGGCTTTTATCCGGTCAAAATCTGCAGGATTGGGATACTCTATTCCCTGGACCTCACCAACTTCTAAAGCCATAAGTCTGGCTGAAGGATCGGGGATAACTTTGAAGATTAATTTATCCAGCTTAGCCCTTTCCCGCCAATAATTTTCATTAGCTTCTAAAGTAATATGGTCATCTTTTACCCATTCGACGAATTTAAAAGGACCAGTACCACAGGGATATTTGAAAGCATCTTCTTTATATTTTTCTGCATTGGCAGGGCTTACAATATTAACTGTAAACATAGCAAGACTAGTCATTATAGAGGCATTTATATTTTTTAGAACAATTTTTACTGTATAATCATCAAGTTTTTCCACTTTTTCTATATCACTAAACATATATCCCCAATAAGCCCATTCACCATATTGATTGTAAGGATGATTGGGGTCATATTGACGGGCAAAGGAAAAGACCACTGCATCGGCATTAAAATCGGTCCCATCGTGAAATTTAACTCCCTTTCTTAAGTGAAAAATTATTTCTTTTCCATCTTCTGATGTCTCCCAAGAAGTAGCCAAACAAGGTTGAATTTCTGTGGAGCCTTCTTTGTATTCAACTAAACCCTCAAAAATGTTATCCATTCTCTGAATAGATTCTCCATCAGTTACATCTCCAGGATCCAGTCTCGCTGCATCTCCACTGCTACCGAATACTAGAGTACTCCCGGCAGAAGCTGCCCCAACTACACTAAATACTAACCCTACAGTTAGCAACAAAACTAAAAATAATTTACTTTTCATTAATTAAATCTCCTTTCTTAATGCTTTCGAATTATAAATTTTCTATTTATTGATTTATAGGAATTAATCTACCTCCTTTCTTTTTTTCTTTGGTATATGTTTATATATTAGATTATTTTTATATTTCCCAAAATAATTACTCTATGCCTATTTTAAATATGATAGAGGATTAACGGGTTTTCCGCTTGATCTTATTTCAAAATGAAGATGTGGACCAGTAGCATTTCCAGTTCTTCCCAATTTTGCGATCACACTACCCTTTTTTACAAATTGACCTTTCTTTACCAAATTTACAGAATTGTGAGCATATACAGAAGAATATCCACCATCATGGCTTAAGATAATTACATTGCCATATCCTCGCATATAACCAGCATAACTTACTCTACCGCTCTCTGCAGCCATTATATTAGCCCCTAAAGAACCACCTATATCAATACCAGAATGGAACTCTTTTCTCCCATTTAAAGTTCTTATACCAAATGGAGAAGTGATTCTACCTCTTATTGGCCAGACAAAATTACATATATTACTGCGGGCTCCGGATACATTAGGAATTCTCAATTGTTGTCCTGCAGAAATTTTGGAAGCATCAGAGATATTATTAGCAGCAATGATTGCTTCTAATTTTACATTATAATTCCGAGAAATACTCCATAAGCTTTCCCCTTTTTTTACATAATAAATTATATCTTCTGTTTCAGATTCTTGATCATATCCCTCTGCTTTGGCAATGTCTATATTAGTAATAGGTATTTTTAAATTTTGTCCAATAGATAGTCGCGATATCTCTTTCAGGTCATTAGCAGAAATAATCGAGTTCATCTTCACATCATATCTCTTAGATATACTCCACAGAGTGTCACCCTTAACTACTGTATAAATTATAATAGTTGGCTCTTGTTCCTTTTCTTTCTTAGATACCCCTCCTCCTATTGCAGGAATTTCTAATCTTTGACCAATTGATAAGAGGTCTTTGTTTTTGAGATTATTAACTTCAGCAATAACCTCAGCTGATACCCCATATTTCCGGCCAATACTCCATAGATTATCACCTGTTTTCACAATGTGAATGAGCGATTTTAAACTTTCATTTTGATTACTGTTTTCATTTTCATTTTCCTGGACCGTTTTCTGTTCACTTAAGTTTTTATTGGAAACAATACTTTTGGGGGAGGGAATTTTAATCTCTTGCCCAATAGAAATTAAGTGAGGATTAACAAAATCATTGATTGCTAGAATCGAATTAATCCCCAGGTTATAATTTTGAGCAATTGACCATAAAGTCTCACCCTTCTTTACGGTATGAGTAATGTAATCTACCTCCTTGGTAACCTGTAAATTATTCAAGGGCATCTTGATAATCTGCCCAGGAGATAGGATGTTTTTGTTGTTAATATTATTATAAATTAAAAGCTGTTCTATTGAAGTGTTATATTTTTGGGAAATACTCCATAGGGTATCGCCCTTGACTACTTGATAAGTAATAAATTCATCATTATCAGCTAAGGAGGAAGCAGAAAATGAAAGAGTAAATATAAATAAAAAAAGAAAAACTGTCAAAATAATTAATCTGTTCTTATTATTACTATATCTTTGGGGTAGATACATCCGCTAAATTTCTCCTTTTGGATTTTTAAAAGATAACTTCTCACCAAAGAAGATATGTTTAATAATTTAAGTGATTAAGACTTTTTAAATTAACTATTTCCTTTTGAGTAAAATTGATTAATCTTTCTACTTGCTTTTATTCTTTTCGGATTCCTTTTTTAAAAAGTCATCAATAACTTCTTTATTAAAACGCCAAATTCTTCCAATCTTAATTGCTGGAATCTTATTTGTTCTTGCCCATAGATATACAGTAAGAGGTTTTACTTGTAAATATTTCGCTACCTGTTTAGCAGTCAAATAATCTCCCATAGATTGAGCCCCTCCCTATATTAATACATTAATTCTAATACTATCTTATTGTTTTTTAATAATTTTGTCAATTTTATTATCTATTTTTTGTATATTTATTTATTGCTTATTGCTTGATTGGTTGGCTTTATAGCTAATTAGTTATTTAGCTACAATTCTCATCCTTTTCTTGGTGCAATATATCTCCTATTTCCCGAGCAATCCGATAAGGTTTGGTTAAAATTCTAATAGGGATAGACTTTAAAAATTGGGATAAATCTCTTTTTATCTCTTCAGTTAGGCGATGCGGTTTGGTTAATACTCTATCTACGAAATCAGCAGTATATGTCTCTAACAATTTTTCCCGGTTAATCCTAATTTCATTTCCACAAATATTACATTTAATATCTTCCAAATATCCACCTTTATAAATGATTGTATGACTGGTCTCTTTATTACAGTAAAGGCAAAAAAGCAAAGTTTTTAATTTGGTAGTCATCTTCTTTTAGGGTTAATAAATTAAACCCTGGCCTCCCCCTTTTTAATTTGATAAAAAATTATTTATTTCTTACTTAAGGTTTTTGCCAACCTTTTATACATCTGGTAAGATTTCATCACTTTCTTTATATATTCTCTAGTTTCAGAATAAGGAATATTTTCTACAAAATTATCCAGGTCAGACCTATCATATTCCTTTAACCATTTACTGGTAATCCCTGGACCCGCATTATAGCCAGAAATCATTAATATGGGGTCATTAGAAAATCTTTCTTTTAAGTAATTAATATACCAGCAACCCAAATTTATATTTACTTCAGTAGAAAATAACATCTCATCAGTAAAATCTTCAAGATTTAATTTCTGCGCAATCCATTCCCCGGTCGAGAATACTATTTGCATCAATCCCCTTGCCCCGGCTACTGACTCATTCCAAGGATTGAACCTGCTTTCCTCCCTTATCATTGCCAGAACAAGCAAAGGGTCTATTTCATATTTTAAGGCATATTCGTTAATTATATCTTCAAAATAGATAGGATAAAGATTCTGCCATAATTCCAGGGGTAAATCCTCTAACCGATAATTATCCCTTAAATAACTAAAGATTATCTCTGTATAATTTAAAGAATCATAATAATCCTTATTCTTTTTATAAATATCACTTAATTTAAATAGTAAATAGATATTCCCAGGATAGTAGTTTAATGCCCTCCATAATTCTGCTATCGATTCTCGATAAAAATTGATCTCTTCGAATAATTCAGCTTTAAGTAGTGATAATAAACCTGTCCCTTCTATTTTATCATATATTTTTAAGAATTCCTCTAAATTTATAAAATCATCTTTATTGGCAATAGAAATAGGCCAGGCAAAACTAATGTCACTTCTCTGCTGTATTACTCTTTCTGAATAATAACTCAAAGGATATTCCTGAACAAGTTTTTCGTAAGCAATTTTTGCTTCCTCCTTTAAGCCCATATTTTCTAAGATCTTCCCTTTCCAGTACAGGGCATCATCTCCCAAACTGCTCTGAGGAAATCTCTCTGATAATTCATGATAGTAATTTAATGCCTCAGGAAAAGCATTATTATTAGTATAATATCGGGCTAAGTTCCACAAAGAAGTCATTGTTTCATAACTATCAGGGTATCTGTTTATTAATTCTCTCCACGTAGAAATTCCCTTTTCTATTTCTTTTAACTGAAAAAAAGATTCTGCCAGGCGCAGAAAAGATTGTCGAGCATAATAGCTTTCAGGATATTTCTCTATTATTTTTTCATACTTATCTATAGCCAAATAACGTTCTCCTAAAGCGCGCAAAGAATTAGCTTCCAGATAATCTGCTTTAATCGTAATTTCACTGGAAGCAAATTTTACCATTATCTCTTCACATTGATTAATAGCATCTTTATATTCCTTTTTATAATATAATGATCGCGCTCTTTTATAATAAACTTCAGCAATATCTTTCGCCTCAGGAAAGCCCTTTATAATTTCCATATACAAACCTTCAGCTGAATTATATTGACGGTATTTAAACAAAATATCCGCACATTTTACCATTATATGGTAAGGAATCTTTATGTCTTTTGAATCTTCTTTAATCTTATAAAAATATCTAATCAATAGCTCTTCTGGTTCTGAATTCCTTTTCAGACGATAATTTTTTTCTAATATTTCGTATAAACAATTAAGAGAGTCAATATATCTTTTTTCTTGCCAGTATATCTCAGAAAGCTCAAGTAATATCCTTGCTTTAAGGTGACTATCCAGGGAATCTTTTAATATATTCTCATAATAAATTAGGGCAGAGGTTAAATCATTCAATTCACGATAATTTTGAGCTATCTGATAGTTGACTTCTGAAATAATTAAACTATGTGGAAATTTTTCTATTATTTCTTTAAAAGTGGCAATAGATTCGTGATTATCCCCTTTAAGGTGATAAGTGTCAGCCAGGTAAAAGAGTGAGTAATCAGTTAAAATGGGGTCATCTAATACCAAGTTTTTATATATTTCTATCGCCCTATCCCAATCTCCAATCTTTCTATAACAATCTCCTAATATAAATTGGGATTTAATATAAAGAGGTAAATTCAGGGTGGAATATTTTACCTTTAATAATTCGGAAATTGCCTGCTGATAATAGCTCTGTTGATATAATTCCAATCCCCTTTTATAGTTTTCTAAATCTTCCTTTAGTTCGATAGTCGAAGGATGTCCTTCTATTATTTTAGAAAGTTTTAATATCTTTAGTTGCTGGGATTCAAATTCGGTCAATTCATCATTGTCAGCCAAAGCAGTATTCGCTCCGAATAAACTAATAGACAGGATTATTATTGAAAAAAATATAATAATTGAAGTTTTCATTACCTCTCCTGTGGGCACGATACATCGTACCTTTTTTCTTAAATATTTTTAGTGTTGGCAAAAAGAACTTATAAGTTTTCGTAGATATATTCTATTATTCTGTTTTCAAAAATTTTGGGGTCATTTCCATCTTCTATAAATATGAAATTACTTCCACCAGATGAGCGGGAGTAACAAGATTATATTCAGAAAGCCCACAACCATCCACAATAATATAATCCTTTCCCCATTTTAAGCCCAGGTCTTTTTCCACAAGTTCTTCTAAATAAGCAATAGCCCGAGCAATAGAGGATACTCCCTCAGGATTACCCATTAGAGCCAGAGTTCGAAAAATATTTTCAGCGCTTTGATTATCACTCTTTTTCATCATATAAGCTAGTATTTTATCCAGAGTATCAGAATAATAAATATACTTTACCTTTAGATCTTCTTGGATTCTTCCAACACGAACTTCCCCATCTATTATTACTCCTTTTCTGGATAGCTCCTGAGAAAAAATACTTCCCCAGAGAAAAGGCATAGTATTGAGATAAGAATTTTGTTTTTCTTTTGCTTTATATCCCGCTACAGTTAATGCTCCAATTAAAGGATTTTTATCATCCCACATCCATCCCCTTCCCAAAAATTCTTCTGGCAAAAACTTTGAATTGTCCAATACAATATCTCCGCAAATATGTCTAATATTATATTTCTGAACCAGAGCATCTGCTATTTTTCTGATTACATCCGGGGTTTGAGTGGGGTCTCCGCTGCCTACTACATACAGGTTTCCCTTAATCTCTCCTGGTATGGTGCTGGAAAAATAAAAGGAAGTGGGATAAGTGTATTCTTCATCTAAGATTTCCAAGGCTGCCAGCAAAGTAAATATTTTGGTAAGAGAAGCTGGGGTAAAAAGTTTGTCTTCATTATAAGAAAATAGTATCTCCTGGGTATTTAAGTCCTTTATAAGAATTCCCGAAAATCCCGGGAACTGATTTATCTCTTCCTGAATACCTGTACCTGTACTAGTACAGACTGTACTAATTAAAAGAAAAAAACATATTAAAAAGGATGATAAAAAAATAATTACTTTATATCTTAATTTCAAATTCTTTTCCCTTCTAATCTTTTAATAAATTAATTTTCTTGTTTTTATTTCTTATTGCGTCTTTTATAAATTTTCAATTACTTTTCATTCCAAAATTCATTGCTGAGAATAAAATCTTGAGTATTAGAAAAGGGACAAATGGTAATACATTTAGAACAATCACTGGTATTTTCTACCCAAAACTCGAAACATTTTTCTGGGTTTATATAATATTTTTTTACACCAGGATTATTGGAAATAGTTTCACCTTTAAAATCTGGTTCAGGCTTAAAAGAAATTGCTTTAGTCTCGCAAACTTCAGCACATTGATAACATCTTTTACAAAAATTAGAAAGCTTAGAGATAAAATTGAAATTTGGCTTATCGAGAACCAAAGGTAAATCAGTAAAAACTTTACAAATCCTTACCCCCGAACCATATTCCGGTGTAATCAGCAATCCATTCCGGCCCAACGCACCCAGACCAGCATCAATAGCTAGAGGAATACTCAGGGCTGTATCATTCCCACATTGAATAGCTTGGTAGCCCAAATTTCTAATAAATTCTCCCAGACAGGAAATAGTAAAAGCCATCTTGGAATAACCCAAACCAGTGGCAGCACAGGCAGGTAAAGCGGGAGTAGTGAAAAGTCCTTGAGGATCCATTTCTATCGCCATAACAATAACCTTGTCAATATTCTCTGGAAAATGTATAGGATAAGAACCTAAAAATTTCTGGACAGACCTTTTGGCAGCCCTTTGGTATATCCATTTTTCATCAAGTTTAGTTATTCCTACTAGAGAAGCCCCATAAAATCTCGCCACTTTTTTCACTTTAGTGGTAAATTCTAATAGGTCTTTAATCTGATATTTTTGTTCCCTTAATTTATAACCATACCAATCTTCTTCAAAAGAAATATCACCTTCCCAGGAAAAGGCAAAAGGAAATCGATTATATACTGTCCAGGATGCTTTAGAAAAGGCATAATCGAAATGGGTATAACCTTCTTTATCTTCTTTAATATTCATTAGCATATCATCAGCAAAATTATTTTGATAAGTTTTCAGACTATTATCCCATAGATAACGACAAAAAATATCATTTTTCTGATCGAACCTACGATAGATGTTCTGGTCAATTTCATAATAATTTTTTTCCATATACTGCTCCCTTCCTTAGCTTTCTTCTTTTATTGGAAAGAAACTCGCTACATTATTTTTAATAATCAATAAAATCTTCCCTTTTCTATATTTCATAATTTTATATTTTATGCGCTTAAATATAAATTTATTTTGATTATTTTTTACTTCTCCTTTTTATAGCTGGTTCTATATGGATAGTAGTTTCAATATTCTTCTCGTCTTTTATCTTCTTTTCTAATTCTTCTGTAACTCTATGGGCATCTTCCAATCTCATATCTGCTGGCAATCTAATATGAAAAGTCAATTCTCTATTATCTCCATATTTGTGAGAATGAAGGTGATGCAATTTAACATTACGAGATACATTATTGATTACAATTCTTCTAATCTCTTCCTTAAAATCATCAGATGGTTCTTCCCCAATTAAGGTACTAATTGATTTCTTCAGAATAGTATAAGTGGTATAAAATATAACCAAAGATACTGAAATACCCATAATACTATCCACCCACCAGAAATATTTTCCTATAAAGATTCCGACTAAAACTAGAAAAGATACTAAGGCATCACTTCTATGATGCCAGCCATCGGCAATAAGCGATTGAGAATTAATTTTCTTTCCAGCGCGTATAGAAAACTGAGCTAATCCTTCTTTTACTATGACAGAGATTGTAAAAACTATTATAGCTAAATTTCCATAAAAGGCAGATTGATGATTAATAAACTTTTGAATAGAGGCAATTAAAAAATTAACACCTACCACACCCAATAGTGTCCCAATGATAACCGAGCTAATTACTTCTGCTTGACCGTGGCCAAAGGGGTGTTTTTTATCAGCAGGTTTGGAAGAAACTTTAAAACCTATAATTACCACCAGAGAGGTGAGTGAGTCTGACAAGGTATGCCAGGCATCAGCAACTATAGCTATGGAAAAGGTCTTAGTTCCTACCCAGTATTTTAAAATAAAAAGAAATGTATTCAGGATAATTGATACGGTCCCCTCTAAATATCCGATAAAAGTCTTCTGTTTTTTTGAAACTCTTTTTTTAGAGCTAATTTTCATTTCCCCCTTTTAAGTCTTAAATTACGAAAAGATAATAATCTTTGAGCTATTTTTTCTTGGATAGACTTACTGATTTTACTTTTTTAAAAGTATAAAAATCCTTAATCTTTTCCAGTATATCATCATCCCATTCCCTATCCTTAATTATCCTTTCCAGGGCAAAGGTATCTAATGTGGAAACTTCTTCTATTTTATTTAATCTTCTTAGAATTTCCTCCAAAGCCTTTCTTTCGCTACTGCCTTTCTTTCCTAAGATAGAAACTTTCTGCTTCTCAGAAATTTTTAATTTATGATCACTTCCCATAATCACTTCTATCCCTTCTTTGACAGCGTATTTTATCACTGCTTCTTTCAATTTTTCTAACTCTTTATCTATTTCCTTAATCTTTTCCTTGTATTCCTTTTTTTTAAGGTCAAAACTGGCAAAAGTATTTACTAGCTTTACCCCGTCATCGTTTAAATACTCATTAACCAGCAACTTTTCTGTTTTATAGTTATGTTTTTGCCGGGGACATAAATCGGGATAGGGACACCAACTGCAAAGGGCACTCTCTTTAGGCAGAAATTCTTCGGTATTTTCAATCTTATTGATTAAGACAACTGTATCTTTCTTTAAGGTTTCCAGTTCCTCGGGCGAACGAACAGAAGACATCTCCTTATCAAAAGCAACATAATGCCATATTAAATTTACTTTCTTTACATCTTTCCAAATATTTTGAATCCCTATCTGATAAAGGGCTAATTGTCTATCTCTATCGAAATAAGTCTGTTCAGGCAAACTACCCGAAGTCTTGTAATCATGAATCTCATAAGTACCATCAGCAAGCTGGTCAATTCTATCAATATAACCCTGAATTAAATATTTTCTATCTCCGTTGATGTCAACAATCACTCTCTTTTCTATAGCTAATGTTCTACCCCGGTTAAAGGGGTAATATCTTTTATAATAATCTTCAATACACCTACGACCCAAATTTCTATAATCATCAACGGTTCTCTCTCTTCTGACAATCAGAATGTCTTTATGATAATTTTTAGACCAAAGGTCTTCATAGTAACTGATCAGTTCTTCCAGAGAACACAGCCGATACCTTAGGTCTCGATATAATTTCTCCATTGTTTCGTGAAAACGGGAACCAAGAAAGGCTTCTATACTTTCCTCATCACGTTTGATTTTGTCTAAATAATTAAATTTATATTTTAAAGGGCAATCCTCAAAGGTTCCCAGGCGGGAATAAGAGTAGTAAGTCATTTATAACCTCCTCCATTTCAGTATTTTTTTATACCCATTCGGCAACATATTCTCTCAAATGTTTGGTTTGATTCAATTGTACCAGACAATACCCTCTACCTTCTTTATGAGATAAAAGGCTATAAGAAGCGGTATCTAAATGGATTTTCCAAAAATAGGGAGGAGAAATATTTATGCAAGCAGCAATAAGCGGTTTGAGGACTGCTCGATGGGAAACTATCACTAAAACCTCTCCGTTATGTCGGGAAACTAAACTATCCAGACAGTCCTTGGCTCTCCTTTGTACATCATAAAGAGTTTCCATATTTTTCACTTTTAGTTTTTCCGGATTGTTCACCCAGAGCTCCCATTCTTTAGGATACAGTTCGGCAATCTCTTTTTTAAATCGCCCTTCCCAACTTCCTAATTCAATATTATTAAATTGTTCTTCCACTTTAACTTCTATTCTACATTGTCGGGCAATTGCTTCAGCGGTCTGCCTTGCTCGGGACAGAGGACTGGTATAAAT
The DNA here is from genome assembly GCA_003513845.1 of Candidatus Atribacteria bacterium. Lineage (GTDB taxonomy): Bacteria > Atribacterota > Phoenicimicrobiia > Phoenicimicrobiales > Phoenicimicrobiaceae > Phoenicimicrobium > Phoenicimicrobium oleiphilum. The sequence goes on along the minus strand of DOTB01000076.1, from coordinate 8,608 downwards.
ATGCTTAAGGGGAAACTTTTTTAATTCCTGAGCTAAATCTTGAGCCTGAATAAACCCTCTCTTATTTAAAGGAAAATCTGCCCTCCCTCTAAACATCCCCTTAATATTTCCTTCACATTCCCCATGTCTTACTAAAATAATTAGTGTTCCATCAAAATTCTTATACACCCTTACCTCCAATCTTAAAAATGTAAACAAAGGTGCCAGGCACCTTTGTTTACATTTTCCCTTTCCACTCTTTAAAAAATTGTTTTAAGTAAAGATTTAGAAAACGGTGTCTTCTTTTGGCTATTTTTCTGCCCAAAGAGGTATACATCATATCTTTGAGTTTCAATAACTTTTCATAAAAATGATTAATAGAAGGGGCTTCGGTAGTTTTATATTCTTCTTTGGTTATGGATTTGTTTGGTTTAATGTTCGGGTCATAAATTGGTCGATTAAAAAATCCTCCGTAAGTAAAAGCCCGGGCAATACCTATTGCTCCCATGGCATCTAGACGGTCGGCATCAGTTACTGCCATTAATTCTTTAGAGATTGTTAAAGTAGAAGAATCTTTTTTATCTTTCCTCTTACCTCCCTTATCAGGTAAAGTGTGCATAAAAGAGACCTGAGAAGTAATTTCTACAATCTTATCGATTAGCAAGGGAGAAACCTCTAAAGAAGATAGCCATTCCCTTACTTTTTTTTCACCTAATTTTTCATTTCCCTGAAAGAATTTATAATCCCCAATATCATGTAAAAGAGCAGACAATTCCACTATAAATATATCAGCCTCCTGCTCTCTGGCAATCCGCTTAGCTAAATTTCTTACCCGGTGGATATGCCACCAATCATGCCCAGTACTATCTTTACTTAAGGCTTCTTTTACAAACAATTCTGTTTTTTCAATTATTTCTTTTTTATCCATTTCTTTTCTCACCTGGAGAAGATCTTTGGCATTTTTTAACCTATTAGAAAATTCTTAATATTCCTTCTATTATTATTTTAATTAACTATAATTAAATCATAATTCTGTGTACCTAAACCTATCTTTTCTGCATAATTCAAGCCTACTTTCCAATCGGTATCAATATGAACATTGGCAAATTTATCTTCCCCGGAACGAAAATGCTTCTCTTCTAGAATACTACCTTTGACCATAGGGGCTTTATTTACTAAATCTACACAAGCTCTATCCAGGGCTACGGGATCAAAAGAGGCAGCCATTCCTATATCTGGTACTATAGCTATATCATTATAATTCCAGCAATCACAATAGGGTGAAACATTCATAATAAAACTAATGTGAAAATGGGGTTTACCTTTTAATGCTGCATAGGTATATTCTGCAATCTTTTCCTGGACATTGCCTCCCGATTCATCAGAGCCTGCAACTGCTGCACTGTACTGGCAAACTGCTACACATTGACCACAACCAATACATTTTTCATAATCAATTTCTGCTTTTTTATTTCTATTAAAATGAATTGCCTCCCGGGAGCAGTTTTTAATACACTGCCCACAACCCACACAATTATTAAGTTTTATTTTTGGCTTAGATTTAGAATGCATTTCCATTTTACCAGCCCGAGAACCACTGCCCATCCCTAAATTTTTCAAAGTACCTCCAAAACCTGTCATTTCATGACCCTTAAAATGAGTTAGAGAAATAATAATATCAGCATCAGCAATAGCTGCAGCAATCTTGGCAGCTTGAAAATGTTTTTGATTGATAAGAATCTGGCGATATTCAGTCCCTTTCAGTCCATCAGCAATAATTACATCACATCCTACTGCAATCCGATTAAATCCATTCTCCATGGCTGTATTTAAGTGGTCTATTGCATTAGCCCTCTTGCCATAATAAAGAGTATTGGCATCAGTCAGATATGGCCTCCCTCCTAATTCTTTTATTAATTTTACTATGCAGGCCACATAATTAGGCCGAATATAAGAAAGATTTCCCGGTTCCCCAAAATGAATTTTTAGGGCTACAAACTTATCCTTAAAATCAATCTCTTTAATACCGGCTTCTAAAATCAACTTTTTTAATTTATCCAACAAGTTCTTCCCTGGCTTTGCTCTTAAATCTGTAAAATAAACTTTTGCCCTATTCAAAGCAATCCCCTCCTTTAATTCTAAAAATATTCATAGTGTTAATTCCATATCATCATAAGCCAAAATAGCTTCTGGAAATTTTTTAGAAAATTCTTCTTCTTTTTCTATAACTTCTTTTCCTAAATGGGTAAAGATAATGTTTTTTATATCGTATTTTTTACACCAATTTATCTGAGTAATAATCCTGGTATGGCCAAAAAACTGATCTCCTCTCCTTCTAACCAGGTTAATCTTAAGAGAAGAACCATCACCAATATAATGACTAACCCCTGCTAATATCTCATCTTTATCTAAAATGTCTACTAAATCAGGATTATAAACCAGGGTCTCATTTTCTGGAATCTTTATTTTAAAACCTACTGCTGGGCACCTTATAGAGTGTAATACTCGATAGGGAATTATTTCTAAAAAATTCAACTTGAATTTATTACCAATGGCAATTATTCTATAATTGTATGGCTTATATTTTCCATAGCTCAAAGTCTCTTCAGTTAAATAAACTGGAACTTCAGTTTTTATATTCTCTTCTAACCAGATATAGTGGTCAGGATGAGCATGAGTAATCAGTATTGCATTTGGTTTTATCTCTTCTAATTTATACTTATGTTTTAAACCATAATCTATTAATAATTTAAAATTATTAAAATTTATTAAAATCGAGGAGTGATATCGATGTTTGAGAGTTTCTTTTTCAATTTCTCCTTTGGTGCCTAAAAAAATTAATTTTGCCATTAATAAACTCTCCTTTAAATATTTTATATAAATTTTTAAATAATTAGATTCATTAAAGAAACCTTTAGACAGTCGTTTTATTAAATAAGTAATTTGTTTAGATCCATTATTCTTCCCCTCTATTATTTTGTTACTCTCAAAACTCCTGCCCCTTGCATCTTTCCTTCTTTAAGTAAAATTAAGGCATCATTTGCTTCTTCTAATTTAAATTCGTGAACTTTAGGGACAATGGGAATCTTATCCGCCAGGAGCAAAAACTCCTGAGCATCTCTCCTCGTTACATTGGCTGTGCTCTTTATTTCCTTCTCATGCCAGAGATGTTGAGCATAATCTAATTCAGGGATGGGAGTTTCTTTGCGAATGGCATTTATTACTAACCTTCCCCCTTTTTCTAAGTTTCTCAAAGCCTCTCTCACTGGTATTCCTACCGGAGTAAAATCAATAGCACAATTAAGTTTGTCAGGAGGTGTATCCCCTGTTGCCCCAACCCAATCTGCCCCTAATTTTCTGGCTAAATCTTGATGTTCCTCTTGATTTGGTCTAGTAAATACAAAAACAGGACTACGGGGGTATTGATACTTAGCAACTTGAATGACGATATGAGCAGAAGCACCAAAGCCATAGAGTCCTAAAACTTGACCATCTTCAATCCCAGAAAGTCTTAACGCCCTATAACCAATAGAACCTGCACAAAGAAGAGGAGCCGCCTCTTGGTCGGTAAATCTTTCTGGAATAGGATAAGCAAATTCTTCAGAAACTACCGTATACTGGGCATAACCTCCATCTACATCCTTCCCCGTCCACCTGGCTTTATCACACAAATTCTCCTCCCCTTTAAGACAGAATGAACATTCTCCACAAGCCCAATTGATCCAGGCAATCCCTACTCGATCATCTTCTCTAAACTTACATGTTCTTGAGCCTAATTCTTTCACTTTCCCTACAATTTCATGCCCTAAAACTATGGGGTATCTGGTGGGAGGAACTCTCCCCTCAATCTCATCTAATTCAGTATGACAAATCCCACAAGTAGAGATTTTAACTAAAATTTCTTTGGGGCCAAGTGTAGGGATAGGTAAATCTATTAATTTCAAAGGTCTTTCTCTTATTGAAGAAATTTTTTTCAGTACCATCGCTTTCATACCCAAACCTCCTTTATTAATAGGAGACATTCTCTCTTATTTCTTATAATTTTTCAGCAACTCCTTTATGAAAAATCATAATGTTTCCACTTTTAGCAAGTTAGTAGTACCGGGGATTCTAAAGGGAATTCCGGCAGTAATAATTATTTTATCCCCTTTCTTAACCAATCCAGTTGCTAAAGCTACTTCTCTAGATTTTTTAATCATATCATCAGTATTTTCCAATTCATCAGATTTAAAGGGGTAAACTCCCCAGCTAAGAGCAAGCCTTCTCACGGTAGAATCCTGAGTGCTGACTGCAATAATAGGAACAGGGGGACGATATCGAGATACCATCCGTGCTGTACTACCTGAAAAGGTAAAGGTGACAATCGCCTTTGCTTTTAAATCCAGAGCTACCTGACAGGTGGCATGGCTTATCGCATCTGGATTGGTAGGTTTAACTGAACGTGATCTTTCACTTAATATTCGTTCATAATCTATAGCCCTTTCAGTCCTTAAAGAAATCCTGTTCATAGTTTCCACTGCTTCCAGAGGATAATTACCTACTGCTGTCTCCTCAGATAACATAATTGCATCAGTCCCATCAAGGATTGCATTAGCTACATCAGTTACCTCGGCACGGGTAGGTCGAGGTCCACTCACCATCGACATTAACATTTGTGTGGCAGTAATCACTGGCTTCCCCACAAGATTGCATTTCTTAATTATATCTTTTTGAACCAAAGGAACATTCTCCAAAGGTATTTCTACTCCCAGATCACCCCGAGCAATCATTATTCCATCAGAGGTTTCTATTATCTCTTTGAGGTTATCTACTGCCTCTTTCTTTTCAATCTTGGCAATTAAGAAGATATCTTCTGCTCCATTTTCTTTTAATATTTTTCTCGCCCTTAAGACATCATCAGCATTTCTGGTAAAAGAAAGGCCAATAAAATCTATTTTATTTTTTATTCCAAAAAGGATATCTTGATAATCTTTTTCAGTTAAAGAGGAGATACCCATAGATATATCTGGTATATTTATTCCTTTGTGAGAATTCAGCTTACCACCCCTCACTACTTGACAAATAATATCATTAGAAGTAAGTTCTTTGACTTTAAGTTCTAAGGTTCCATCAGCTAAAAAAATACGGTCCCCCTTCTTCATCTTCTGGGGTAATGACGGAAAAGTAATAGATACTTCCTGTGTATCTCCAGGAACCTCTCGATTAGTGAGAATAAAAGAGGAATTTTCCTTTAAAAAAGCAGGTTCTTTTTTAATCTTCCCAATCCTTATCTTTGGACCTCCCAAATCCTGGAGAATAGCTATAGGCTTGCCTATCTCTAAAGAAGCTTGGCGGATATATTTTATTTTTTGAAGATGTTCCTCGTAATTGCCATGAGAAAAATTTAATCGAGCAACATCCATACCATTTTTTATTAGCTGCTCTATTTCCTCATAAGAACTACTGGCTGGACCAATAGTGCATACTATCTTAGTTTTTCTCATCCTAATCCCTCCTACAATAAACCAGTTTATTTTACCTCCCCTTAGAGATAAAGTTTACCCGTAAATTAGATTAGAGAAATTTCTAATTCTCAATAAATATGCCCAATCAAATTACATCTTGTCTCAAGGCGCTCAGGGGAACAAACTCCTTTAAAACCCTACTGGGTCTTTAGTTATTTCTTTTCAGCCTTACACAATACCTTTTCTGACAATCTGTTAAAATCCATTATTTTTATTTTAAATTTGTGCTTGTGAAAAGGGGTAAAAAATTTATATTATAACATCGGATCCTTTGAAATTCCAATGTAATAAAATATTTTAATTATTATAACATATTTTTTATTTTTGCTTTTAAAATATGTATATTATTAATGTAAATATTATTATTTACAAGTGGAGAAAAAAGGGGGGAAGAATTTAAAATTAAATAGTTCAATACAAAACTAAAATTTGAACTTTTTCTCTCTAAAGAGCTTCAGGCAGGTATCTACTACTTTAGGGTCATAAAGGATGTCACGTTTTTGGAAGATTTCCTCCAGGGCTTTTTTAATACCCAAAGCTGGACGATAAGGACGATGGGAAGACATCGCCTCCACTACATCGGCTACAGCTATAATCCTGGCTTCTACCAGAATCTTATTATCCTTTAACCTTCTGGGGTAGCCTGAACCATCTATTCTTTCATGATGCTGAAGGATAATTTCTCCTACTGGCCAGGGAAAACTTACCTCTTTTAAAATATTGTAACCAGCCTGGGGATGAGCTTTAATTAGGTTAAATTCAAGCTCTGTTAATTTACTTGGTTTGTTTAAAATTTCTGAAGGTATACCTGCCTTTCCGATATCGTGAACCAGGGCAGCAATCTTTATCAATTTAACTTCTTTTTTAGAAAGCTCCATTTTTCGGGCAATAGCTACAGCAAGCTCTGATACTCTCTTCTGATGACCCGAAGTATAAGAATCCCTTAATTCAATTATCTTTACTAGAGTATTTACAGCATTATTTAGCATTTCTTCTAATTTTTGATGGGTTTGGATTAGACTTTCTTCCATTCTTTTGCGTTCACTAATGTCCTGGATAATGGCTACTGAATGCCATTTTTTATCTATCTCTATTGCAGACAGGGATATTTCTATGGGAAAATTAACTCCATTTTTCCTTTTGGCGATAAATTCTGAAGTCTTTCCTATAATAGAACCTTCGCCACTATTTTTAAACCTATTAAATCCTTTTTTAAAGGATTGGTGATATTTTGAAGGGATAAGAATACTAAGCAAATCATTGTTTAAGGTTTCTTCTGAAGAATAACCAAATATTTTTTCTGCAGCCTTATTCCAAAAAATAATCTTCCCTTTTTCGTCAGCAATAATGAAAGCATTCGGAATTATTGCACCAATCTTTTCATAGTTTCTTTTAATCTCGAGTAATCTTTTCGTAGTCTTCTGAGGGTTATCAATTTCCTGCAAAATTTGTTCATTGACAACTGTTCTTTTAAGAGTACAAGTTGTAACTGGGTCTTCAAGGGGTTCAGGATATTGCTCTGTCTCATCCTGTATATTTTGAGGTTTATCAGATAATTTTTCTAAATCATTAATTCTCTGCTGCAATCTTTCTATCTTTTTTAATAATTCTTCATTGCTTTTTTCTTTTTCCTTTGTATTTTCTATATTATTTCTATAAATCTTTTTAGACATCGCCTTAAACCACCTTTAGCACTATTCCTAACCGCAATCTGACAAAACAAACAATTCAATTTGTTGGACAAACATTTTTTTATAATAAAAAATTCTAGATAATGAATTTATGATTGTTAGAATTAATACTATTGCTTTTATCTTCAAAAAAAATAAAAGCTGGCAGTCTGGCGATCATAACTAAAAAAGTTTTAGACCCATGACTTTGCGCCCTATCCTTTCGAATAGTTTGCCTTTTTCAACTTTTTAAAATTTCTAAGATTATATATTTAATTTATCTAATAAATAAGCTATCCAGAATATTTCCGAAAATATAACTTTTAAAATATTATCACAAAATATTTTTAAATTCAAATGTTTTTTAAATATTTTTTAAATTACCTAACTATCCCACTAAAGTTTAAACTAACTTAAACATTTCCCTTTTTTATCTTTAATAAAAAGATTAAAATTGCTATAGTTAGAACAAATTGTCCTACGGGAGATTTTAAATCTATAATATTCCCTAAAACTATGTATTTAGGAACAGGAAGCGATATTAAATTCTCGTCCATTTCTTCAGTACTAAAGTTTTTTCTCTTTTTGTTAGATTAAAAGTTCCATCTATTACACCCTGCAAATGGGACATTCTTTATTTCAATACAAAGGTATCGCTTACTTCATTTACATCAACATTATAGTTACCTGCTGGGTAAACCACATACATCAAATGGATGTCAATTTACATGCTTGACAAAGACAAAACCATCTTTTATAATATTTCGTATACTAAATATTTGTATTATAAATATATTAATGCAAAATAATTTTTAAAGTCCTAGTTTTATTATGCTTATATATATTATATATACTTTTTATTATATGATATAAATCTCAATTTATCAAAGAGGAGGAAATACAATTATGTCTAATCCTAAATTTGATAATATTTCGAAAATAGTTGATCTTACCAGAAATTTTAATAAATTTATGAGACATAAATTTCATAATTTAATACAAGATTCAGGATTTACCCTTCCCCAGATTTCAGTAATATCGATACTGGAAAAACACGGAGAGCAGAAAGTTAGTGAATTAAGTGCCAAAATAGGATTATCTGATAGTACTGTATCGGGAATCCTGGATAGGCTCGAACAAAAAGATATTATAAAACGTAAGCGCACTAAAGATGACCGAAGAGTGGTAAAAATATCCTTAACCGGAAAAAGTCAGAAATTCTGCAATGATTTTCGCCGAAAAAAGGAAGAATATTTTGCCCAGCTACTAAAAAAACTTTCTGAACAAGAAATTAATGATATAATCAAAGGTCTGGAAATCCTTAATCGCGCACTTACTGAGGAAGAAAAAAGGAAATCGTAACAGGAGATAATTTATGAAACAGATGACTGCACGACTGGGAGAAGAAAGAATAGGTAAACTTTTAGTAAACTTATCTGTTCCAGCAACTATCGG
>DOTB01000044.1:11663-16044 GCA_003513845.1 Candidatus Atribacteria bacterium | reverse complement strand
ACTTTTAACTTTTAGCTAACAGTCGTTGATTTTAATTCTTTCCCCTGTAGAATATCCCCATAGGAAGACCTTTATATATTGACTTTGAAGGTGCAATCCACCATATAGGAGAATTAAAAAATAAAACCTCCCTTCCTTATTCCACTATCACTACCTTTATCATAGGAGAGGTTGTTTTCTCCTCGGTCTTTAAGAAATAGATACCTGTTGCCAGACCCTTCACCGAGAGATTTATTCTACTCTCCTGCCCATCAACCCAATAGGTCTTCACCCTCTCACCTAATGTATTGTAAAGCGAAAACTTTATTGGTTCTTTTCTTTCCCCAATTTCAAGTCTTATCTCTCCCCTTACCGGATTATTAAGGAGGTTTGGCTTTAAAATAGCATAAGAACTTGTTTCTTTAATCCCGATAGTATAAAACTCATAGATCTGTAGACCAGCATCACAATCCGCAATGTATGCATAACCATCTGAGACATAGACGCCATAAGCTAAGCTCGGGGTATCATAAAAACCTGCCTCAAAAGGGTTTGCCGGGTCTGAGACATTCAGAAAAGAAGAAAACCGCTCCTGCCACAGGTGTCCACGCCAGCCTTCCCTGAAATTGATACGGCGGGTATACCGGCGATGGTAGTCCTCCCCGATGGCCAGCCTGAGATCCTCCTTCTTTCCGGGTACGGCAATCAGATGAATATGGTTCGGCATCAAACAATAGGCCCATATGTCCACCTCATATTTTCGGCACCATTGTGCCATGAGATCTCGATAGGCGGCATAGTCTTCATCCGAAAAAAGGTCTCCTGCCGGCGGTTTCCCCGCTGGGTGATATGGTGCGGCATGCCTTCCACTACGACTCGTGCAATCCTTGCCATGGGAAAACCATAGGACAGAAATTGCATTGAGTTCAAGAAATCAATATACTGTCCCCGGAATACCCATTATTATTGTCAAGAAAAAATATAGTTAAATAATCATTGTAAATGATTTAGTATATAGCAAATGTGAGGAAAGAATGAGCATAGGAAAAAACTTAGAAACTTAAGAAAAAACTTGGTTTGACACAAAAGGAATTTGCCAGCCGTATTGAAGGAAAAGTTGATTATACCTATATAGGAAAGATAGAAAGGGGAGAACAGTATCCTTCTCTTAAAATGTTGGAACGCATAGGAAAATCCTTTTCTGTTCCTTTAAGCTATTTTTTTTGAAGACGAGAGTGTTGTTAAGTTGTTAGATCTTCTTCCTGAGGATATCAAGAATTTACTTAAAGATAAGAAAAGATAGAAACTTTTGAAGGTCAGTGAATGGCTAGATGAAAGGGATCTCTCATTAATACTTCGCATCATTGACGTTTTAATTCAGACTGGGAAAGAACCTGTATTTCAGATAAGTGAGGAAAAGAAAAATTATAAAGCAGATGAGAAAAAAGAACTAATATCAAAGATTCGAAATGCTCTTTCCTCCCCTGATCTTACACTTTCCTTAAAAGAATCCTGGGTAAGAGAGGCTCTCAAAGTAGCTCTTTCTACCTTAGAGGAAAAATAGAATAAACTCAAACATGTATTTTCCCATCTCATTTTAGTTACCCTTCTTCCTTTTATGGCACTGTTTTTAAGTTAGAATTAAAAGTAGCAACTTCTACCACAAAAAATGGGAAAAAATATGACTATCTGGCTTACGGGACAAATAGGAATGCCGATATTTAAAAAGCACAAAGTAGATTTTGGTATAAAAGAACATGGGATGGCAAGGTGGTGTGAAAAACTTGGGTAGAAAAGCTTTTTATCCTATCAAGCGAAGTATCCACATAATTATAGATTTATTGCTCCACCAGCTCTACACGCCGATTTTTTGCCCTTCCCTCTTCTGTTTTATTCGAGGCAACAGGTGAAAGAGGACCTACCCCAAATCCCTTGAGTCTTTCTTTTTCAATACCATATTTTTCAACAAGTTCTTTAATAACAGCCTCAGCTCTCCTCTTGGACAGGTCCATATTATATTCAAGGCTACCAATATTATCCGTATGTCCCACTACATAAAGTTTTATCTCTGGATGGTCCCTCAAAAATTTTGCTATTGCATCAAGTGCAGGCTTTGATTCAGGCTTTATATCGGCCCTATCAAAATCAAAATAAATACTGTAAATAGCAATATGCCCCTCTTTCTTTATCCCCTCATAAATGTCTTCTGCTTTTATCAGTCCTGTTTCCATCAGTTTTATTTCAACAATTCCAAGCAAAACAATTGGTCCGTCAAAACCTGGTAATACACAAACAGAAATTACCTTATCATTAGCCTTACTCTTTGCCGAAAGATAAAAGAAGTTTCTCACATCATCGCTTGAGGCATAAACATCCCAAAAATAAGGATAAAGAAATTTTCTTATCCCTGCAATTTCACTTCCCTTTGCTGAATAAATAATATTAAAACCTGCTTTCTTTATCGCTTCTTCATAATTTTTAAAAACCTCAAGAGGACTCCTATTTTTAGGTGCCTTATATTGAATCTTTGTAACCTTACCTTCAACCTTTTCTCTCTTTGCCTGCTGAATATCCTGATCTGAAGCTGATTTGACAGGACCAAGAAGGATTTCAAATTCATCAAACTCTTTTTCATCATAATGGTAAATGTAGGAACCGGGATACCTACCAATAAGTGGATGATCTTTACTTCCCTTTACATCCTCCTGAGCAAAAGATATGGTGGTGCCCACAAAAAATAACACGATAAATAAAATTACCCCTTTTTTCATAACTTTACCCCCTTCCTGGAGTTCTCTCTCCATAAATCCTGAGTATTTATAAAAATTTTTAAGGAGAAATCTCCTGTTTTTGTCTTTTTCACCATCAAAGGTTCATTTATGATGCGCAGACCAGCACCCCTATCGGCAACATAAGCATAACCACCTGAGACATAGACGCCCTGAGCCCAGCCCGGGGTATCATAATAGCCTATAAGCCTGACGTTTAAGGAACCAGTTTGAAGCCCCATTGGAACGATGATGGCAAGTGCCATCAAACTCAAGATTTTACCTTTCATATTCCCTCCTTTTTCAACCAGAGGCTAATAACTGACTATCCTTTTGAAATTATCTCTTTGACCCTCTCAATTTGATTTGGAAAAAGGTCTATAGGCACTTTTTCTCTGCCTAATGCCTTAAAGACCATATATCTCGCACAGATGGAATTATCTCCCTTGCAGTATTTTTTAATCATTATATTCGCTGTGGCAGGCATATTCGCCATCTTGGCATTAAAGAATGGACAGCTTTTTAGACATTCACATTCTGCCATTGCAACCTCCTTTTTTAAACTTAAAAGGGATTTGAACCCTACTTTCGTTTGACACTCCTTTTATATCAACCCACATTCTCTTACCTAAATTGAGCGATTTTTTCATTTTTGTTTCAATCCTTGTTTTAATGGATGTTCCTCTTCAACAAAAAATATATTTGTCAAGTTATTTAGTGATAATTTATGTTTCAATCCTTGTTTTAATGGATGTTCCTCTTCAACGTCTACTGCGTGGGATGTCTCCACAGCAACTTATGCCAAGTTTCAATCCTTGTTTTAATGGATGTTCCTCTTCAACTCTAACTCCGCTGCATCTGTCCCCTTTACCACCTGTGGTTTCAATCCTTGTTTTAATGGATGTTCCTCTTCAACATAATCGTCTTATGTATCGAGCGAAGCGAGAGTATAGGTTTCAATCCTTGTTTTAATGGATGTTCCTCTTCAACATGTTAAAGATGTAATGAAAGCTACAGTTCCGGAAAGTTTCAATCCTTGTTTTAATGGATGTTCCTCTTCAACTTTTATCCGGAGTTTTGCAAAATTACAGAACCTAAAAGTTTCAATCCTTGTTTTAATGGATGTTCCTCTTCAACTATTTTTTATTAATTTAATTAATCCGGTAAAAAAAAGTTTCAATCCTTGTTTTAATGGATGTTCCTCTTCAACTGAAGTAAAGGAATTTTATAAGCTAACAAAATATTAGTTTCAATCCTTGTTTTAATGGATGTTCCTCTTCAACTTAAATAATCAATTAGATAATCCCTTAGCCGATAGTGTTTCAATCCTTGTTTTAATGGATGTTCCTCTTCAACTTTATAAAATAAGCGCGGTATATTACCATGTAGTGTTGTTTCAATCCTTGTTTTAATGGATGTTCCTCTTCAACTTACCATATATACGGTATGGCTGCTGATATATACGGTTTCAATCCTTGTTTTAATGGATGTTCCTCTTCAACTGCTTACATCCCAGCCTTCGGGTGGTGTATATCCCAATGTTTCAATCCTTGTTTTAATGGATGTTCCTCTTCAACTTAGAAGAGGCAGGCAAATATGAAACTATACAATGGGGTTTCAATCCTTGTTTTAAT
>DOTB01000044.1:0-11521 GCA_003513845.1 Candidatus Atribacteria bacterium | reverse complement strand
TTGTTTTAATGGATGTTCCTCTTCAACTGTAAACATTTAAAAAAATTAATTAATATAATAATTTCCTGAATATTTTATAGAATTATTTCCTTTTATTTTTGTATAATTTTCTTCAAAAATTACCACTTTATTAATCCTTTTGCAGGGTTTTTTCAGTCGCAAACACTTATACTACAATCTTTTTATCACTTTTACCTCTTAAACGCAAATATTTTTGTAACAACAATCGATACATTTAGCCGAATAACTTGTTCCTTTAGGGTAATAACCTAGTTGAATGATTCTTAACATTTCTTCAATAATATTAAATGCAGTCCTAAAATCTTTTTCTTTAAAAAGTATTTCTTTTACTAAATTTTTACTCCTGGTATAACAAATATATCCTTTATTTACTTCACAGTGATAATTTTCTTTAATTAAAATTGCATAAAGAACCGATTGAATCTTATGAGTGCGAAAAAGTCTATCTTTATATTCGGCGAATTTATAATCAAGGGGGGCTAATGTTCCATCTTCTAAAAACAATACTTCATCAACTACACCCTTGAGGTGATATCTATCAGAAGCCAAATAAACAGAAATTTCTTTTTTGATACAATGTAATTTTTTTCTTAAATATTCTTTATTTATTTTAGATTTTTTCTCATGTATTTCTCTACCCATCAAAACCTTGTATCTTTGTTCCTCGTGCTGAGGAATAGAGAGACAGTTCATAAAATATATAAATCTCGGACAATATAAATATTCTATTACCTCTGAAGGAGTAATATAAACTCCCTCTTTTATAATCTCCTCCATCTTGCAGCTCCCTAAAAAAGTTTGGCAATCACTTCATCTTTTACCATCTTTTTATCAAAAGCCTGACCCAATAGTTTTACTTTTTTAAAATCCTCATCGCACATTGGAAAGATATAAACCGAATCTTCTTTTTTATTTATAATCTCATTACACTTTAAAGATAATTCATCTATCTCATTTTTGTTTAGGGTTCCTAAAAATACACTTTTTTGCACGTGATAAAGTCCATATCCCTTACAATATATCGCTACTCTATTTCTTGTTTTATTTTTAGCAATATCATATATAACCCAGACTAACATTATAATTTAGCTCATTTCTGTTTTAATAAATTATTAGCAATCCTATGGCATTCAAATTGAATTATATTTCGGTTTTTAATATTTCTCCCTCTATATCTAACCTTTTTCTCCAGAGTTTCCTGTAGGGCATTTATTAGAACTGCTTTTCCTTCTTGATTCAGAGAAAGTCCATTTTTTATTTGGTCGAAATATTCCTTTTTGACTTTTCTTTTACTGAATAAATAAACTACAGTCTTATCAACTAATATTCTAAATATTTCGATAAGATCAAAGACTAAGGATTTTTTATTATAATTATCAGTATGGATAAAACCTAGATAAGGGTCAAGACCAGCAAGGATGCATCCTTTTTCCACCATAGAGTAGAGTACTCCATAACCGTAGTTAAGCAGGCAGTTGAATTCATCTTTAGCTGGATTTCTACTTCTGCCATTAAATTTAAATCGTTCCGGGATAATATGACTTAAAGCTTCAAAATATTCTTTCCCCGCCATCCCTTCTATAGCCATAATACTATTCCTTTTTTCTTCCAGAGAACCTTTCATTTTTCGGAGCATAAATATTTTTTTCTCTAAAGAAACTACACATTCATTTATAACTTTCTCTTTATTAGGGCGAGAATTGGCTAAACTTTTTAAAAAATCAATATTATTTTCTATCTTGCAAATTATCCATTCCTTGGCTAAGTTTAGGCCTGTTTCTCCGGTAGAGGATTCTAATTGTTTTCTCCTGATTAGGGTTGTACTTCCCAATTTAGAATGCCAGACCCTACCATAGGGGTTGCCATAGTAATCCAAAAAGATAATATCAATATTATTATCTACCGCAAATTTGACCGCATCGGTGGAAAGATAGGCACTGGTCGTAATTAGTATACTATCGATTTTTTTGACCGATACTTCAAAAACCTTGTCTTCATTTTTAATTAAAAAACAGTTATTCTTTTTTCTTAAATAAGAACCTCTGGAATTTATGACTAATTGCATAATTTACTCTTTTTGATTATTTATCCTTTTAATTGTTCCAAAGCCGCGAGAGACTGATTTGCCGAGGCCAATATAGTCAGGTAGGTTAAAATTTACTTGAAATGTTCCAA
Organism: Candidatus Atribacteria bacterium; assembly: GCA_003513845.1. Taxonomy (GTDB): domain Bacteria; phylum Atribacterota; class Phoenicimicrobiia; order Phoenicimicrobiales; family Phoenicimicrobiaceae; genus Phoenicimicrobium; species Phoenicimicrobium oleiphilum. Next base: position 9,325 of record DOTB01000044.1, on the reverse strand, counting down.
GAAAACCAATAATATATTCTTCTTTAAATTTAATCGAAGTTTCTTTTAGTCTGGTATTTACTATTATTTTAGAGTCAACAAAATATTGAAAAGTTTTAGCTATTGCCATAATATTGCGAATTAAGATACTTTTTAGTTGATCGGTTCGTTCTGAATAACTATAATTTTTGTATTTCTGATAATTTTCTTCATTTAAAGCAAACCAGGGAGTAAGAAACTTGTATTTTATATTTTCCGGAGCAATCCCAAAATCTTCCTCTTTTACAATTATTTCTTTGCTAAATATCTGATAAGAGTTTCCTCCCAGGGTTATTTTGTCATATTGATTATAAATATTTTGCAAGACGTTTACTCCCTCTGCTAATCCTAAAACTACTTTTTTATAATCAATAGTCTTATATTGTATTCGTGGATATTGATAAAGGAATTTATTTTTACCTAAATGGTTATGCAAAAATAAATAATTACTAAATTTATTGGCAAAAAATCCACGAAGTTTAGCAGGATCTTCTCTTATCGGTTGGTCAGATTCCATTTTTAAGAGCATAGTTTTTAATTTCATTTTAGTTTTTATTTAGCGAATAAATGCCCCTCCTTCGGATTCTTTTTCTCTTTTAAAGCCAGTTTCTGAGTCATAATAATGTCCTTGATCTATTTCATCCTTAGAAATATAACCTAATTCTTCTTTATCATTTAATAAACCTTGGGCATATTGAGAAGGAACAGAAATGACATAATCATAAAAATTTTTTCTTATTTTTAAAAATTCATTCTTACGTTCGAAAGAATTTTTGATTGCTTTAATTTCTTGATATTTTTTATATACTTTCTGGGCTTCTTCGTCTAACTCAATAAAAATATCTGCTTTTTGATGCTCTACTTCGATTAATTTAAATTTACTCATTTCTTCAAAGTTTAATTTTTTTACTTCTTCTAAAATTTCTTTAGATTTATCATCTGATTTACCCTGGCTAACTTTATCAAAATAAAAATTACTTAAATTTAAAAAATCTTTCTCCGTAATTTTATTATTTTTAAACTCTTCAAAAGTATCTTTGGTCTTGAAGATAATGAAGGAGTCATAAATGAATTTATGAAATTCTCTTTTCTCTTCTTCCTGTTTAAGAACAAATATTTTTACTATTCCTTTTTTTTGGCCGAAATTTCGATTACATCTTCCTGCTACCTGATTAATAGAATCAAGTGGAGCGAAATCACGATAGACAATATCTACATCCAAATCAACACCAGCCTCAATTAGTTGAGTACTAACAATAATTTTTCTCTTGGGGCTTTTCTTTTTGATATCTTTTATTCTTTCTAATCTAACTTTGGGAATTACATTTGCGGAAAGATAATAATATTTCGTATTTTGTAGGTTCAAATCTTTAACAAAATTAAAGATTTCTTGAGAAGAATTAATTGTATTCAGGACAATTAAGAAATCCTTGTGGGGGTTGTTAATTAAATCTTCCTTCAATATATCTTTAAAATCATTTAAGCAAACTGATTCCAAATTTAATATTAATTCTACTCTATTTAAAGCCTTAAAATATTCCTCTTTATTTTTTATCAAAGGTTTTATTTCTTTAGCCTTTTCATTAAAAAGTAAAGGTTGTGTAGCGGTAATTAAAATAAAATACATATTAAATTTTTCAGCTAAGAAATTAGCCACTTTGTTTAATAGTAACCAATAATAATGAGGGATTGCCTGGACTTCGTCTAAGATAATGATACTATTTATTATGTTGTGAAATTTTCTAATAGATTTGTTTCGATTAGAAATTAAGCTATAGAAGAGCTGGATAAAAGTAGTAACTATAATTTCTGAATTCCAACCCTCAATTAATAGTATATCCTTACTAATATCTTTTGGAGAAATATTTTCGAACTCTTCTTTTCCGAAATTAGTAGTAGTATAAGTTATATCAGAAAGGTGATGATGTTTTAACAATAAGTCTGAAGCGGGTTGTTTTCCGTTTAGGTAAAGTTTAAAAACATCTTCAAAAACAGCAAAATTTTGATCAATAATACTTAAATAGGGCAAAGAATAGATAATTCTTGGCTTATATCCTTGCTCTCTTTCTATTTTTTCTCTTAATTTTAAGGCAAAAGAAAACGAGGTAAGAGTTTTTCCAGTTCCAGTAGGTACGTTTAAAGATAATAATCTGTCTTTGTCCAAATCCAAGTCATTAAGACTAGTGGTTGTCTCTTGATAAATAGCATTTCTAATAGAGTTTATTTTGTATTCTTCTTTTTTGGTTCTCTTAAATTTTTGTTCTATGTATCTATCTACAACATCCTTATTTATATTGATCCTTTCTCCCTCTTTCAGGTCAGCAGCATCAATTTTGTCAGCATCTAAGAGTAGAGAGTATAAAAGTAAAGTTATAAAATAATAGAAGAGAGTATCTTCTTTATCTAGATTCCTAATTAATTTCTTTTCTTGGCGACTTAAATCTTTTACGTATTTTTTTTCATATCTATCAAGTTTATTATAGATATAAACAGCGTTGGATTCTAAAATATTTTTTTTAAACAGATTGCAATCATACTTAAAGTTAATTTTAGGAAAAAGATTTTGGTAAATAGAATTAATTTCATTAAAATTAATTGAATTAGTTTGTTTTAAAAATATCTCTTCGCTATTTTGATCAAAATCAATAACTTCATCCAAGATATTGGTTAAATTACCGTGATGCCTTTTTACCACTAAAAAACTTATTACCTGAAGATATTTATAATATCTCTCATTTATAAGTTTTTTATCCGTCAAATATTGTTTTACAATATAATAAGTAAAAAGGGCAGAAATAAAGCTATGACGGGTTTCTGGTTTATTCTTTAATTCTGCTTTTTTTATTTCATCTTGTTCCTTTAAGTAATTTTGAAAATAGGAAGTTGACTTTCCAAAATCATGAGTTATTCCAATTAGATATGAAATGTCTCTTAGAACATTAGCATCTATATATTCGTCTATATTTAGATTTTTTAGTGATAAAATTTTTTGACATAAATCTCCTACTTTTTGCAAATGATCATATAATAGTTTATCCGGATGGGATTTTAATCTATTCAATAAAGACAATATTTTCCCTCCTACCATCGTCATATTTAATAGTTCTATAAGCTTCAATTAATTTTGCTTTTATAGGTCTACCCTTGCGATCAAAAATGATATCCCCATATTTTGTAACAATCCTTTCAGTATTTAATTCTATTGGCATTCTTATGGAAAAGTATTCTCCTTCTGATTCAAACATTATTCCTTCTTTTTCTAAAGTTTTTTGTAAAGGCAATACTGTATCAATAGAAATATAATCATCTTTACAGGGAAGAATGTCAATTTCAAATTCTCCAACAAAATTATAATTGGCAATATTTTCGCTTAAGCCCAGACAGGGGGTATATACCATTTTGTGTTGAGTTAAATTTTGTTTTAATTTTCGATATACCATATTATTTTCATCGGGACAATGGAAATAGATTCTATATTTTTGATCTTTTAAGAATTCAAATCTTATCTGGGTCCTCTCAGTTATTAAATTCATTCCCGGGCCTTTGGCATTTTTAGTATGTATTAAATTTTCAGCAATTACCGTCTTTTTTATGGGATTTAATAATTTTAAGGCAATATGGGTAATTTCAGTAGAAAAATAATTTAAATAATCATTATCTTCTTTTTCTAAACCGATTATCGCTCCAATTAAACCACATAAGGCAGTCCGAGGAGGAATAGGAAAAGAAAGGGGAGAGGTAGTAGTATAAAATCTTCTAAAATGGGCATAATCTCCCCAGACATCAAATACTAACACCTTATTCATTTTTAAATCACCTCTTTGTTAATTAAGAGAAATGCTATTTATTTTAATTGATGTATCCAATCCCTCCAAATTTATCCTAACTCTTTCATCAATTTTAAGGTCAATACTTTCGATCTTTTCTTTATTGATATTTAAAGTTTCTACCAATTTACTGGCATCTAATTCTATATCACCAATATCGCGAATCTTTTCCTCTTGTATATTGTCAATATCTTTTATTTTAATTAGTTTATCCAAATCTCCTAAATGATAATTTTCTTCTTTATAATTTACTTTTAAAAGCAAACGAGGCATCTGCCCTATCTTACTTCGAGAAATTAAATTTTTGGTTCCATTCCACATTGCTTCTAAAAGTAAATTTACATCATCTTCACTGAGTTGTGTATGCTGAGCAGTGTTTTCGTTGATAATTCCGTAGAAACAAATTAATGAATAAGGAAGGATATACATTCCAGTAAATGTGCCTTGACCTTTTGCTTCTCTCGAGGGCATTACTGTAGTTCCTTTTACAAAAGTAAGATTTACTTTATTTAAGGATCTTCCAAAATTAAATTGAACAGGTCCAGTAAATGTTATTGTCTTGTTTTTTATTGCTGTAGTAGCACCGAATAATCTTATATCAATACATTTATTTATTAATTCTTTTGGAGACTCGATTTTTAAGTCGTTCAGTCTATCTTCTTTTGTTTTTAATTTTCCTTCTTCATTTCGAATTTCTCTAATAAAAATTTCTTCGTTTTTAAAATTCATGAGATAATCCCGAATAGTTCTTTTTAAACGTACATCAGTTACTATGTTTATTCCAGTTTCTTCATCAATTCGCGGTTTGTTTTCATCTAAAGGATCTCCATTGGGATTGGCATCTTTGATATCGTAGAGAAATAAGATTTCTGATCTGTTTTTCATAAAATTACTCATTTTCTTTACCTCCATTATTTTTTTCTTTTTTAAATAAATCAGATAGATTCATTCCCAATACAAAATAAAAACTAATCTCATCATTGGTTATATTCCAATTATTTCCTGAGGAAACAAAATAATAAGAAATAATTGACTCTAAATCCCGATAATAGTTTTTTTCATATTCTTCTAATTTATTTTCCATCTCTGGCAAAAGTTTTCTAATTTGCTTTTCATCTAATTTTAAACTTTTTAGGCGCGGTCTAAATGGTTCTTTACCTGCTTGGGCATTACTTACTTCAGGAAGTCTTTGAATATTCAATAACTTTTGAGCCAAAGTTCCTTCTAAAAATATTCCCTTCTTAATATTGCTATCAAAAAAATCAGAAAATTTATCGAAAAAAGACTCGATTTTCGTTTTTATTTCGCCTCCTATTTCATTGGGTAAAATTAATTTTTCCATTTTTGTCATTTCCTCCTTTTTGTATTTTAATATTTTTAATTTATTTAAATAGTTTAATAACATAAAAGCTTTCAAGGTATCAATTTTTGTGGGATATCCATTTATAAAGTCATCTCTTATTTTTTGCATAATGAAATCTAAGAGAAAATCATAATCTACTGGTTTACCAGTAAAAATTTTATTTACAATGTCTAAGAAATATTTTCTACTAATCCATCTTTTATTAGTAAAATCATAAAAAAAATCTTGGAGAACATCAAAATTAAATTCTAATGATCTTTCACCGGTTTTCTTTTTACTTTCGGATACAGGAACCATGCATCCCTTAAAAATTTCAACGTTATCAATATCTTTTTTAGCATCAAACAATTCCCTTAATCTCGAAGGCAAAATATTCTCGACGTAGAGTAAAATTTTAAATTCGGCATTTGATACAGTATAAAACATAAAGTTCATATTTAGATAATTCTTTTGTTTGCTCATCAATTCTAAAAGTTCCTCTTCAGCATTAGTTAGCCGATTTATTTCCGTTTTTCTAAATTTTGGGTCTTTTTGCTGTTTCATGATTTCGAAAATCTCATTTTTTGTTTCTTTGTCTACCCCGCTAATAAATTTTGGAATTAAAAAGTATCTAACTCCATAATTAGGCTTTAAAAGGTTAAAATTCAAATTTTTTTCTAAATATTTTTTACCTTCTTCTAAGGTAAGCGCACAATTCAAACATACAGGATAGTTTTTCCAAGCATCTTTTTGTTGAAAACCACCACTGACAAATCCAGGTTTATCTACAGTATAAAAATTAAAAGTATTTACAAATCCATAAACTTCTCCATTTTTTTTCTTACATATTGAGCATAATTTATTTTCTGATTTTGCTACTTCCCCATATTTTTTATAAAATTTTTCTGAAGCACTATTAACTAAAATATTTCTGAAGATGTTGTACTCTCCCGGATATTTATCGTTAATTTTTATCGTAATAATACATTTCTCTTTTTTATTTATTCCTTCGTATTGTATTTCTAAGTCTTTTTTAATTTTATTTTTATTCCTTCTAAGACAATCCCCAATTTTAACCAAAAAGTTTATATTTTCATTTGATCCCAATTTTTTATATTCTTTAAACCATGATAAGATTTTAAGTTCAAATGTTGTCTTTTTAGCACCATCTTCTTTCACTCTTGTTATTCGGGATGTGGGAGTAATATCTATGCCTCTTGAATTCCCCTGTTTGTATAAATATTTTTTTAGCTTTTCCTTTGAATATCGTTCGTGCTCAATATTTTTATATATATATTCTCCATTTATTTCCTGTAAGACAATCGAAAAAATATTTTTATATGTTGGGTTTTTATGGTTACTTTCAGGGTCATCAAGTAAAATTTCTAAAGGATTATTAATGCTTTTCCCTTCTTTTTCAAGTGAATATTCCCCAATATTCCTAATTGCTTCTATCATTGCAAACCTCCAATTTTTTACTTTTTCATACTACTGTTTAATATAATGTTTTAATTTATATAAAGTATTCTATTTATATCTCTCCCTCATTCCAGTAATCTCTTTCTCTATCTCTTTGCGCAGGCTCTTAGGGGCAAGGACTTCAGCACACTTACCCATCCCCAGAATCCATTTCTTAACTTCGATTAAACCACTTACTTCCGCAGAGAAGATGATAGAACCATCAGGGAGTTTTTTTATTTTTTGAGTAGGATGTCTCACTTCTTCTTTTGCCCAACGGGAAGCAGGAGGATATATCTTTACTCTGATCTTCTGGTCTTTTCCTCTTACTACCTGCCAGCTTTTACCCATATAGGTAGAGAGGGAAAATTTAGCCGGGATTTCAAATTTTTCTTCAGAGACTTCTATCTCTTTGATTCGGTCTATGCGGAATATCTTAGTTTCCTTTCGCCAGTGGCAGTAGGCGATAAGATACCAGACTCCTTGTCGGAACATCAGGTGGTAGGGGTTGACAGTGCGGGTGGTGATTTTATCTCGGCTGATGGTGTAGTATTTGAGATGAGCCTGTCTTTTTTCCAGAATGGCTTTATTCAGTTGAGAAAATATTTCATTGTAATCTTCATAATCTTTTAGCTTCTGAATATTAAAAGAAATAGAGTCTTTTACATCCCGGATATATTTTTTATTATTTTTCTCCAGGAGATTTTCAATTTTAAGCAGAGCTAGTTGCATATATTTCTGGTAGGGGAATCCTTTCTGCTGGAGGAGGAAATTCCCTGCCAGAAATAAAGAAGCAGCCTCTTCACCGGTAAATCTGAGAGGGGGCAGGAAGTAGTGTTTATCAATATAATAACCGCCATGAGGTCCGGTAGAGGAGTATACAGGTAAGCCAGCAGAATTTAAAGACTGGAAATCCCGATAGATAGTGCGATAAGAGGTATCAAATATTTGGGCTAAGTTTTTTACTTTGATGCCAGGATGGGACTTTAAAATTATAATGGTGTTCATTAATCTTTCAATTTTATTTATATCTTTCACCCCCGATTAGAAAATAGATAATCGTGAGCAAGACGGTTAAGAGTAGGCGAAAATTTATGCTATTGAAAATTTTTTGTAATTATATCACACTACTTTGACTACAGTATGGCAACAATTATTAAAAAAATTTTATTTTTTGAAAAAATTTTTTGTTATTGATTAAATAATACGACAAAGTGATTAAAAAATCCTGCTTTTTTAGGAAAGTTTTCAGTTTAGGAAGATTTTAACTAATAATCAATCTTTGTACTTCTTTGGTTTCGCTTATTAATTTTTTCTTTCTAAAAATCCGATAATACCCGATAAAATTATTACCTTAGAGAAGAAACAAACACCAACACCGATGAACATAGCACTACCCAGGCTGCCAAATCTTCGCCAGATGGAAAATATTAAAGAATCGAAGGCTAACATTGAAAGAGGCGATCTAATAGTTACAGTTTATAATTTTAATAAAAGTCACTGAACTCATCAGAAAAACGTTTATGCCAGATTTCACCTTTTAGTAGTTCGTAAACATTAAATACAATTGGGCAAACAGAATAATTACCTATTACACCCATTAATCGGGAAGTAAAATCCTTTTTAAGGAGATAAGGGTAGGATACACAATCTTTAGGACGACAATTTAAAGGTATAGAACACAAATTATTTTTTAGTAAGGGACAAGGTCTTTTCTTAAATGTAAATTTTTAGAATCCAAATCCGTATCTTTTGCCAGGTACTGATCTTTTAATTGTTCAATAGAAATTTCTAAATATTTAGATAATTTTTTTAAATCTTCCTGTTCTAAAACTGTATTTAATTCTTTACAACAATTTGTGCAAGACTCACAATCAATTTTTGAAGCTACCTGGTGGTACAATCTATGAACTATTGAATCCATTTTTTTCGAAGGAATATTACATACTTTTAAGAAAGATCTAAATTTCCAATTTTCATCTTCTTTCTCTTCTGACAATTTTTTAATTCTATTTAAATCTGTTTCCATAATTAATCACCACCTTTTTACAAAAATATTTATTCTCTTTCACCTAACTTTTCAATTAACCAGATTTTTATTTTTATAACAGTCGTTCTTTGATTTAGTGGTAAAAATCTAGTCAAATTTTTTTAATCCCCCAATCTGGTATCTCTTTTGTACCTTCTACCGTAGCGGTGATTCTATTCCCGAATTGCTCTAAATCGGTGACGTTACCCATCCGAAAATATTCTATACCACGTTCAAAAGAACTTTCGGTACATAATTTTCTTATATCTTCCATTGATAAAATCATTTTTTTCGTTCCATAATTTCTTTTAGTAACTAACTAAATTGATACGACAAAAGGTTGGGAAAATCCTTCTTTTTGGAGAGAAATTTTTTAGTTTTTATATTTCGGAGGGTAGATGAAGGGTTCCTTTACTTTACCCCTTAAAAATTGTTCTTTTTTGGCTAAATTTCACCCCCCTTAAAATCTGAAAGTGGCTACTTATAAGGGTTTGGTGATTTGGGAGGCGTAAAAATATAATTTTTAGCGTTTTTTAGACGCTTAATTTTCGGAAACTGACAGATTTTGAATGAAATCAGAGTTTATGAATAATTTATTCACAATAGTTTAATCTAACCTTCGGATTAGAACTTCGGTAAAAAGTGCAAAGC
>DOTB01000082.1 GCA_003513845.1 Candidatus Atribacteria bacterium | reverse complement strand
ATGACCTGTTTGAGGAAACATATCGAAACATAAAATTGTAAACTGGCACAAAAACAGTAAAATTATTAATCTTACCTATTCCTTCCCCTTGATGAGAATAGCCCTCTATAATAAGCTCGTAACTTTTTTCTAATTGTAATGGTTTTTCTTGCATCTTACCTCCTAATGAAATATTAATTTCGCTACCATTTTCATTAGTAAAAAGAGACTAATTTTTTATTCTAAAAATATTTTCTATTTACGCCATATATGATAAGCAATGCTAGATAATAATTTTTATTTATTTTATCATATTATTGTAACTAGTGCTCTATTAAATAAAGTATGTTACATTTCTTGAGATTGCTTCGTCGCTTTCCTCCGCAATGACACTCAGTGTTATGTCATTGCGAGCGTTAGCGAAGCAATCTCAAAACTATCCTACCTTAGTTAACTTAGCACTAGATGTTTATTTCTCAAAAAGCCAAAAAAATATTATTTTTTTGAAAATTTCTTTGGCCATTTCCTGGGAATTCAAAAAAATTTTTAAAAATTTTTTTAAAAACACTTGACAAATATTTTCTTACACTATATAATTGCTATTAGCAAATATTGCTAATAGCAAAAAGGTTGGCAATAGGATGGATAAGAACTTGATAGATTTGATTCTGGAATTAAAAAGAAGATGTATGACAGATGAAGAACAAATTCGGACTATTTGCAATATTTCTTTAGCGGAATATAAAGGCATTACGGAAATTGGATTAGAAGAAAGAATCTCCTGTCATGCTTTGTCAAAAAAAATGGGGTTATCTCCTTCAAGGGGGAGCAGAATAATAGACAGCTTGGTCAAGAAAGGATACTTATCAAGAAGGGAAAACCCTGAAGATAGAAGATCTTTCATTCTATCTCTTTCTTCTAAAGGAGTTAAAATTAAAAAACAGATTGAGCAAGAGAGAAGCAATTTTGAATATAGAATCAGAAAAAACCTCTCTTTAAGAGAAATTGAATTGATAAAAGAGGGATTAGAATTAATCACTAAAATTTTCAACCAAAAATAATAAAATTACAAATAAGAAAGGAGAAATAAATTAATGACCAACAATAAACAGTTAGAAGTAGAGGTAAACGAAAGTAATTTCCAACAGGAGGTTTTAGAATCTTCAATTCCTGTATTGGTCGATTTCTGGGCACCCTGGTGTATGCCATGCCGAATGTTAGTACCAACTATTAAAAAATTAGCTGAAGAAAACCAGGGTAAATTAAAAGTATGTAAATTAAATACTGATGAGAACCAGTATATTGCAGCCCAACTTGGCATTCAGGGTATACCTACTTTGATTGTCTTTAAAGATGGCAAGGAAGTTGGCCGTACTGTTGGAGTAATGCCCAAAGAAAAGATACAAGAAAAACTTGATACTATTCTTTAATTTTAGCCCATTCTGTTAAGGGAGTAACAATAAAAACATAATTAACTTAAAAAATATTAGGAGGTGATATTATGCCTTTAGTACCATGGGAACCAAAAGAAATAAAGCGCTTGAGAGATCTTTTTGATGATTTTTTTGATTTTGAGCTTTTACCCGAAAGTCGACGCTTAACTAGAAGAAGATGGATGGAGGGCGGGGAATGGTCCCCCCTTATTGATGTAATTGACAAAAAAGACAATATATTGGTTAAAGCTGAGCTTCCGGGAGTAGATAAAAAAGATGTAAAGATCTCTCTTAGTGAAAACACTCTAACTATTCAGGGAGAGAGAAAAGAAGAAAAAGAAATCAAAAAAGAAGACTACTACTGCTGCGAAAGGGCTTTTGGAACCTATTCCAGAACAATTGCTCTGCCAGTAGAAGTAGATAAAACTAAAGCAAAAGCCACCTTCAAAAACGGGGTATTAGAGATTACTCTCCCCAAAAAAGAAGAAATTAAACCCAAAGAAATAGAAATTCAGCCAGAATAATAAAAAACTATACTTAATTCACTCCCTTAACATTTTGTAAAAATTGGGGGTGTATTTTAATACACCCCCAATTGAGTATATTTATACTCACCTTTAATCTTTTTCTTTATTCATTCCCTCAGTAAGCATCATATTTAAATCTAATATATTTTTTTGGAGTTCAATTAGCTTATTCCGAAGTCTATTTAATCTCTCAATATCTGCTACATTATTGGTTTCATGCTCTAATCTTTGCAATACTTCCCAGAAGACTGATTTTAGTTTTTTAATACTTTCTTTCAATTCTCTATTTTCTCTCTCTTTTCTGTCTACTTTTAATTTTTCACCCACCAAAATTCTTTCCCCTTCAATAGTCAGAACCTCTCCTAATTCAGGAATATGGGCTTCGATATTCAACTCTTCTTCAATCTTCCGGCAAATCTCTTCAGTTGCTTCCTCTTCTCCGTGGACTATAAATATTTTTTTGGGTTTACTTTTAAAGCTCTGTATCCACCACATTAACCCATTTTTATCAGCATGCCCGGAAAAACCTTCCAAGGAATAAATCTCTGCATTTACCTGAATTTCTTCTCCAAATATTTTAACTACCTTCTCACCCTCTTTTATCCTTCTGCCCAAAGTTCCCTCTGCCTGATATCCTACAAACACAATACTGGACTCTTTTCTCCATAGATTATGCTTTAGGTGATGTTTTATTCTTCCAGCAGTACACATTCCGCTGGCTGAAATTATTACTTTGCTCTCTTTAGAGGTATTTAACTGTTTGGATTCCTCTGCTGTCTTAGTAAATTTTAAATTTGGGAAATCCAGAGGATTATTCCCTATCTTAATAAGTTTCAAGGTATCTTCATCAAAACAATCAGAATTTCGTAAAAATATCTCAGTAGCAGAAACAGTTAAAGGGCTATCTATATAGACGGGCACCTTTAAAAAATCCTGGTTCACAGTTTTAAGATATTCAGTATAATATTTATTCAATTCATAAATTATATCCTGGGCTCTTTCTATTGCAAAAGAAGGGATTACCACATTCCCACCTCTTTGGGCAGTTGTATTTATAATAGAAATTAGTTTTATAGCATCATCTTTTGAAGGAGGGTGCAATCTATTTCCGTAAGTCGATTCTATTATCAAATAATCTGTCTCATCAATGAGAAAAGGATCTCTTAAAATAGGCCTATCTCTTCTGCCTAAATCTCCTGAAAATACTAACTTGGCTTCTTTGTTGTCTTCTTTGATCCATAGTTCAATTATAGAGGAACCTAATATATGACCGGCATCCCTAAATCTCAAAGCAACTTCTTCGTTTAACTCTATTTTCTGGTCATACAAAACTGGCTTAAAATATCTTAAACTATCTTCTGCCTCTTTTACAGTATATAGAGGTTCTCTCAATTTTTCCCCTGACCTTCTTCTCTTGCGATTATCCCATTCATTTTCCATCTCTTGAATATGGCCACTATCAGGAAGCATAATAGAACATAAATCTGCGGTTGCTTTGGTGCAGTATATGTCTCCTTTAAATCCTTCTTTAATTAACTTAGGTATCCTTCCACTGTGGTCTATGTGGGCATGAGAGAGGACCATAAAATCTATCTCTTCAGGGTTAAAGCTAAAAGGGTAATAATTCATCCTGTTAATCGATTTGTTCCCTTGAAACATTCCACAATCTATTAAAAATTTGCTGTTTTTAGTTTCGATTAAAAAATTAGACCCGGTTACTATTTTGGTAGCACCTAAGAAAGATATTTTCATCTTATTTTCGCCTTTTATAAATTAGTAGATAACATTAAATATAAATTTTCAGTCGTTGGTTATTATTTTATACAGCTAAAATCTTAAAACGAAAGGTTCAAAGCGGTAAAACTATAACGAGTAAAATTCAGGTTCCAGGAAATAAAAGTAGGGGCGTATTTCATACACCTTTCCTGCTAACGACTAACTGACAACTATTCACCATCGACTATTTTAAAATCTCGGCTATCTTTGCCTTCATTTCCTCTTTCCTGCAAACTATTTTATGACGAATAGGCTTATTCTTAATATCCCTTACTGCCTTAGGGATGGGAATTTGGGCTAAATAGGACATTTTTTTAATTAATTCAAAATCATCAAATTCTTTATATCGGTTATCTATTGACTCCATCACACTTTTAGTAAATTTAAAAGGACTAGCTGTAGCTACAATGACTGTCTTCGTTTTATCTTGAGTTTCTTTAACGTATTTTTTATACACTGAAAATGCTACTGCCGTATGGGGATCGATCAAATATTTTGACTCATCGAATACTTCTTTTATACTTTGACGGCATTCCTCTTGAGAGGCAAACCCACCATAAAAATTCTTTAATCTTCCCTTCATTACCGAATCTATCTGATAAAAGCCTTTATTTCTTAAAGAATTCATTAATTCTTTCACCTTCTTAGCATCCTTATCACTTATATCCCATAGTAATCTCTCCAAATTACTCGATACTAAAATATCCATCGAAGGAGAAATAGTGGCAACCAACTCTCTTCGTTTATCATATATTCCAGTATGGAAAAAATCTGCTAATACCTTATTTTCATTGGAAGCACAGATTAATTTATTTACCGATAATCCCATCTCTTTGGCATAGTAAGCTGCTAAAATATCTCCAAAGTTTCCAGTGGGAACTGCTATATTTATCTTTTCGCCTTTCTTTATTTCTCCTCTACCTAACATACTCAAATAAGCATAGAAATAATATACTATCTGAGGCACCAGCCGACCTATATTTATAGAATTTGCGGAGGAAAAAATATAATTTTTTTCTGCTATCTTTTTATTAAATTCTATGTCTTCAAATATCTCCTTTACCCCTTTCTGAGCATCATCAAAATTCCCCCTTATACCTATGACAAAAGTGTTTTCCCCTTCCTGGGTGAGCATCTGTCTTTCTTGTATTTTACTAACTCCTTGGCAAGGGAAAAACACTATTATCTTGGTCCCCTCTACATCGGCAAACCCTTGAAGAGCAGCTTTCCCTGTATCACCAGAAGTAGCGGTTAAAATAACTATCTCTTTATGGAGCTTAAGTTTTTGGGCTGCTTTTTTTAAAAAATGAGGAAGTATTGATAAAGCCATATCTTTAAAGGCTAAAGTGGGTCCATAGAAAAGCTCTAAAAAATATACCCCCATCTTTTTGGCAAGTGGGGCAATAAACTCGGTATCGAATTTCTTGTCATAAGCTTGATTTATACAATACATCAGTTCATCTTTATGATAATCAGTAAAAAATTCTTTCATTACTATATAGGCCAATGTTTTATAATCAATACCCTTTATCTTATTAAAATCCTGATTTAACCGAGGAATAGTTATGGGGACAAATAATCCACCATCATTAGCAATTCCTTTGATAATTGCTTCTGCAGATAAAACTTTTTTATTGCCCCCTCGTGTACTCTGATAATAAAGATTTTTCTTTTGCATATTTTCTCCATATATTAATTCACTCATCTGCCAATTTACTAATTGGCCGATAGTAAATGTCCTAAGCACATATTAGGCATTGAACATCGTGAGCAAAAAATCGGTTTTTTTTCTTTTCTTCCCAAGATACGAATTTATAAATAGCGACGCATTTCTTCTCCAGTTACTCGTCCATAAAGCTCAACGTAAGGCTTTACTGGATTGGACAAAATTTTAGGGAAAAGTACTTCTTCTATTTGAAAAAAACCTACTGATTCAGTCATTTCCACGATAATTCTAATGGGCTTCTCTTCTCCTTGGATAATATCTACTCTTTGAATAGAATTAGCAGAATATTTATGAATGTCTCCTACTTTAGGAGTTCGGGACAAGAGAAAAATAACTCGTGCCCTGCCCTTCTCCATATCACATCCATCCCCAATTAATACTAGGCCAGCCTCTAAGGAATGAATATCTTGTGTAGCCATATGACCAGCAATCCCCTCAATGATTAAAGATTGAATAATAGTCTTCTTTTCAATATCTGTATTATAAATTTTAACTAAAGTTCTCTCAATAATGGGGGTAGCAAAAACAACTCCTAACAGTTCATGATTTTCCCGACCTACTGACATACCAACATCGTGCAATAAAGATGATATTAATACCGCCACTTTGCTATCTTCTACAGAGCCGATATTTTCCTCTTCTATGCTAAATTTAATCCCGGCTTCGTGTAATAAATTAAACATAATTAAAGCATTTAGGGCAGTTTTTCTCATATGTACCGGACCATGGTCATTATAACCCAGCCTTTTTATAGAAACAGTGTTGGCGTAATTCTGCATAGCCTGTGCTTCTTCATCATTAAAAATTAATGAGGCTGCTATAGCTGACTTCCCACTTAATCTACTTAATATCTCCTTTTCAATTTCTATTTCTTTTGGCGATTTTCTCATATTCACTCTCACCTCATTTATAATATATACAACCAGCCATATTTATAATTTTCTTAATTATGTATTAATTATAACCAACATAATGGTAACCAAAACAATTATTATTAATGGCAGAATTAGCATTTTATATATTTTCCCAATATCCGCCTTAAAGTAATTTTTAGTCACTACTAAACATAAATGCATAGGAGAAATCATTATTCCCACAAAGTTGCCGGCATAGGCCAACATAGCATAATATAGATTTGCTTCTCCTTTAACAATTATTATCGGAATAAGGACGGGTAAACTTATTCCCAGCGCTGCAGGACTTAAGCCAGTCATTATCCCAATAAAAAAGGGTATACTAAACAAAACAATAAAAGAGGGAATTCTTAATTTAGCAAATATTTCCGGAATTAATTCTATTCCCCCCGAAACCTGAAGCATTCTTTGAAAAATCATAATGCCAGCAATTAAAAGTACCACACCCAAATCTATGTTATTTTTCATAATTCCCTTTATTTCGGTTACGGTTAATTTACTGGTGTTTAAAAAAAATATAGATAAAATAGTTATTACCAAAGAAATCAATATATCTATTTTTATCCCGAGTACTAAAATTATAATCAGTAGAATGGGCCAGATTCCATAAAGTAAATTTTTTAAATTAATCAAAATATCTCTTTTATTGATAACCGTAATATCTTTTTTTAAATTTTTGTATTCCCAAATGAAGCCTACTATTATCGCAGTGATGGTCAAAGGGAATTGAACCAGGATAACTTCTCGAATCTCTACTCTTAATAAACCAGCAAATAATATCATCCCTGAAAAGAGTGGCCAGATAAATTCCCAAACATGTCGAAACCAATAATTTACAAAGGTATCTTCTTCTGGGGTAAGCCCTACTCGATCTCCTATTTCTTTAACCATAGGAGCAGAAAACATCGCCCCGGCAGGCATAGGAATTAATCCTAATAAAGCCGGGATAAAAGCTAAGGTAAAACGATAATCTTTAACTATACCTCGAAGAGAATCGACCAAATTATCCAAACTTTCAACTTTACTTAAAACGCCGCTTAAAATATAAACCAGCACAATTATTCCCATTAACCTTAAAGTCGTTGGGTCTATCAAGGCTAGAACAAAAATTTTTCCTATTTGAATCGCACTTAAATTAAAAAGCACTCCCAATAATAAAGAGGCCAAAAGCATAACGTATTCTAATTTCCATTTTTTCTTTGTCAAAAAAATAATAACTCCGATTACTACCAATAATTTTATAATTCCTGCCACTTCTATTCCACCATTTTATTTTATTTTTTCTTCAATTTTTTTAATTTTTCCCTTTATCTTCTTTTCTTCTATCTTTTTCTCTTCCTCTTTAAATTTAACCCCTTGAACATTAACATTAACCTTTAAGACTTTCAAACCGGTTATGGTTTCAATAGATTGTTTAGCCCTTTTCTGTACTTCTTGCGCTACCTTGAAAATCCCTATTTCGTAATCTGTAACAATAGGGATAGTAAGGGCTACTTCCTCTGGCTTCATCCAAACTTCTATACCTTTAACAAGGTCTTTTTTGGGTAATACCTCAACTGAACCCGCTCTATGTCCACTACTAATACCTACTACTCCTTTAACCTTTATGGTTTCAAGAGCAGCAATTATAGCTACTACTTCTTTTGAAACTGTAATACTTCCTAATTCTGACATATCTTTTTTTGTAACTTGTTTATCAGACACTATTTATCCACCACCTTTATTTATTTCTCAACTTTAATCATAATATTAATATTAAAACAAGGGCAATTCTTTTTTTTACTTTTATCTTTTGCCTTATTTGTCTTCATAAAATATTTTATCTATATGTATCTTAATTTCTTTCAGTTCTATCCCGCTGGTTTCTAACAGATAGTCTTTCAATTTTCTCTGAACTCTCTCTGAAAGTTCGGGAATATTTACATCTTGTTTAACACAAGTATGTAAATCAATTTTTATCTCCCCTGTTTTTTGTAAATTAATCTCCGGCCTTACTTCCTTAATTTCTCTTATCTCCTTTAACACTTTTAAAATTAGCTGTTTTACAGAATTAAGAGAAATCTTAACCTCCCCAAACGAAGTTTTTTGAGATACAGTTAAATCTTCTCTATCATATTGCCCTTTCCTCCAGATTAAATATATTGCCATAGCAATTAGTAAAGCGGAGACAAGAGTTAATATAACTTGGTTTAAAAAATTAGAGTAGATCATATAATTTACCTTTAAAAAAACATTTTCTAAGGAGAATAACCCCAGAGAAAGAGAAAAAATAATACCTGAAACAAAAAATATAATCACTAAGAACAAAATAAAAATTAAATTATTAAAACTTTTTTTGCTCATTTTCAATCACCCTTTCTAATTTATTATTATTTCTCATGATGGCATACAAAAGGTTAAAATACATTAATATAATATAATAAATCTTATATAACCTTAATTAATTGGCTTTTAATTTTTAATTATAAATATAATCTATTTTTCCGTTAAAAATAAATCAATAATTCTTCTTAAATCTTCTTTACTATAAAACTCAATATCTATTTTCCCCTTTTTACCATCATATAATATACTTACCTTGGTACCCAAAATTTCTCTTAACTTTTCTTCTGCTTCAGGGAAATGTTCAATAGTTATACTCTTAACCTTAAATTGCTTTTGTTTTCGTTGAGTAATGACTTTGATTAACTTTTCAGTTGCCCTTACCGATAAATCACTGCTTATTATTCTATCACTTATTAGTCTTTGCATCTCTTCGTCTTCAATCCCCAACAACAATTTGGCATGACCGAAAGATAGTTTTCCTTCAGCTATATTTCTTTGTATGTCTTGATCCAATTTTAGCAATCTAATAGTATTACTAATTAACGACCTGCTCTTTCCAGTTACATTCGCTAATTCTTGTTGGGTAAGCTTGAACTCATCAGCTAATCTTTTAAAAGCATTAGCTTGCTCGATAGGATTAAGGTCTTCTCTTTGTATGTTTTCTACCAAAGCAATTTCTAAACTCTTTTCGTTGCTAAAATTTTTGATGATAGCGGGTATTCTCTTTATTCCAATTTCCCTGGCTGCCCTTAATCTTCGCTCTCCTGCTACCAGTTCATAACCAGTGGCAACCTCTCTTACCACAATAGGCTGAATCAATCCGTGTTTTTTTATTGATTCTTTCAGTTCTTCCATCTTTTCTCTATCAAAATCTTTACGAGGTTGAAAAAGGTTGGGGGTTAAATCATCTATTTCTATTTCGGTTATAAATTCTTTTCTTGCACTATCAACTTTTGGTATAAGGGCCTCTAGCCCTTTCCCTAATCCTCTTTTAACCATTTAATATCACCTCTTTAGCTAATTTTTTATAAGCTATCGCCCCTTTAGATTTTTTATCATATACCACCACAGGTTTCCCATAACTTGGTGCTTCACTAACCCTTACATTTCTCGGAATGATTGATTTGAATATTTTCCCTTTAAAATATTTTTTTACTTCTTCAACAACATCTCGAGAAAGATTTGTTCTACTGTCATACATAGTAAATAAAATTCCTTCTATCTCTAAAGATGAATTAAGATTTTCTCGGACCAAATTTATAGTATTTAATAGTTGGCCGATACCTTCTAAAGCATAATATTCGCATTGAATGGGTATGATCACTGAATCTGCCGCAGTAAGAGAATTTAAGGTTAAAAGACCAAGGGAGGGGGGGCAATCAATTATTATATATTCGTAATTATCCTTTATGGGCTTGATAGCGTTTTTTAGTTTATTTTCTCGAGATATATAGTTGACCAATTCTATTTCTGCCCCAGCCAATTGGATAGTTGAAGGCAAAACATCTAATTTTTTTATCTGAGTCTGCATAATAACTTCATTTATTGGGACCCGGTTAATTAAAACATCGTAAATGCATCTTTTAATCTTTGACCTATCTAAACCTATTCCACTACTAGTGTTTCCTTGAGGATCTATATCAATTAACAAAATCCTCTTTTTATAGAAAGCTATACAAGTGCTTAAATTTATAGCAGTAGTAGTTTTTCCTACTCCACCTTTTTGATTAGTAATAGCAAAAACTTTAGCCACAAAATTTCTCCTAAAATAACTACTTCAAGATTGTCAGGAGAGTTCACCCCCCTGAAAACCCCTTTATCTTTTTTACTCCATTTCAGTTTTATATAAAACTTTCCCTGATAATATTGTTAGAATCCATTGCTTATTCAAACTTGTACTCGTTAAAACGGTTAAAAGTATTCGTTTAATAACATCGTAATTTTTGAAATTCCGATGCTTAGATATAATTATTGAACATTTGTTTATAATAAATGTGTTCCACGTGGAACATTTACAAAATTGTCAGGGGAGTAAACTCCCCTGAAATCTCTAATATCTTTTGTTGTTCCTTTACGTTTTTATACAACACCGTTTTTGGCAATCTGGTTAAAACATAAAACTAATCTTTAGTTATTAAATAAAATCTCCACCACATTCCCTATATTAAAGCCTGCTCCATAACACTATAAACGGACGAAGCTATTGTCTTACTGAAATCTAACAACTATTCACTAATGAATTTTATTTATTTTACCAAAAATATTTCAAAAATACAAAGGCCTTTTTTGCGGGACGCCTTCTCTTCGAGGATACTTTAATGGAGTGTCTTTAACTTTTTTAATTACCAAGATATATCTTTCTTGATTTAAAAATGGGATTTTAACTTTCTCAATTTTGGTTATCTCTCCTCCCAATAGTTGAATCGCTTTACTTCCGCTTTCTATTTCTCCCCTATACGACCTTCCTTTTTGGGCTATAAATAGACCACTAGTCTTTACTAAAGGAAGACAGTATTCGCTTAGAATATTTAAAGGTGCTACAGCGCGGGATATGGCTATATTATATTTCTCCCGATGTTCTTGACCTCTTCCAAATGTTTCAACTCTTCCCTCAAGTATTTGAACATCTTTCAAACTCATACCCTTTATCAGTTTTTCTAAAAATATGATTTTCTTTTTTGTTGCTTCTATCAAGGATAATACAACTGAAGGACATATTATTTTAAGGGGAATACCTGGGAAACCGGCACCAGTTCCGACATCTACAATATTAATTTTTTCTATATTAAGATATAATTCAACAGCCTTGATACAAGTAAATGAGTCTAAAAAATGTTTAATAACAATTTCCCGAGAGGTTTTTAAGGAAGTTAAATTTATTTTTTGATTCCACTCAAATAATAAATCTAAATAGTAGGAAAATTTTTCAATGTGACTCTCTTTAAGTTCTATGCCTATTTCATGAGCTCCCTGAACCAATATTCTTTCATCTTCTTTTAACAAAATAGTTCTCCTCACCAACAGCTGATAATCTAAGTTTATCCACAATATATCCACAATAACCTGGCAATATTAAAATTATCATATAAGACTACTATAATTTTTCTCATCAAGCAATTATAATATTTTTTTCTAAATTCGCCTTAAGGTTAAAATGTTTAAACTGTTTATTTAAAAAAATTGATTGCTTTACATAAGTAATTTTTTACACTCTCTGCTTTCTTTTTTTGGATAGATAGTATTTAACAAGATTATCAGGGGGAGTGAACCCCTCCTGAACCCCCTCTATCTCTTTTTTACTCCATTTCGGTTTTACACATAAAACTTTCTCTGACAACCTTGTTAGAAACTATTGTTTTTCAAAAAACTATTCATTTTGGAGAATCGGAATTTCAAAAATTCCGATTCTCCAAAATAGGAAAGGGACTTTTGTTCCTAATTATTATAATTTATCCACAATTTATCCACAATTTATTTTTTTCTAATATATTTTATAAAAATCTATTTTAGAAATGTTCCACGTGGAACATTTATTAAATATACCTCATTTGCCAATGCAAAAACGTGAAAATATATTGTCTATTATCTCCTCATTTACTGACTCCCCGATTATCTCTCCCAGTGAATCTAAAGAATCTTTTAAGTCAATTGTTAAAAGATCGTAGGGTATTTTCTTTTTTATTCCATCTAGTACGTATTCCAAACCCTTTTTTGTCCTTTTTAAGGCATCAGCTTGTCTTATGTTATTTATAATTACTCCATTATTGGGTATTATTGTTCCCTTAAAGACTGTATTGACTAATTCTTCTTCTAATTGCTCTACTCCAACATGGTTTTTTAAAGATATTTTTACGCTCTCTTTAATATTTAACAACTCAAATAACTTCTGCCTTTCTATCCTTTCTTTAAGGTCTATTTTGTTTTCAATTATTATAATCTTTTTGTTTCTTTCCCTAGATTTATTTATTTCCTGAATAATTTCCATATCTTCTTCAGAAAGTGGTGTATTTACATCAAACATAGCTAAAATTAGGTCTGCTTTATCTAAAAATTTTCTCATTCTTTTTAGGCTAATCTCTTCTATAACATTTTCTGGATTTTTGAGGCCTGCAGTATCTATAATTCTAAAAGCTATTCCTTTAATATTGATTAGTTCTTCAATGGTGTCTCTTGTTGTGCCAGGAAGGGGGGTAACTATGGCGCGACTTTCTTTTAATAAAGTATTAAAAAGACTGGATTTTCCCACATTGGCCTTACCTATTATTACTGTATTTATTCCTTCTCTTAATATCTTTCCATAATCTAAAGTATTTAAGAGCATAGTGACTTCCTTTAGAATCTTTTTTACCCTTCTTTGTATTTCTATTATATTTAATTCTTTAATATCCTGATCGGGAAAATCCATAGGTGCTTCAATTTCTGCTAAAATTTCCACCAACTTATCTCTCAAATTGTTAACTTTTATCTTTAAATTACCCTCTAATTGAGCCAATGATGATTTTAGGCTTCTCTCGGTCTTGGCTTGAATAAGATCAATTACTGCCTCAGCCTGACTCAGATCTATTCTCCCATTTAAGAAAGCTCTTTTAGTGAATTCTCCAGGTTCGGCTATCCTTGCTCCACAATTAATCAATGTATCCAAAACCTTTCTTAGTAGGAGAATACCTCCATGACAATTAAATTCTACAATGTCTTCCCTGGTATAGGTCTTTGGCTTCTTCATTAAAATTAAAATAGTCTCATCAATTATCTCTTCATTGTTTGGGTCTACTATCAGACCATAACGAGCAGTGTGAGTAGGAAATTCTTCAAGGTTCATTTTTTTTAATCTTTTATCTCTAAATATCTTTTGCGCTATTCCTATTGCTTTTGACCCACTTAATCTCACAATACCTATCCCGCTCTCTCCAATTGGAGTAGAAATGGCAGCAATAGTGTCATTTTCCCAGAATTTCATAAATATTCTCCTTATCAAGTCATTTAATATTCTTTAGTGAATCTTGCCCTCGTGAAAATGGGGAAGTTAATTTTCTCATCACTATAATAATATATCTCCACGCTGCCTGCTAATACGCTAAATAAAATAAAAAGCATAAAAAGATGAATATTTACCCTGTGGATAATATCATAACTTCTTATGCTTCTAATAGTAATAGAAATTTTTTGTTGTCCCCTTACTATAACTTTTTACAACATCTCAACATCATTATTTTTATCTTCTTTTCCTTTTGGCGCTATAATAACTTTTCTATAAGGCTCTGCCCCTTCACTATATGTTGTTATCAAGGGATCTTCTTGTAAAGCAAGATGAACTATCTTTCTTTCTACCGCATTCATAAAACAAAGGGCGATCTTCTTTCCAGTTCTTTTTGCTATATCAGCCTTTTCATAGGCGTATTTAGATATAGCATCTTTTCTTTTTTCCTTATAATCTTCAATATCTACTATAATTTTCTTTCGTTTCGATATTTCAATTCCTTTATTAGCAATAATGTTTACGATATACTGGATGGCATCAAGTGTATGCCCATGTCTCCCAATTAATATTCCAGGATTAGATGTTCTTATCCCCAGTATGATTTTGCTAATTTGTTCCTCGCCCTCGTTAATTAGCTTTATCTCTCCGTCATCAACAATAAATTTGATTAACTTTTCTAAAATTTCTTGGGCTCTTTCTGCAAGATTGAAATCAGAAATATCTTTTTTGCTTTTTCCCAAAAGTGTTTCCTCTTTTTTTATCCATTTCTAAATATATATTCTTCAAGATTTTCAGGGGAGTTTACTCCCCTGAATCCTCTCTACGCTTTTTGTTATTTCTTTTCGTTTTTGCGATACCATTACTGCCCATGACAAACTTGTTAGAATCCATTCCTTATTCAAATTTGTGCCCGTGAAAACGGGTAATATAATTTATTTTAGAGCATCTGGTTTTTTGAAATTCCGATGCTTTAAAATAGTCTTTAGTTTATCGTATGTTGTAGTACATTTATATATGGTCAAATTAGTTTCTTTTGCCTTTTTTATATTTTTTACTCTTTCTCTTTCCTTTAATAGGGTTATTTTCTATTGCTTTCCCATATCCCGGAATCCAAGGCTCTTCTTGACTAAGAGTGGGGCTCTTTGTCTTTTCAGGAACTACCTTTTCTCTTTTCCTTGGAACTTCACTTTTTACTTCTGCAGCTGCAGGAATTTTCTTATTTATTAGATACTGTTGCCCAATTCCTAATAAAGTAGAAATTAACCAATATAAAGTTAGGCCTGAGGGAAGACTAAAACTCATAAATCCAATCAACAAAGGCATCATAACAGTCATCATCTTCTGGGTTTGTTCAGCAGACCCCCCTGCTTTGCCGGTTGAATCTGGAGCAGCGGTCATCTTTTGTTGATAATACATTGAACCAGCAATCAAAAAGGGCATTATACCCAAATATTGTATTCCAAAAATTCCATTTCCGGGTAACTTAAGTAATTGGTCTGGTAAAGATAGATCTTTCAACCATAAAAATCCCGGATTTCCGTTATAAACAGAATATATCTTCTCATTAAATTGTCTTAAAACCTGGAATAGTAAAATCAAAATGGGCATTTGAATTAATAATGGCAAGCAGCCACTCATAGGATTGACTTTATGTTCCTTATATAAAGCCATTAACTCTCTATTTAATCTTTCCTTATCATTCTTGTATTTTTCTTGTACCTCTTTCATTAAGGGTTGTATCTTCTGCATTTCCCGCATAGAAACCATCTGTTTTTGCATTAGAGGGTACAAGATTACCCTAATAAGAATGGTCATCAAAATAATAGCGATACCGTAATTGTGGGTAAAACTATAAAAAAACACTATTATGTTAGCGAAAATATCGCCTAAAGAACTCCATAAGTTTCCCAAAATTTTCTCCTTTGCTATTTATTTTTATATTTTGTTATTTATTATATTTTATTGTTATTTATATGAATATGGGTCTCTCTTAAAAGTCAAGGAAGAGGATCATATCCTCCCGGATTAAAGGGGTGACAACGTAATATCCTCATAATAGAAAGTTTTAGACCTTTTAAAAGACTATATTCCTTAAAAGCCTGGATTGCGTATTCAGAACAGCTGGGATAAAAGCGACAAGTAGGTGGTTTTAAGGGGGATATGTACTTTTGATATAAAATTATTAAAAAAATTATTATTTTATTCATAAAATTTTCAATGCACTCTTAATACGCTTTTGTGTATCTTCTTTATTTTATTTATCGTTCAAATATAAGGTTCTAAGTTTACAGCCTTTTATTTAACCTTATCAAAATCCCGTCATCCAAAAAATTTATTTCCCTATGCTAAAAGCCTCTTTTTTGTAAAAAGACTCTCTAACTCATTATAAATCTCAAAAAAGTCTAATTCAATGATGCTTTTATTAGCAATTATAATTATATCATATCCTTGAAATAATTTCTCGTTTATACGCCTATAGGCTTCTCTTATCTTTCTTTTTGTTTTGTTTCTAGTCACAGCCTTGCCTATTTCTTTTTTTACAATAACTCCCAATCTATTAAATTTATACCTATTCCTTAAAAAAAATAATGTCAAATTATTACTTTCAATCCTTTTCCCTTCTAAAAAAACTTTTTTAAATTCATCATTTTTGGTTATTTTTCTTTTTATCAAGGTCCCTCTAATATCTTTATAAATATATTTTTCTCCTTAGCCCGACACGGTAAGTCTTTTACGTCCTTTTAGGCGTCTTCTTTTTATAACGAGCCGACCCGCTTTGGTGCTCATTCTTTGGCGGAATCCATGGACTTTTAATTTTTTTCTGGTATTTGGTTGGTATGTTCGCTTCATTTAATTAACCTTCTCCTTTTTATTTTAAAAGTATTCAATTTAAAAATTAGTAAAAAAATTATATCTTTAATCCCCTCTAAATGTCAAGTTTTTAGAAAAATCGCTTTATATCATTTTAAAACCAATGTATTATAAAATTATTCAGTGTTCCTTACCCGTTTTCGCGAATGCCGGTTTAATGGATATACGATTTTTGACCACTGGGGACAGTTTGATTTTTTTACTCAAAAATTTAGAAAATATCTTTGCTTAATGGATTGTTTTTTGTTATTATAAATACAAAACTGTATTCGCAAAAATGGGTGATATAAATTTATTAA
>DOTB01000002.1 GCA_003513845.1 Candidatus Atribacteria bacterium | reverse complement strand
TTTCTTACTTGTCTTACTGATCGATTTAATTCAGTGCTTGCTCTTGGTCCGTTGATTTTGTTATCTACCAATTCATTGATTGTTTTTAATCTTCTGATTTCTTCTTTTGTCATAGTAATTATTTCTTTTTCTTTCATATATATTAAATATTAATTATTATTAATACGTATATACACTAAAAGTTGTTACTAGGACATTTCTATCTTGCTCTAGGTAGGACATTATCATATTGCCACTACACAGAAGCGGAAAAAGTTGTAAATATATTAACAGGATATTATAATGTAAAGGTATGAATCGTGCTTTTTCTAAAATTTGGATTATAATTACTCTCATCATTTTTATTGCTGGGGGGAATTTTCGCTTGGCAGTATTTTGGAATGCAAATATTAGATGAAAATACGGACTATAAAACTTACAGGAATGAAGAATTTGGTTTTGAAATAAAGTATCCCCAGGGCTGGGCATTTCATGATTTATCACCAATCGAAGGAGTTTTCCGAATAAGTTTTTGGGATAAAGATTGTTCAATAGAATGTGGTTCTGTCGAGATTAATATTAAAAATGGAAATAATAAATCTTTCCAACAAATAAAACAAGAAACAGAAAATAAATATTCATTACTATTTTTGCCCCAAGCCCTTCCTTTTAAAGAGATAGAGGTAGATAATGAACAGGCATTTATTATCCCAGGTTATGAATTTATTTTAGGTGTAGTTGTAGTAGCACATGAAGGATATATTTACGAGATTTCCCACGTCTACTCTGAAAAGGATGTTCCGGAAGAATTATTCAACCAAATGCTTTCTACTTTTAAATTTTTGGATAAAATTCCTGAAAGTCAAATTATGGAGCGAGTGAAGGGAATCGAACCCTCATATACAGCTTGGAAGGCTGTCGCTCTGCCATTGAGCTACACTCGCAACTACATTCGGGGTACTGAGATTTGAACTCAGAATAAATCCTCCCAAAGGACTTGTGATAGCCGTTTCACTATACCCCGTTACATATTAATTTATATCACTTTTCCTTTTTCTCGTCAAAATATCTTCTTGCCTTTTATCAATATTTTTGTTATTAAATATGTATGTCCCCGTAGCTCAATAGGACAGAGCGACAGACTTCTAATCTGTAGGTTGTGCGTTCGATTCGCGCCGGGGACACATTTCGTGGTGGCTATAGTGTAATAGTAGCACAACATCCTGTGGAGATGTTTGCACGGGTGCAAATCCCGTTAGTCACCCCATTGTGGGTAGTATTAGCCAAAAGCACCTCATTAAAGGGTGTTTTTGTTTCAAATAAAAGGTTTTTACCATCTAATTTTAAGTTCTGAAATACAAAATTGATAATTTGTCTCTTTTCTTCTATTTCAGAACTTTTAAATAGTTGATGAGCCCTTTGAGCTAAGGAAAGTATTGTACTTGCTGTAATATAGTACTTTTTATAGCGCTATCTAATTGCTTCATTTTAAATAATAGTCCTTGTTGCTTTTCTTTGTATTCTCTAAATAATTTGTCATGCATATCTATAACAATACTCCATAGTTTTCTTTAAAGTATTTTTGACACTTAATGATTAATTCTTTTGAATATCTTATTTAAAGTATAACATTTATATCTCTATATTACTAAATTTTATAAGATTTTTAATCGCTATTGTCATTGGTTCCTCGCTAACTTTAAATTTATTACACAATGAACATGAAAGGTAGTTAATTTTTGATTCTTTTTCTTTAAAAATTTTATATTCTTCATTATTTTTAGTAATACCTTCTATTTCTTTTTTTAGCTTATCTGTTGGTATTAATAAATAATTAGCAAAACGATTTGCCTGACTTTCAAAAAAACGATAATCATCTTGACTCATATTATCAAAAAATTCTTATAATCTTTTATATTCTCAATTCCAAGACTTTCATATATTTCTTTGTGTAAAATAAAATGCCTTATTTCGTGTGCCAAAGAAAACCTGAAACGATTTTCTTTTTCAAAATAAAAAAAGCTATCAGTAAAAACAGCGTCCCATTTTGATGTAATTAGTGCATCTACAGAAGCCAATTTAATTAAATTAGAAATTGGTATTATTTTAATATTTAATTTTTGCTCAGTAATTATTTCTATATCAACGGGAATTTCTTTTCCCCAGTATTCTAACCTAAACTTAACAGCTATTAATTCAATATCTTTATTTGATAAATAAGGAACTTTCATTTATCTTTTATTGCTTTTATTAAAAGATCTATGTCCTCTTCTGTTGGCTTTTTGTTTCTTATAGTTCTAAAAAATGCTGGTAAATAATCAATTATGTTTACATCAGCTAGCATGTCTTCAGGAATAGCACCCTGAGCAACCCTAGCTTCGTCTATAAATTGATTATATTCTCTAGATCCTACAGCAAGATTCAACCCCCTGGCCCAACCTTTTAAAGTTTCAAAATCTTTAGGTGGGGCCATAACTCCCCTCTCTACCTTGCTCCAATTACTAGGATAGACTCTCCCTTATTCCCTCCCAATCAAAAGATTTGAATAAGTCATATAACCGACCCAACAAATAAAATAAATTATAATAATCTTATAATAATTTGACAATTTTTTAATATCATAATATTACATAATTGTCTTTCGGTTCACTTCATAGTTTAAACCGTTAGGGTATTACATCCAAGAGACACCTTCCTAATCGGAGGGTGTTTTTATAAATTAATTTGTCCCTCCATATATCATTAACGGATATTTCGCATTTCGAGAAAAAATTAATATGAGTAAGTATTTTTATTCTCTTTCAGACCTTTCTTTTTCTAAATTATTTAAATATTCCTCCGTTTCTTCAATGGCTTGGTTAATAGTATTTGGAGATTTTTCTTCAATAATTTTTTTATTATCCTTGGCCCATTCAAGTTCTTCTTTCCAATGTAATTTTGATGGAGTAAATTTTAAAAAAGGAAGCATTCCTTCTTTTCTTAAATATGCATACTCTTCGGGTAAATCAGTTTCCAAATCTAAAACATCTTGTGTTCCGTATGCTTCAACAGCTGTTCTCGGATATCCAAACATTATTCCCATATCCATATTTTTGTTATTCTTTACAGCTTCTTCTATTTTATTTAAATTTTCAATTTCTTTTGCAACTACAACAGAAAATCCAATAGTATCATTGCGATCTTCTATATCCCTAATTATTTTATAAGGAAGATTCAATTCATCTAAGAGATTGGTTAGTATATTCAATTCTTCATTAAATTCTTTTATTAATTTTTGTTTTTGTTCCTCTGATTCTACTCCACAAATATCACCCAAAAATGTAGCCTTTTTTCTATCAAAGACAAGTAATAATAAGTCAATTTTAAAATCAGATGAAAGAGGAGCTTTTTCTATTTTTTCTACAAATTCTTTCTCTTTTGTCTCTTCGTATTCACTATTCTCAATATTGTTAAAATTAAACCTCTCTCGATGCATATTCTAATTTAATTATACTTTAGAAAATAAATTATTACATCTTCACTCAATACAACAATCAATTACTTTTTTAACTAACTCCCCCATTTTGCCCATAAACCCTTTTTTTTCTTTGTCCTCCTTATTAATTGCATTATCATCTATCTTTTTAATGTCTCCGACATTAAGAAGATTCAAATTGATTCCCCAAAAAAGAGAATAAAGATTGTAGGCCTTTTCAAAAAGATCATAGGCCTCTTCTTTTTTTCCTATTCCTAATTGTTTTGTTCCTACCTCCATTAAACGATAACTAGCCGCTAATAAATGTTTAGAGATACACCACACTTCTCCTTCATATTCCTTTATTATCCTCTTCAATAATTCTTTTCTCATTTCTCGCACATCTTTAATCATATCGTAATACTCTGTCTTGCCTAATTTAGCTCCCGTAAAAAAGAAGTGCTCTTCAATTGAAACAAGATTCATTATTGCGATTGTAAGATCTTGATCTGATGACAAATCCATCTTGTCTTGCTTTTTCATATCATCAAACTTTTTGATAAAT
>DOTB01000041.1 GCA_003513845.1 Candidatus Atribacteria bacterium | reverse complement strand
GCGGCTACCTTACCATCTCCTACCGCAGAAATTACTGTAGCTGAACCTCGAACAATATCTCCCCCAGCAAATATTCCTGCTCTGGTAGTGGCTTTGGTATTCTCATCTACTATAAAGTAACCCCACTTATTAGTCTCTACTTGGGTGGCAGTACGAGCTACTATGGGATTGGCAGAGGTACCAATGGCATCGATAACCATATCAACTTCGAGAGTAAAATTAGAACCGGAGATGGGGATAGGTCTTCTTCGACCAGAATCATCGGGCTCACCTAATTCCATCTTCAGACATTCCATGCCGATGACCTTACCCTGATCATCTCCCAATATCCTGATGGGGAGGGTAAGAAAATTAAAGATAATCCCCTCTTCTTCGGCATGGTAGACCTCTTCTGCCCGGGCAGGGACTTCCTGGCGGGAGCGGCGATAGACGATATAGGATTTTTCGGCTCCCAATCTTAAGGCGGTACGGGCCGAATCCATGGCCACATTCCCTGCTCCAATAGTGGCTGCTTTCTTGCCAATCTTGATAGGGGTATCGTATTCGGGGAAGGCATAGGCCTTCATCAGATTAGCCCGGGTGAGAAATTCATTGGCGGAATAGACCTCATTGAGGTTCTCTCCCGGGATATTCATAAACTTAGGGGCACCTGCCCCATTGGCCAAAAAGATAGCATCATAGTCTTTGGCTAATTGATCTACACTAAGGGTAGCCCCCACTACAAAATCGGTAATCACTTTTACCCCCAATCTCTCAATCTCTTTTATCTCATATTCTACAATCACTTTAGGAAGTCGAAACTCGGGAATACCATAAACTAATACTCCTCCTGGTTGGTGGAGGGCTTCAAAAAGGGTTACCTGGTAGCCGAGCTTAGCCAGGTCAGCAGCACAGGTAAGACCAGCTGGCCCCGAACCGACTATGGCGACTTTCTGGTTCCCGGGGGTAAGAGAAGGTAGTTCTCCGTGGAGGTTATTCTCTCTGGCCCAGTCGGCAACAAAGCGCTCTAGGCGGCCAATAGCAATAGGTTTTTTCTGTTTCTCCAGGATACAGTATCTCTGACATTGCTCTTCCTGGGGACATACCCGACCAGTGATTGCCGGAAGATTGTTTGTCTTTAATATTTCCAGATAGGCCCCTTTAAAATCCTCCTCCACAATCTTCTGGATAAACAGGGGGATGTTGATCTCTGCCGGACAGCCCTTGATACATTGGGGTTTTTTACACTGCAGACATCTTTGCGCCTCATAGATGGCCTGTTCCCGAGAGTAACCTAAGGGGACTTCCTGAAAATTGCAGATCCGTTCTTTAGGGTCTTGTTCGGGCATAGGGACTGGTGCCCTTTGCATCCTCTCTTTGGGGGGTATCATCTTAGCCATTAGTTGGTCCTCCTTCCACAGGTACAGAGATGAGTATGTTCCTGATAGATTTCCCAGGATCTTTTCTCCTGGAGTTTATAGCGGGTAAGACGGTTCATAAATTCTTCCCAGTCGACCAGTTGGCCATCAAATTCCGGACCATCGGTGCAGACAAATTTGCTCTCTTTTCCGATGGTGACTCGGCAGGAGCCACACATCCCGGTACCATCTACCATAATACTGTTTAAGCTGACGATGGTCTCTACCGGATAGGGTCTGGTAGTCTCACAGGTGACTTTCATCATAATGGCCGGACCGATAGTCCAGACCTTCTTAATGGATTTATCCTGATCTAAGAGCTCTTTTAAGACCTGGGTGACAAAACCTTTTCGGCCATAACTGCCATCATCGGTGGTGACTATTAATCGGGAAGAGGCCTTCTTTAGCTCTTCTTCCATAATGATCAGGTCTTTACTGCGGGCTCCGATGATGGAGATGACCTTATTGCCGGCCTCTTTTAAGGCCCGGGTGATAGGATGGATACAGGCAATGCCGGTACCACCTCCTACAGTGACTACTGTCCCGTAGTCTTCGATCTCGGTCTTCTTACCCAGGGGTCCGATAAAGGAGAATAGTTTGTCCCCTTCTTCTAAGGTGGAAAGTTCATCGGTAGTCTTACCTACTACCTGAAAGACGATGCGGATAAGTCCTCTTTCTCGGTCAAAATCAGCCACGGTCAAGGGGATGCGCTCCCCTTTTTCCTGAATCATTAGAATAATGAATTGACCAGGTTGGACCGATTGGGCTACCTGCGGGGCCTCTATCCACATGGAATAGATAATTTGGTGCAATCTTTCTTTTTGGATTATCTTGTACATTTTTGCCTTTCTTATCATAACTTAATTTTTCATCATTATATCATTTTAGTTTTTCTAATATTTCAGCTGTATCTTTTGCAATCATCAGTTCTTCATTGGTAGGAATTACCATAACTTTTACCTTTGAATTATTATTACTTATAATAGCTTCTTGGCCACGAACTTTATTTTTCTCGAGGTCAATCTTTACTCCTAAAAATTCCAACCCTTCACACACTTCCGCTCGACCTTCTACAGAATTTTCTCCAATTCCAGCAGTAAAAACTATTACATCAACTCCTCCCATAGCTGCTGCATATGCCCCTATATATTTCTTTATACCATAGATTAATACAGATATAGTTCTTACTGCTCTTTTATCACCTTGATTTGCCCTCTTTCTCAAGTCCCTTTTGTCACTGGAAATTCCTTCAGACAAACCTAATAATCCACTTTCTTTATAAATAATCCTGTTAATCTCTTCAACACTCAATTTTTCTTTATCCATTAAGAAGGGAATAATTGCTGGGTCAAGATCTCCACAACGAGTCCCCATAACTATACCAGAAACTGTTCCAAATCCTAAACTGGTATCGACCGAAACCCCATTTTTAACTGCGGTAATGCTC
Source organism: Candidatus Atribacteria bacterium (assembly GCA_003513845.1). Classification (GTDB taxonomy): domain Bacteria; phylum Atribacterota; class Phoenicimicrobiia; order Phoenicimicrobiales; family Phoenicimicrobiaceae; genus Phoenicimicrobium; species Phoenicimicrobium oleiphilum. The sequence goes on along the minus strand of DOTB01000041.1, from coordinate 25,712 downwards.
GAACCATTTCCTAAATGACAGGTAATTATTTTAAGCTCTTCTATGGGCTTTTTTAATATTTCAGCTGCTCTTTGTGCTACATATTTGTGAGAAGTTCCATGAAATCCATATCTTCTTATTCTATATTTTTGGTAAAATTTATAGGGAATTCCATAGAGATAGGCATGTTCAGGAATAGTTTGATGAAAAGCAGTATCAAATACTCCTACCTGGGGGATACCTGGCATTAGTTCTTTACATACTTCAATTCCTAAAATATTAGGTGGATTATGTAAAGGAGCGAGTTCGATACACTCTCTCAAGGCATTCATTACTTCCTCAGTAAGTAAGACGGAACCAGAAAATTTTTCTCCTCCGTGAACTACTCTATGTCCCACTGCTGATATCTCTGATATATCTTTAATAACTCCGTAACCGGGGTGAAGTAGGGCATCCATCATTAATTTAATCCCCACCTTATGATTAGGAATATCTTGGTGGGTAACAACTGGATCTTTATCAAATGGATAATGATTAACGATGGAATTAGGAATTCCAATCCTTTCTACTAACCCTTTTGCCAACACAGAATTATCAGTCATATTAAATAGTTGATATTTTATAGATGAGCTACCACTATTTACTACCAAGATTTTCATTTCTCTATTTAATCTCCTTTTTAATTTAATAAATTTTTGCTTATTTATTAATTTAACTTTCCTCTTTTAATTTCATATCTTTTGCAATATCAAATCCTAATAATAAGGCTTTTTCATTTACTTCCTTTGCTTTTGAAGGAACTCTATTATAGACCGCTTTCTTAAGAGCTTCCATAGAAACTACTTTGGTCAATCCAGTGATTATTCCTAAGGAAATAATATTAGTAACTAATTTGGTTCCCAATTTTTCTTGAGCAATTTTAGTAATGGGAAACTGATATATCTTTGCAGGAACAGAAGGAATCTCCTTCACCATTGAAGAATCAACAACTAAAATACCATCCTTGCTTAGTTTCTTAACATATTTATCACAAGCAGTTTGAGTCAAAGCCAAAAGAATATCCGATTTTATAACTTTGGGATAATCTATAGAATCGTTACTAATAACCACCTCTGACCTACTCGCTCCCCCTCTGGCTTCGGGTCCATAAGATTGGGTTTGTACAGCTTCTTTTCCATCATATATACCAGCTGCCTCAGCGAGAATTATACCAGCCAAAATTAATCCCTGGCCACCAGCTCCACTTAAACAGATTTCAATCCTTTCTTTCATTATCTACTAACCCCCATTTTCTGAGCTTCTTCCATAACCTTACTATATAGTTCAGTATAATCTGGCCTATCAATATCTAAAAACTCTCCAATAACGAATTTTTCTTTTTTTTCTTCTGGAGAAAGATCTTCCCAAGCTTTTTTAGAAACCGACATATCTTTTATCCATTTCAACATATCTACTACTGTTCGCATTTTATTCATTTTACCATAAGATATAGGGCAATCAGATATTATTTCTACAACCGAAAATCCTTTCTTATTTAAGGCTTTTTTTATTAATGAAGTCAATTGTCTAACATGATAAACTGTTCCTCGAGCTACATAACTTGCCCCAGCTGCTTTAGCCAGTTTAACTAAGTCAAAAGATTGGTCAATATTACCATAAGGTGCAGTAGTACCAAATTTTTTAGTTGGAGTAAGGGGGGAATACTGCCCACCTGTCATTCCATAAATCATATTATTTATTATAATAGCGGTTAGATCAATATTACGGCGAGCAGCATGGATAAAATGATTTCCTCCAATAGCTGAACAGTCTCCATCTCCCATAACTACTACCACTTTCATATTAGGGTTTGCCATTTTTATCCCCGTGGCAAAGGGTAAAGCCCTACCGTGGGTAGTATTCATAGTACAAAAATCTACATAACCAGTAATCCTGCTGGAACAACCTATCCCGGAAATCATCGCAATTTTATTTTTATCCCATTTTAAATCATCTATTGCTCGTATTATCGCGCCTAATACAATACCATTTCCACATCCTGGACACCATATATTAGGAAACATCTCTTCTCTAATATAATTATTAATTACTGTCTTCATTTTTTTATCTCCTCTTGAATCTTCCCTAATATCTCTATAGGATTAATTAATTCACCATCCACTCGACTATAAGAAACAACTTCACAATTTCCTCGGGAAGCCCTTTCGACTTCTAATACCATTTGGCCTAAATTCATTTCTGGAACGATAATCAAATCAACCTGTTGAGCCAATCGATTTACTTCTTCAGATGGGAAGGGCCAAATAGTTAATAATTTTAATAAACCTACTTTTAATCCCTCTTCTCGAGCTAATTTTACTGTCCTCTCAGCAGCCCTTGCTACTGATCCGCAGGCAATTAAGGCAATTTTAGCATCATCTAAAAAATACTTTTCATAAATTATAATATCTTTAACATTTTCTTGAATTTTATTATTTATACGCCTGATAAATGAATCTATTTCCTGGGGATTAGAAGTTGGTAAACCTTTTTGATTATGTATTAAACCAGTTATATGATAACGGTAACCTTCGCCAAAATTGGCCATAGGAGGGATACCATTTTGATCGGGTTTAAAGGGAAAATATTCCTCGGGAGGAACTGTAGGTTTTTTTCGATTGATTACCTCCACCTCTTCTGGGGCAGGTATCTCTACTTTCTCTCGCATATGAGCAATTACTTCATCAAGGAGTAAAATAACCGGAGTCCTATATTTCTCACTAAAATTAACCGCCTTAATAGTTAAAGTAAGCACCTCATTAACTGTAGAAGGAGCCAGGGCAATAATAGAATGATCACCATGAGTCCCCCATCTTGCTTGCATCATATCTCCTTGAGAAGGTTTGGTTGGCAAACCAGTACTTGGTCCTCCTCTCTGAGCATTTACAATTACACAAGGAATTTCGCTAATTATGGCGAAACCCAAATTTTCTTGCTTTAAGGAAAAACCAGGACCAGAGGTAGCAGTCAATGATTTAAATCCGGCTATAGAAGCACCGATTACTGCAGCTATACTAGCAATTTCATCTTCCATTTGCACAAATTTACCTCCGATTTGGGGTAGAAGACGAGCCATCCCTTCAGCAATTTCTGAAGAAGGAGTAATGGGATAGCCAGCAAAAAATCTAACTCCTGATAATATTGCACCCTTCACACAAGCTTCATTGCCTTGTAATAATTCTACGTTTCTTTTTAACTTATTCATCTTTTTACTCCCCTCCCTCTACTGTAATAGCAAAATCTGGACATCTCAATTCACAAAGGCTACACTTAATACACTCATTGATGTTTATAGGAATAGGTTTTCCTTGCTCATCAGCAGCCAAAACATCCTTGGGACAAAATTCTATACAAATACCACAAGCCTTACACCATTCTTTCCGCACAGATATTTTTACCGAATCATTCTGATAAATTTCTATCAATTTATTTTCCTTCATCTTTTTTCTTTTCTGCCTCCTTCACTTTTAAGATCCAAAATAGCTAATTTTAACATATTTATTGAACCTTTGTCAGGGACATAAATAAACTCAATAAGAGGTATCTTGGGGGAGATCATTTTTTCTACTTCTTTCTTTCTTCCAGGAGAAGTTATTACTATATCTAAACCGATTAAAAATTTCTCTAATTCATCTTGGTTATGAGAAGTGGAAAATTTAAAACTTTGATACTTTATACCAGCTTGTCTTATGGACTGAAAAACTCTCTGCGCAAATCTATCAGTAATACATACTAAACCTATTCTTTTATCCCCAGAGGATAAATGAGCAATGTTTACCATAGTTTCCATCAAAGGGTCTAAAGCAATAGCTAAGACTTTTTGTTCTTGTTCAGCAAGGTATTTTTTGACTTCATCAAAATGAAAAAAGGTGGTAACCACTAAGTCGATAGATTTAAGTTGTTCCTTGAATTTGTTGGGGTTTTTCTGGATTTCATCTATTAAAATAGGAACTATAGAGATGCCTGTACCTAATTCTATCCCTTTAGAAAAAAAATATAATTGTTCATAATTACATTCAATAAAAGCGATATTAATATTTTTTATTAATTTTTCTTTCTCTTCTATTTTTCTGTTTACTATTTTCTTTAACTCATTCAACTCAAAATTTAATTCCAGAGCCTCATTAATTGTAACATCAATAATCTCTTCTAATTTTGCTAAATTACTATTCGCTTTTGATTCAGTATAATTTATAATATTCGGATTAGGGAAAGTTCCTTTCCCCGGGATAGATAGTATTGTATTCTCCAAAACTAATTCTTTATAAGCCATGCTCACAGTATTTCTACTAATCTCTAACTTTTCAGATAGCTCCCTTTCAGTTGGTAGTTGTTCGCCCACTTTTAAATTACCGTTTTCTAACAGCTTTTTGATTTGATGTTTTATCTGAAGATATAAAGGTATTCCGCTTTTTTTATCAATTTCAATTTTCATTAAAGATTTCCTTTTTAAAATCATTAACCCCGATTCTAAATCCAAATATTGGACCAATGGATTAATGTATTAGTCCATTTAAATAATAACATAGATTTCTAAAAAATCAATAATAATTTTACTTTTTTAAAATAATAATTATTTAAGTAGTCAGTATATAGAATATTGTGAGCGGATAACGTGTAATGTATAGTAATTTTGTATTTTGTATTACATATCGTATATTGCGTAAAGGCAGATTAAAAACTATAAGTACGTTATAAGTAATACATTTAATATTATAATATCGTTTGCGTTAAACTAAAATCGAAAAGCTAAGCTTGTGCCCGCGAAAGCGGGTAAACTAAAAACCATTACTCGTTTTCACGAGTACAAGAATCCAAAATCTTGTCCCCATGAAAAGGGGGGCAAAACTTTTTCTTATATAACATTGCTTTTAATGCAGGGGTCAGATTCATCCTACCCGAGTTATTCTGGTAATTTTTTATAACGGGCTCGATGAATCAAGCCCCTACGCATTATCTAATTTTCTTTTTTTTAACTACTAACTTTTATTTTCCTAACGCAATGCGCGATACTAATCAGGTTTCTGACTTCTATTTTCTTTACTAAATACTATTCACTAATGACTATTTTCTCAACGAGATACAATTCACGAGATACGCTTTTTATTCAGCTATTCTTCCAGAACTGCCACTTCTTTACTTTTAAACAAAATCTGAGATACAAAAGTTACCCCAATTAAAAGAAGTCCTAATATATTAATCATATAATTTCCCGGTATTATCATAAAAGCACCCAATAAGAGCATTATCCTTTCATAGAATTTTGCATTTTTAATTAAATAGCCCTGTGTACCTGCAGCTATGCTTATAGACATAGCAGTAGATAACAACAAGAAAAATCCTAATTTAGCTAAATTTAGCCCTGAGGTGAAGTTCCAGGAAATCAATTCGGCGTGATATATAAACATAAAGGGTAACATATATCCGGGAATAGCTAATTTAGTAGACTCTACTCCTACTTTCATCGCAGGAGCTCTCGCTATTGCTGCTCCAGCAAATACTGCTAACATTACTGGAGGAGTAATATCAGCCAGTATACCATAATAAAAAACAAACATATGGGGTAAAATAAGATGAGTATTTTCTGCCATTAATTTGATTAAAGCGGGAGCAATCAAAGTAGCCATTATAATGTAATTAGCGGTAGTAGGTATGCCCATTCCTAAAACCAGAGAAGCCAAAGAAGCCAAGATCAAGGCAAGGGGTAAAATTCCCCGTGAAATATCAAATACAATTCCGGTAAATTTCAATCCCAATCCAGACATAGTAGTGATACCCACAATTATCCCAGCTGCTGCACAAGCTACTGCCACAGTAGTAGCAGAAATTCCAGCTTCGGTAACTGCCTCCAAAAATTTTCTGGGAGTTAGTCTGGTCTTTTCAGAAAACATGCTAACTATAATTAAAATTACAATACTAAGCACTACTGACTTTTGCGGAGAATACCCTTGAACTAATAAATATATTAAAGCAAAGATGGGAGCCAATAAAATCCACCCTGTTTTTAAAGTTTTAAATAAATCAGGTAGCTGACTTCTGGAAAGACCACGTAAACCGATTTTGGCTGCCCTTAAATCAACAGCCATAAATAAAGCAAAATAGTAAAAAAAAGCTGGAAAAATTGCTGCCTTAGCAATTTCAATATAGGGAACCCCTAGAAATTCAGCCATAATAAAGGCAGCAGCTCCCATAATAGGTGGCATTAATTGACCTCCAGTAGAAGCAACTGGTTCTACTGCTCCAGCAAAGACTGAACTATAACCAACACTTTTCATTAGAGGTATAGTAAAACTTCCCGTAGTTACAGTATTGGCAGTAGAACTACCCGATACGGTCCCCATCATTCCACTGGAAACTACTGCTGCCTTTGCCGGTCCTCCCCTGGTATATCCAGTAAGAGCTGTGGCAAAATCTATAAAAAATTTACCTGCTCCAGTTTTATTTAAAATTGCCCCGAATAAAATAAAAAGATAGACAAAACTTGCTGAAACACCTAAGGGAGTTCCAAAAATTCCTGCATCAGTTAGATATAGATAATAAGCTACTCTCCTTATAGAAAAGGTTCCATGAGAAAATCTTCCTGGCATATAGGGACCAAAGACTAAGGCATATAACAAAAAAAATACTGCCACTAACATTAAGGGAAGACCCACTGCTCTTCGAGTTGCTTCTAAGGTTAGTAATACTAAAATAATTCCTAAATAAACATCCGTAGAATTTGGCGCACCTGCCCGCCAGACTAATTCATGAATATTAGTAAGTATATAAAAACATAAAATAATGGCCAAACCTATGAGTATCAAATCATAAAATTGTATTTTATCTCGAGGGGTTTTCTTGCTTCTGGCAAAGATAGAATAGGTCAGAATTAAGATAAACATAAAATGGATAGAACGCTGAATAAGGCTAAAATATGCTCCAAACCATCCTGTATACATATGAAAGACAAATAATCCGAGAGAAGCAATTATAATAGGAATAGACCAAAGGCCAGTTAAATTCCTTTTGTTTTTAGTTTCAATTTCTTCAATTTCTTTTATTATTTTTTCATCCACTTTTATTTCTTCTTCTCTATTTCCTTTTAAATTAATCTGCAATTTTTCGTTTTTACTCACTTATTATTTATACCTCCTTCAGTAGTAATAATTATATCTACAGGATCCCCCATATTAGTTAAGGAAGATAGAATAAATTCTCTATTTTTGTATTTTATTTTTTGCTCTACCGTAAAAGCTACCCGCAAAGAAAGTTTTTCCATTTCTCTGTTTACATTTACTCTTACCATTTTGTCACTAAATTTTATATCTTTGGAAGTGTGATACTCTTGCCCCACTCCATACCAGGGATATTCCTCAATAAGGAGAGAAAATTTACCACTCTCTTTCACTTCAAAAGTATCAATTATGGGATTTAAATCTCTCGAATTTATATATTCTAAATAAAATTTGTCTCCAATGGAAACTTCAATTTTTACTAATATATCATTATCTTTTCTATTAATTATTTCTAAATAATATTTTGTTTCGGCATTTACTGCTTCATTTTTTATAAAATATAAAACAAGAAGTATAAAAAAAATAATCAGGGAAACCAAAATGGTTTCCCTGATTTCTTTCTTAGACATTAAAGTAATCCCAACTCCTTAAAGTATTTCTCAGCACCAGGATGAAGAGGAATTCCAGTCTTGACACCATTTTCAGGAATCAATTGTTTAGCTACAGGATGGACATTGTGTATTTCTTCAGCATTTTCAAACAAAGTTTTTACTAAAAGATAGGCAATATTTTCATCAACATTTTTATTGATTACTACATCATTTCCAACTTGAACAGTTGTAACATCATAGTCCTGCCCTTTATAAGTATTAGCAGGTATTTTGCCTTCTTTATAGTAAGGAAATTTAGTTGTTATTTCTTTTATAATATCAGCATCAATAGATACAAAATAAACATCTCTTACTGCAGTTACTTCTTGTACAGCAGAAGCTGGAAAAGCAAAATTCCAGAATACTGCATCTACATTTCTATCCTTCAAGGCTTGAGCTGCTTCAGGTTGGGAATAATAACTGACCTTCATATCATCGTAAGTCATCCCAGCTGCTTCAATAATTAATTTGGACAAAGTTTCACAACCACTTCCTGGAGCATCTACGGAAACTCTCTTCCCTTTCAAATCTCTAACTGATTTAATATTAGGATCTAAAACCAACAAGTGTTGAGGAGCAGGATACATAGAAAATAGACCTAAAATAGGTTGGGGATTTCCTTCGAATGGGCTTAATTTCCCTTCCCAGGCTTTAAAAGCCACACCGCCCATTGCCATTCCAATCTGAATTTCTCCACTACCTACTAATCTGCAATTTTCTACTGAAGCAGCAGTTGATTCAGCAGTCGCTTCAATTCCTTCCGCTTTCAATAATTTTGTCCAGAGATCAGCCATTGCTCCACCTAACGGGTAGTATACTCCTCCTGGGCTTCCAGTTCCAAAAGTAATATGAGTAACTGCTAAACCAATCCCAGAAAACATAAACACTATTAAACTAACCATCAATATCAAGCTTAAATATTTTTTCATTATATTACCTCCATTTTTAAATTTTTTTAATCTATCGTGTCTGTTCTTTCAACTAAAAATATCTGCTCTAAACTAAGAGCTTGATTTGCCATTAAATCTTTTCTACCACCTCCTTTAATCGAGTTTTCTTCTTCGGATTTAATAGTAATACCAAATTGATTTGTATTCCTCGATATTTTCTCCTCTCTTGGCAAGTTCCTGGAGATACTTATAAATAGAAAGGTCTTTATAGAGGTATGGTTCAACCGGGGCGATACCCTTTTCCCAAGGATGCCATAAATATATTCTTTGTCCTTCTTTATTTAAGCCTATCAATTCTCTATCCTGCCAGGCTCGAATATGATTTTTACCTAATCGAGGTACATTAAAGACTGGTTCATCAGTTCTGAATTGACCTGGTAATAATCTCGCCTCTTCTTTTCTTTCTTGCCACAGACGAGCAACTGGAACAAGATAATCTTTAGTCTCTTCTTTCCCTTTAGGATAAAAAGTATAGTAAGGATCTACTCCTGCCTTCTTCATTGCTATCCTCGCTGCTACATTCTGGAACCTCCTGCTGGTCTCTAAAGTATATACTAATTGATTGTAGACATATATCCCCTGTCTTCTAAACTTCATCACTGCTTCTGCTAATTCTGGAGTAACTTCAGAGGCACCTTCTATATGGGTAACTACACAGATATTTCTCTTCCCTGGTTCTAAATAACTCCCAATTAATTTAGTTAATTTATCGGTTATCCTCATAGGAAGGGTAACCGGAGTTCTACTAGCCCATCTAATATTTATCACATGATCCATCTGGCACAATCTATCCATTATATATTTTATCTTACCATCATTTAAAGCTAAGGGGTCTCCACCAGTAATCAATACATCTTTCATAGAGGTGTGTTCAGCAAACCAATCCAAAGCTCTATCTAATGATTCTTTACCGGGCATTCCTTCAGGCATCATCGGACCGGTTATCTCCCAGTTTCTCTGACAATAGACACAAATTTGAGGGCAAGTATCATATGGTTTTAATATAGATATCATCGGATATCTTCTGGTAATTAATTCTTCTGGGGAGGTATCATGTTCGCCCATAAAATCAAAATAATATGACCTATCTTTACGATGTTCTTTCATTAATTTGACATAATGCATAGGAGGAATGACCTGAGACCTCACTTGATAGTCATATTTTCTGTCATTTCGGGAGAAATCGAATAAAGATAGGTAATAAGGAGTGATACCAAAAGGTATTTTATTTTCCATAGCAATCTCAATAGCTTCGATCTCTTCCTCGGTAAGAGGCACTAACTTCTTGAGATCCTTTAAATCATCCTTGTTTTGGAATATATGTTTTAAGTGCCAGCGGTAGTCATTCCAATCATTCAAACTCGCGCCAAAATAATCTAATATCTTCTGGCGATTTTCTTCTCTTTCCTTGACCAGTTGGCTATCACATCCTGAAGGATATCGGTTAATAAAATTATGAACCTTTTCGTAAAGTTTATCTAAATAATTAGAGCGAGAGGCTCCTGCTTCTCTACCTTTAATCTGGGCAAAATCTACTATTTTAACCCCCTCTTTTTCCAATAATGCTTTCATCCAACCTGAAGAAATATCTGCTTTTCCTTTCATAGCTTTAAAAAGGTGAATAAATTCTTCTATAAAACCTTCGCTAATTTCCTCATTTATCTTTTGATCGTTTTTAGCCAGGTGCCTTAAATAATCTAAAGTACTAAAACCAGCAATCTCCTCATTTCGAGGGGAAATCAGGTTATTAAATACTTTTATTGCTTCTAAGACGGTAGCATACTCTAATTTATGTAAACCTTCTTTCCCTTCTCTATATTTCCACTCTAAATCTTTGGAAAATTCAAAGAGTTTTTGCCTTGCTCCCTGCAAGTCCTCACTCTCTTTTAGAATTTTCAAAATATCTGGATTTTCCCTCCAGAGTTCTTCAATTAATTTACTATTCATATCAGTTTTTCTCACTCCTCTTAAAAAATATTTTATATTTTTAATATTTCTGACTAAAAATTAATAATAAATTTAAAAAATGTTAATAAAATACATTATATTTTTCCCAAACTTCTTCTAATTCAGCCAAATATTCTAAAGTTTCCCCTCTCTTCTTTACTCCTACTGCGGTTACCAGAGCATTTATTATACTTAAAGGAGCAGTAAAAGAATCGATAAAAGAATTTAAATTACTATTGGCGAATAAACTTGCATCTGCCAATTGAGCCAAAGGAGACATTACACTATCAGTAATTGCGACGGTTTTTGCTCCCTTTTTTTGGGCATATTCCATAATTTCTACAGTTTGTAGGGTATACCGGGGGAAAGAGATTCCAATTAATAAATCTTTTTCATTAATATTTATCAACTTTTCAAAAAGGTCGCTTACCCCAAAAGTAATAGTAGTAACATTTTTTAAGATTAAATGAAGTGTAAAACCCATAAAGTAAGCTAAGGAAGCAGCAGTTCGAAGACCTACAATATAGATATTATCCGCCTTGAGCATCTCTTCTACAAATTTATTGAAAGAGTCGAGAGAAATATTGTTCATAGTATTATTAATATTTTCCATATCATTACGAAGAACTTGGTATAAAACATTTTCGCCGGCATTAACACTTTTAATAGATTTTTTAAGTCGATTAACAGTAGTTAATTTATTTTTAATTCCATCTTGTAAATCTCTTTGTAAGGCAGGATAACCATCGTATCCTAAGAAGTTAGCAAATCTCACTACTGTGGATTCACTAACTCCTACTGCTTTCCCTAAATTGTTAGCTGTAAAGAAGGCGGCCTTATCGGAATGATTTAACAAGTATTCAGCGATTAATCTTTGACTTGCACTGAAATTCTTAAAATTCTCTTTTATGCGAGATTGTAAATCAAGATAATTTTTATCTTTTTCAGAATTCAATTTATATCTCCTTTAAATTAGTCGTTAGCGAATAGTCGTTAGTACAAGAAGACACCTCTCGCCGTGCTTTTACTTTTCTTTTATAGGGGCACAATCATTAAATATTAAACAATGATGGTAATGCAATAATTGCAACAATATTATTTTTTTATGCAATTTTCCCATCTCTAATTTATTATACCACATAAATTTAAAAAATCCTTCTTTTTTTAAAAAAAATTAAAAATCTATATAAATTATTTTATGAAAATTAAATTATTAATAAAAAAGGTGTAGACTTGAACTTCTTATTTTCACACTTTCTTGTTTTATCCTACTTAATTAATCTTCTTATTACCATATAGGTACATTACCAGTTATATCTTGAATATGTCTCAATTGAAAACGAGCTTGTTGAAGTATATTGTGAGCTTCGCTAAAAGTAAAGCTGTTGATAATTTTAATTGCTTCCTCTTTCTTGTTATCTCGAATAAGTTTCAATGCTTTTTCCTCAATCGTGCTTTGCCTAATAAGGATATTTGCATGGTAAGTTAACCAAAAACTTTTTAACATTGGATAGACTGTATCGAATGCAGTATCTCCATATTTTTGAATTAATCTAAATGTCCACCATGCCGAATCTGGACTAATAGATCCATTTACATTTTGAAATTCTTTGGGAATGTCATAGGCTCCTGCATAAAGTGGAAAATAGCCACTATAACCTGGCGTTGCCATTGCATACCACATAACTGCACCAATTTCTACAGGTAAATTACTACGCAATTGTGCTACTGATGATGATTGACATAGATTTGTATTAATTGTTCTGGGAATTAATAATTTATCAGTAACATCTTCCCAAGGCTCAACAGTTAATGGCTTGTGGTATTTTGTAGTTCCTTCATAGCGGTCCATAAGCACTATAAACAAATCTTCTGGAACTATAACACCTTTTTTTGATTCTAAAAGTTTGTAAGCTCTATTTTCACGATCAATATCATAAGGGTTATTCATCCGCTCCGGCAACCCATAAACATCACGAAAATTAAATTTTCCTTTCTTCGAATCATACCAACCTTTTGATTCTGCATATTCTATTAATCCCTTGCTACTTAAATCGAAATCATCCTTAATTACAAAATAATTCGCTACTACAAGGATTTCATCGTCTTTAACTTTTCTAGCAACCCAATGCTTCGAAGTCGTTTCGATAATCCAAGCCTCATTCGGATCAGCTAAGCAGTAATCAAGACCACCCCAATCTGCTTGTCCATATTTATCTATAAATTCGCCTACGAGCAATACCGCATCTTTTGCCGTTTTCGCTCTTTCAAGGATTAGTTGTCTAAGAGCATACCTTCTTATGCCTTCTCCTGGAAGATTTTCTTCTTTTGAGTACATCCAATTACAACTCATCGTAACTCCCCATTGATTCATACCAACTAAAACAGAATCATATGGTCTTTCTTCAACAGATATCCCTAGTCCTGTTGTTGATAATGCATTGCCAGACGCCCAGTATTGAAAAGTTTGTTCAACTTGTGGAATACTAACATAGGGTACTTTTAATGTTTCTCCAGCCTTATGTGTAAAAGCTTTTACTGGCCACAATCTCCCAACAGCTGTAAAGCCCATATCTTCATTATGTGCATGTATAACAGAGCCATCAACAGTCAATTCTTTGCCAATAAGTATTGTGGTACAACTAAAACTACTTATTGAAATTAGTAAAAAACAAATTAATGATAATAATGATATTTTTATCAATCTATTCTTGTTCATTGTTTATACCCCCTAAATTTTTATTTGTATTCTTAAATTATAGACAATATACATAAATGTTTTTTCTTTTTATAATGGTTTATTTTGTACATCACCTTCCTTGTATTTATGATTTAATAAGGTTCAAGTCTACACCTTAATAAATTTATAAGTATTCAGCAATTAATTTTTGACCTTCACTGAATTTTTTATAATTATCTTTTATGCGTGAGGGTAAATCAATATAATTTTTCTATTTTTCAGGATTCAATTTATGTCTCCCCTAATTTCAATTATTAAACACTGATAATAATGCAAGAATTGCATCATTTAAAATATTTTATGCAATTTATATTTCTATTTTAAATTATACCACACAAAATCAAAAAATCCTTCTTTTTTTAAAAAAAATTAAAAATATTTTTTTAATTTTATAAGAAATGCAAAAAGGGGGTTAAATGTGTTTTTAAAACTCATCTAACCCCTTAGTTTTTCTTTTATCTAAATATAAATTGGATAGCTATATTTATCCTAATTTATATAAATATTTTTACATCAATTCATATCTATTTCATTTTTTCCTCTACTATTTTTAATACTTTCTCTTTCTGCCCTTTTTCTTTTAATAGTACTTCTTTTAAGGAAGAAGAAAGTTCTTCTCTTACCCTTTCATCTTTAATCGTTCTCAAATTTATTTTTACATTCAATATAGCACTTTCCAGTGCTGCTTCTGCCATCAAAGCTGCCACCCCGGCATCACTTACTACATTAATATTACCTTCTTCGGCAATTTCCCACGAAAGACTTAAAATATCAAGACATTTATAAGCCACTTTAAGGGGGACTTTTGCTGCTTCTATAAGCGATTCTTGTATTTTTTCCGCCCTCACCTTTTTTTCATCATCAGTTTCCTTGGGCATCTTATAAGTAGCCATAAAATTATTAAAAACTCTAACATCTTCTTCTATTAATTGACTTAATTCATAACGTAATTTCTCAGAAGATCCTATAATTTTTTTAATATCTTCTTCGACATTTTCGTACTTCTTTTTACCCAAGGTTAAATTACCTACCATAGAAATTAAAGCAGCTCCCAGCGCACCGGCTAATGCTGCTACACTTCCTCCACCAGGTGTTGGAGAATTAGAAGCCAATTCATCTAAAAAATTGCTAACCTTTTTATCAACTAACATTAATTTACCTCCTTTATTCATTTACAAAATCGTCTTAATAGATTTTTTGTCTTCTATATCTTTTATTCTTTTTTTATTAAATCAGGATTTTCGTTTTTTATATAATCCATTAATTTGGTTAAATCAGGGGTATTAATTAATACTTTCCTTCCTTTCCATCCCTTCATAAAATATACTAAAGATTTTTCTTTGCCTTCTTTAATATCTACAGAGTCCATCTCCTTAAAACTAAATCGTTCTTCCCTCTTCATTAAGAATAGAGTTGTAGTAGTTATAAGCAACCCATCTTTATCAATAGCTATTACAACTTTATTAGAAACCACTAATATAAAAAAGAATCCTAAAATTAATACAATAATTTGGTGGCTAATAACCCCCCAAATTATTGTAACAACACCTACTAATAAAGAGGAATATTCCATCCATTTCTTAGTCTCTTTAGGATTATAAGTTTTAATCATTTTTCTCTCCATTAACCTAATCTAGTAACCTGGTTTGCCAGTTGGCCAGTTTACTGGTTAACTAGTCTTCTAATTTACTCTTCTTTCGATCTACTAATTTATTAGTTTAACAGCCTTTCATTCTATCCTCTACGTTTTTACAAACATAGATAAGATAATTATAGTAATCATTTAAATGATTAACGGGGAACAAAGCCGAGTAAAAGACAAAAAACAAAAACCTATTCTATTTCTATTTATTTTTAACTTTTTTTAAATCCTCAATCAACAAAGGAATTACTTTAAATAGATCTCCCACAATTCCCAAAGTAGCAACTTTAAATATGGGCGCTTCAGGATCCTTATTGATGGCAATAATCCTCTTGGAAGTCTGCATCCCTACTAAATGTTGAATAGCACCAGAAATACCACAAGCAATATATAATTCAGGAGCTACTGTCTTCCCAGATTGACCAACTTGTTGATGATGGGGTAACCATCCCGCATCGATAATAGCACGAGAGCCACCAACTGCCGCCCCTAAAATATTAGCTAAATCACGTACTAAATAAAGATTATCAGGTGAGCCTAACCCTCTTCCTGCAGACACAATAATATCAGCTTCTTCTAAATTGGTTACTTCACTAACTTCCTTTACGACTTCTATTATCTTAGTACGAATAGATAGAGGATTTAATTTCGCCTCTATCTTAATTATTTCTGGAGATTGAGAATTTGAGCAAGGTACAGATTTTTTAAATACATTAGGCCTTACCGTAGCCATCTGAGGACGAGTATATTTACACAATATCTGGGCCATTATATTTCCACCAAAGGCAGGTCGAGTCTGAAGCAGATATCCCTCTTCGGTAATATCTAAATCGGTGCAATCAGCAGTCAACCCAACTCTGAGTCGAGCAGCAACCCGAGGGGCTAAATCCCGTCCGGTATTAGTTGCTCCGATTAACAGTATATTTGGTTTATATTGGGAAACAAGACTAATCAATGTATAAGTATAAGCATCAGTAGTATATCTTTTTAAAACTTCATTTTCGACTAAGTAAATTTTATGAATTTCATAGGAAGTCAATTCTTTTATTAAATGAGAAACATCATCTCCTACTAATACAGCAGCTAATTCTTGATTCAGTCTTTGAGCTAGCTCCTTAGCTTTGCTCAGCAGCTCTAAGGATATAGGTTTTATTCTCCCTTGATACTGTTCAATAAACACCCATACTCCTCGATAATTAGAAGTATCCTCTGTGGTCAATCTTTCTCTTTTAATAAGGATAGCCCCCGCAGGACAAGATTCTTGACAAACTCCACACATAGTGCATCCTGCATCTATTATCGCTAAATCATCAACTATCTTTATTTGATTAAAGGGGCATAATTTAACACATCTTCCACATCCATTACATTTATTTTTGTCTACTATTATTTCCGCCAAATTACTTCATCCCTCCTAAATTATCTTTTCTTGTTGTAGAAAATTTATAATTTCCCGAGATGCATCTTTGGGTTCAAGTTTAACCATCTTACCTGATTGATGCACCTGAGGAGTAAATATATTTACTACTTGAGTGGGAGAACCATCAGCTCCTAATTTAGAATAGTCTGCCTCTAGGTCAACTGATTTTAAAACTTTAATCTCTTTTCTTTTAGCTATTAAAATTCCTCTAATGCTCGGATAACGGGGTTCATTCAAAATTTTCAACACGGTGATTAATACTGGTAGTTTGCATTGAATAATTTCATAACCATCATCTGTTTCCCTATGTAAAATTATTTCCTTTTCATCCTTACAAATCTCTACTTTTTTTACATAAGTGATTTGGGGTATTCCTAATTGTTCAGCTAATTCAGGTCCTACCTGAGCAGTATCTCCGTCAATAGCCTGTTTACCACAAATAACTAAATCTGGTTTTAACTGTTTAATAACTAAAGATAAAGTATAGGCAGTTGCCAGGGTATCTGAGCCAGCAAATGCTTTATCTGATATTAAAATAGCTTCATCTGCCCCCATAGCCAAACATCTTCTTAAAGCTTCTTCTGCTTGAGGAGGACCCATAGTTATAACAATTAATTCTCCCAAATATTTTTCTTTAATTCTTAAACCTTCTTCCACAGCATTTTCATCAAAAGGATTGATAATTGAAGGCACACCTTCTCTTTTTAGGGTGTGAGTTTTAGGATCAATCATTACCTCGCTTATCTCTGGTACTTGTTTGATGCAGGCTACAATTCTCAAATTCATCATCCTTTCTACTTAATTTTATAAAATTTTTTACTAATACTTTCTTTTACTCTTTAAATAGGACTCAATAAAGCAATCTATTTCGCCATCCATAATCGCTTGTAGATTTCCACTTTCTACATCTGTTCGATGGTCTTTCACCAGCTGATAAGGATGGAATACATATGAACGAATCTGACTCCCCCAGGCAATTTCTTTCTTTTTTCCACTAATTTTTTTTAAATCTTCTTCTTTTTCCCGTTGGTAATATTCAAACAATCTTGCTCTTAAAATCTTCATTGCAGTCATTTTATTACTGTATTGTGACCTTTCGTTTTGACACTGTACTACAATATTAGTAGGCAAATGAGTTATCCTAACTGCAGAGTCAGTGGTATTAACATGCTGCCCTCCTGCTCCAGTAGCCCGATAAGTATCTATCCGTAAATCTGATTCTTTAATATCTATATCAACATCTTGATCGACTTCAGGAATGACTTCCACTGAGGCAAAAGAAGTATGTCTTCTTCTATTGGCATCAAAAGGGGAAATCCGAACCAGACGATGTATTCCTTTCTCAGCTTTTAGGTATCCAAAGGCATAGTTTCCACTAACTGTAAAAGTAACATTCTTAATCCCTGCTTCTTCACCAGGTGATATCTCTATTATTTTTGTCGAAAGTCCTCTCTTTTCTGCCCACCTTAAATACATCCGCAATAACATCTCTGCCCAATCTTGAGATTCTGTGCCACCGGCACCGGGTCGAATAGTAACGATAGCATTGTTAGCATCATACTTGCCATCAAATAGAACAATTAATTCTTCTTTTTCAATATTATTTTCTAAAGCCTTAATTTTTTGTTCTATCTCTTCCCAAATCTCTTTCCTGTCCTCTTCCATATTCAGCTCTAAAAGTACCATCAATTCTTCTAAATCAGTTTTCAACTTATTAAATTCACTTACAATATTCTTTAATTCTTTAACTCTTTTTATAATTTTCTGTGCTTTTTCTTGATCAGACCAGAACGAGTCCTTAGACATTTCTTTCTCTAACTTATCTATTTCTCTCTCTTTTGTTGATAAGTCAAAGATAAGCTCCCATTTCATCAATTCTTTTTTGAAGTTGTTTTGCTCTGTGTTGTAATTCCTCTATCATTATTTACGCCCCTTTCTTACCTTCTTAACTTTAATCTTTTTTAATGAATAATTTTAACCTTTAGTAAAAATAAAATTAGATTACTCCATTTTAAAATTTTCTACAATTATACTAATTAATGGTCAATTTGACAAATGAAGTAATCATAAAAAAAGAAATTTCTATGAAATTATATTATATGTTTTTACCGCAACAATATTTATATTTCAACCCACTGCCACAGGGGCAAGGATCATTTCTTCCGATTTTTTTATTCTTTTTTTCAGCCTTTTGTCCTATTTTTTTCGACTTAATAGAAGATGTACTTCCTGCTGAACTACTCACCAGAGGAGCTGGAGCTACTCTTCTTACCTGGCTAATAACCCCGCGTTCCTCCCTTTTTATTCTAACTTTATAGATAAATTTAACTACCTCTTCTTTAATGCTATTGACCATATCCTGGAACATATTATAGGCTTCAAAATGATATTCCATCAATGGGTCTTTTTGTCCATAAGCTCTTAGTCCTATTCCTTGTTTTAATTCATCCAAACGTCGTAAATGATCTTTCCATTCCCGGTCTACTACTCTTAGTACAATCATCCTTTCTATCTCCCTCATTACAGGGGGAGTAAATTCCTTTTCTCGCATTTCATATATCTTAAAGGCTTCTTTAACTAAAATATCCTTCAAGTTAGAGATAGATAACTTAGGAATTTCCTCTTTAGAAATAACTAATGAAAAAGTAAAAATCTGATTAATATGTTCTTTAAGTCCTTGCCAATCCCATTCTTCAGGGTATATTTCTTTATTGGTATAACCTCTTAATATATTTTCAATGGTATCTTCTACCATACTTAAAATATGCTTTTTGATATCTTTACTCTCTAATACCATCCTCCGCTGTTCGTAGATTACTTTTCTCTGGTATTCCATTTCATTATCAAAATCTAAAAGTTGTTTTCTTATCTCAAAATTTCTTCCTTCTACTTTCTTTTGGGCGTTCTCTATTGATCTGGTAATCAAAGGATGTTCTATGGGAACATCTTTTTCAACACCTAATTTTTCCATAATTCCACTGATTCGATCAGAACCAAAAAGCCTTAATAGATCATCCTCTAAGGAAAGGAAAAAGCGAGACGAACCAGGGTCTCCCTGCCTTCCTGCTCTTCCTCTCAATTGATTATCAATACGCCTACTTTCGTGTCTTTCAGTTCCAATTACATGTAATCCTCCTAATTTAGCCACACCTTCACCCAATACAATATCAGTTCCTCGCCCAGCCATATTGGTAGAAATAGTCACTTTCCCCCCTTGACCAGCCTGAGCCACAATCTCTGCTTCCCTCTCGTGATTTTTGGCATTAAGGACACTATGTTCGATATTCTCCTTTTTTAATAATTTACTTAATTTTTCTGATTTATCAATGGAAACCGTACCTACCAACACGGGTCTTCCCATTTTGTGGATTTCCACTATTTCTCTGATAACTGCCCTAAACTTTTCCTCCTCTGTTCTATAAATCACATCGGAATAATTATGCCTAATCAATTTTTTATTGGGTGGAATAACTACTACCGGTAAATTATAGATATGGATAAACTCCTCTTCTTCGGTCTTAGCAGTACCAGTCATACCAGCAAGCTTTTTGTATAATCTAAAATAATTCTGGAAAGTTATGGTAGCCAGAGTCTGATTTTCTCGGGCAATTGTTACTCCCTCTTTTGCTTCAATTGCCTGATGGAGACCATCACTATATCTTCTTCCAAACATTAATCTGCCAGTGAATTCATCAACAATAATTACTTCTCCATTTTTTACTATATAATCTACATCCTTTTTGAATAATCTGTGTGCCTTTAAGGCTTGTATAATACAGTGTTGTATATTCATATTTCTTTCATCATATAAATTATCAATCTGTAACATTCCCTCGATTCGGGCAACACCTTCCTCAGTTAAGGCAATTGTCTTTTCTTTTTCGTGTACTTTATAATCAATATCTTTCTGTAGTCGGGTAGCAATTCTGTTTATCTGTTGGTAAATCTTGGTCGATTCCTCAGAGGGACCAGAAATAATCAAAGGAGTACGAGCCTCATCTATTAAAATACTATCTACTTCATCAACAATGGCAAAGTGATGCCCCCTTTGAACAACATCTTCTAATCGAATCGCCATATTATCTCTTAAATAATCAAATCCAAATTCATTATTAGTACCATAGGTTATATCCGCTTCATAAGCTTTTTTCCGTTCCTCAATAGGCATATCGTGTTGAATTAAACCGACTTTCAGCCCTAAAAATTCATAAATTCCACCCATCCAATATCTATCTCGTTTAGCTAAATAGTCATTTACGGTAACAATATGAACACTTTGGCCACTTAAAGCATTTAAATAAGCAGGCATAGTAGCCACTAAAGTCTTACCTTCTCCAGTTGCCATCTCAGCAATCTTCCCCTGATGTAGAACAATCCCTCCTATTAGTTGGACATCAAAAGGTCTCATCTTGGTTACTCGTTTGGCTACTTCCCGGACTACGGCAAAAACTTCGGGGAGAATATCGTTTAGAGTCTCTCCTCTACCTAATCTTTCCTTGAATTCAGAGGTTTTGTTTTTTAATTCCTCATCGTTTAATCTGGAAATATCTGGCTCATAAGAATTTATCTTTTCTACTACAGGTTGTAGTTTTTTTAATTCTCTTTCATTGGAATCGCCAAATACCTTTTTTACTATGTCAAACATAATTGTCATTTCCTTTTTATTCTGTTGTTTGAAATTGTATTTTTATGCTATCCGCTAAAATAACTATTCGTACAATTTGTTATTGTGAGGATATTATCTAATTTTCTTTTTTTGACCTCTAACTTTTATTTTTCCAACAAGATACTCGATCCGCAATACGCGATACTAATTAGGCTTCTGAATTCTGGCTTATGACTTCTATATTCTGCTTTTTCTCCACCATTGCATTTTGAATTAAGCTAAACACCCCATAAAACATTAAAAAATCTCCTACACTTACTACTGAGGGGTCAGGAAAAGGTGGAGGCAAGGGAATAACATCAGCTAAAAATCTGAACAAAGTCTTTTCAGTTATCAGGGTATGAGTAACATAAATTCCTTCTTTTAAGCTAAGAGCAAAATTATCCAATCCCACTTTGTATAAACTGTCTAGCGATACTGGCATATGGCCCCCATTAGCCAGGATAACTATAAAATTAAAGATTATTCCCAGAGCAATAAAATTCATTCCTTTCAACTTTTTATTATACCAAACAGCTAATAGAAGCACAATATAAGAGAAGATCATAGCATAGGAACTATAATCAAGAACAAATTTTACTTTCCTTGCCCCCAGAAAGATTAACCCAGCTTGCATTAGACAAGCTAATAATATTAATTCTATTTTCTTTAATGAAACCTGGGTTAAGTTGGTTAAATTACCTTCACGAAGCATTCCTATTACTATAGAAAAAATTATAATATATAAATATAACATCTATTCTTTTCTTTCTCTTTCCAGAATGGAAATTAGTGCCTTAACTATTTTGGGGTCAAACTGTTTGCCAGATTGGTCCTTCAACTCTTTCATTATTTTATCTTTACTAAGTTTTTTTCTATAAGGACGATCAGAACCCATTGCATCATAAGCATCGGCTACCGCAATTATGCGGGCAAATAGAGGTATGCCTTCCTCTTTTTTGCCATTGGGATAACCACTTCCATTAAATCTTTCGTGGTGATGATAAATTGCCTTATAAGATTTTTTCAAAAACTCTACTGGTTCTATAATTTTCGCTCCCATAATGGTATGCTCTTTTATTTTTTTAAACTCTTCTTCAGTGAGGTCATCATCTTTACCTAAAATCCTTTCATCAACCCCTATCTTCCCTATATCATGAAGTAAAGCAGCATATTCTAAGTCACCAATCTCTCGTTCAGGTAAATTTAATTCTCGAGCTAAGGCTACAGCCATTTGGGCAACTCTTTCAGAATGGCCCTTAGTATAAGGGTCTTTGGCATCGATAGCCGCAGCTAAAGTACGAATAGTCTCTAAATACATCTTTCTCATCTTAGTATATAACTCAAAAGAACGGCGAGCCAATAATAAAGGGAGGAAGAACAATAAAATACCCAAAATTCCAACTTGCACATATATAATAGCCATAAGAAAACCAAGAGGAGCTTCTGCTAAATAAGTAGGTAAATTCTCTTTAAAATTTATTCTCCAAACTGTAGTAATTCTGCTGCCTTGTGCTATTGATATAACTCCAGCAACTAAAGTTAAGTTTATAAAACAATATGTTAAAGCACATAAAGCTGCAGGAAAGATAAATTTAAGGAAATTTTGAAATCCAATAATTCCACCAGTATGTTGATAAACCAGACCAGCAACCCCAGCCGTTAAAGCAAGTTGAAAGACATTAAATATTATTTTATACCACGATATTTTCCTCTCTATTACTTCACTTATCAACGCGCCTAAAGTAGTTATTAACATTGCAAATGCTGGCCCATAAACCAAAATCAGCACAAAATCAATGGGGAAACCTATACTCATAGCTCCCCCCATTGGTAAATCAACCGGAATAAATTCAGCGAAGGCAGATATGGCAAGAAAAAAAATAAATATCAACCACATATCAGGAGTTAAGGATAATGAAGGAATTAAATATATAAAGAGGGCTATAGCTAACCCGATTATAACTACAATGTAAATTTTTAACTTTAACGACAAATTATAATCTCCTTAAAATTAAATAAAATTAGGTCGGTGTGCCTTTACTACCTTCTATTATCTCCAAGTAGCTTTAGCGCCACCAGCTAATAACAGAGCCATGACACTAATTAATAGGCTGATTAGTTTTGCCTTATTAATCTTCATCTTGAGCACCTCCACGGTTTTTATTTGTCTTTCCGACATTTAAAACCGCTTCGCTTCGCTCGATAATACTACTACTACATCGATTACTATATTATTGTTTCTAAATAAAGGCCTCACCGACCTAATTTTTTTATTTTATTTTATTAAAATCCTGCGATTAGTAGCCTTAAGAATTGCCTTCACTATTGCTCTATTAAAATCATCACCAATCACCGCAGAACCCACTAAATTTTCCTTTCCTTTAGAATCTACCAGATTGATAGAAACTACGACTATCTCTTTGCTGTCTAACTTAATCTTCTTTATTTCATCTATTTGAAAGAATATTGAACCCTCTAAATAAGAACTTATTCCTTCTAATGTGGCTTTAGCTACTAAATATTCCTGATTTTGATTCCAATTTTTTCCAGATGCTTTACCTTCATATATCTTTTTATTGCCTTCTAACCGAACTAAGACTTCATAATAATTACCAATTGTAGTATCTTTAATATCGGAAAACTTGAGTCTCAGGGGAAATTCCGCATCCTCCTTCATTTGTTCTTCTTTTACCTCGTCTTCTTTTACTTGAGCTATACTAATTTTTCTATAATCTACTTGAATATTATATTTAGCCAATAAAAATGATTCTATATCTCGAGTAACTTTTTTGGGATTAGAAGAATCTTTGGTAATTACATGAATTTCTTTTATATCTCTATCCTCTGATAATACAATTTTTACAAACAGAATATCACTCAGTACTTTTAGTGATCTTTCTATATCTTCTACGTCATAATTAAAATTACGGGAGACTTTACCTAATTCATTTTTCCCCATAAATTCCTCCTTAAAATTCCGGTTCAATTAATCCGAAATTTCCATCTTTTCTTTTATATAGAACATTAACTTTATTAGTATTATCATTGGCAAAGACAAAGAAATTATGTCCTAATAAATTCATCTGCATCGCTGCTTCTTCTATCGACATCGGTTTAATGGCAAATCTCTTAGTCTTTACAATTTTAGGCACCTTAGTCGATTTACTTTCCTCAAAACTAATTTCTTCATCAATTAACTCAATTTTATTGGTATTGGGATAAGGCTTTTGAAAATACTTTTCTTTATATTTTTGGATCTGTCTTTCCAGTTTATCTACAACTTTATCTATAGAAGTATACATATCATTGGTTTCTTCTTCGGCTCTAATCAAAGCCCTATTGGTTTGTAAGGTTACTTCAACAATCTGCCTGTTCTTTTCCACACTAAAAGTTACTATTACTTCCAAGATATGATCAAAATGTCTCTCAATCTTGCTTAATCTTTTTTCCACATAATTACGTAATGCATCTGTCACCTCAATATGTTTTCCTTTAAAAATAATATTCATATCTTCTCCTCCTTTAGTAATAGTTTACTATAGTTATATTCTCCATACAGGTAAAAAACCCTTTTTATTTTTATAATTTTTTTATAATTTTTTAAAAAATTTTTCTATCTATCTACTTATATCATATCTTAAACTTTTCTTTCTACCGCCCTTCCTTAGACTGACCTGGTCTTTGCCCCCACACTCGCCTGCTGAGAGGTTCGCTCAGGAAATTCTTCCTTTACTACTACTCTTCTCTTATTGTAATACCTTATAAAGGTTAAGGCAGGACTTACCCCAAAGCCGCACCATGCTCAGTAACCAAAGTTACCTTACGTGGGTCGTTTTGCCTGCGACTGGCCTCGACTTTCAACCACAGCTCTAAGAAAGGGCGATACTTTATCTTTACACACTTCTGGCTAAAGTTAAAACAAAAATATTCTTTGTTCCTGCCTTCTTTAATTCTTTAGCACATTCTTCTACAGTAGAGCCGGTAGTAAATATATCATCTAAGATTAATATGTTTTTCCCTTTAACTTCTTTCGGTTCATTTATAAAAAAGGCTTTAAAAATATTCTTATCTCTTTCTTTTTTAGATAAACCAACCTGTGAGGGGGTTAATCTTTTTTTTATTAATACCTCCTCTTTTACGGGGATAGAAAAATAATTTCCAATAATTTTAGCCAACAAAACACTCTGATTAAAACCCCGTTCTTTCAAATCGTTTTTATGTAAAGGGACCGGGATTATTAAATCAATTAACTCTCTAAACTCCTCGTTTTTTGTTAAATAATCTATCAATAGTTTCCCTAAAGGTTTAGCTAATTTTTTCTCTCCATAATATTTAAAGAGATGGATACATTCCCTTAAAACTCCATCATATCTCCCCACAGAACGAGCAAATTCGAAGGAATATTTTTTCTTTTTACAATCAACACAAAAGATATTTTGCTCTTGTCTAAATAAATCTACAGATATTAATAAAGGCTTATTACATTTCACACAATATGGTTTATCAATTAATTCAATAGTTTTAAAACAATCCTCACAGATTGAATATCCCTTAGATTCTCTAATAGGTTTTCCGCATATTTTGCAATCTAATGGAAAAACAAGATTAAGTAATCCTTCTTTTACATATTCTATCATATTTTGAGTATCCATACTAACCTTTATTTAGTCGTTAGTGAATAGTGAATAGTTGTTATATAGCA
>DOTB01000065.1 GCA_003513845.1 Candidatus Atribacteria bacterium | reverse complement strand
TTTCATCTTGTTTTTCCTCCTTTTTGTTTATTATTAATTACGTATCTTTCTGAATATTTTTTAATAATCTTATTTAATTGTCCAAATCCTTATCTTCAACTTTGTAATCTTTTGAATTCATATAGGAATATTCATCTTTTAGGAATAATAGGGGAATAATAGGGACAGACACTTATTTATTAACTTTCTTCTCAGGTCTTCCTTTCGGCTTTAACTTAAAAAGCCTCTTAAGCAGCCCTGGAATAGAGTGGTGATATGATGTAAATGCTAATAGCTCACTGTAATGATTTATGGCAATACCTGACATATAGCTAATATATTTCTTTGGAAAAGTGATGACAATTAAAATAGGTGGCTGTCCCCATTTTCGCCATTTTCGGAGTTTATTTTAGTTGCATAATTATTGCATCTTTAGGACACAACGAAACACATCTTCCACATCGCTCGCATTTCTCCAAATCCAATTTTGCCTTATTGGTCACCTTATCGAGATAGATACCATCAAATATGCAATTGAAACATAATCCGCAACCAGTACATTTTTTTTCATCAACTGCAATATAAACCTTTTCTTTGGGTACAGCATGGGTTACAAACCATTTCTTTTTCCATTCAGGATCGATGCAAGGAACTGCCTTCCCTATTATGTCCTGAACTCCTTTATAACCTTTTTGATCCAGAAAGTCTTCCAGTCCTTTAATAGCTTTATGGAGAATTTCAAAGCCTTTGTAGGTAATTTCGGAATGAATACCAACTAATGTAGCTCCGGCCATCAATCGCTCTACTACTGACCTCCAATCATATACTCCACCTGTACTTAGTATAGGGATTTCAACAAGTGTGGAGGTAACCAAAGCTGTTTCAACTCCTATACCTCTTTGAGGTCTTCCCCACCCCGCAACATCAGGGCACATTAACTCTCCGGTATCAATATCAACAACAGGTGTGTTGACGTGTGCCTGTACATGCCATGCGTCTCCACCACCATCTTTTATTCCTCTGGCAAATTGTCTCAGGAAAAAAGAATGAGTCTCTGAAGTCTTCATTATTAGAGGTATTTTAACCGCTTTCTTTATAACCTTTAAAATATCTCTAAGATTTTCCTCTGTTGCCCCCTCTGCGCCTAATCCTGGTACCATGGGAACAGGGCAACACATCATAATTTCTATGGCATCAGCCCCTGCCTCTTCCATCAACTTAGCCATTTCCTCCCATTCATCCCAAGCCCTAGCAGGAGCTCCTATACTTGCGATAACTACACAATTCTCTTTCTTGGCAATTGGCATTATATCTTTAATCATTGCTGCTTCTTCTTGAGGAGTCTTAAAAGCAATTCCAGGAGATAGGTTCATAAAATTACCTTTTTCTACAAACTTATCCGGAAAACCCCTAGTTGCTCTTGTTACTATATACTCTTCTTCATGTTTGGAGCATGTTTTTAAGACAACTGCCCCAACACCTGTTTCAATTGATTTTATTGCTAATTTTGCTGTTAAAGTGGGATCTCCAGCAGAAACAAATATCGGATTTTTGAAATTTAAATTTTCAATTGATACAGCTAAATTGGCCATACGTTATTCCTCCTTGTTTAATTTTTAATTTTTTAAAATATTTTGAATTATCCATTAGACCTTTTTCTTAGCACCTGCACTTCATTACCTCCTTCCTTATGTTTTTTATGCCTTCCGGCAAAGTAAAGAGTAATATTGTAAATAGATTAGTAGGGAAAACCAGAAACTATTTTTTCATTGATAATAATAAAAATATTTTATAATATATATTTTTTTTATCATAATATCATTCTGTAATGTCAGTGTCAAAACTTTGGGTGTAGTTGTCTGTGTCAATACTTTGGGGGTAGTTTTCTTTGGTGAAAAAATTTCCTCTGGTTTTGGGTAGACTTACCCCTTGTTTTACTAAGGCTTATTGTTTTTACCGATAAGTACAATTGTCCTTATACCCGTTTTCACGAGTACAAGTTTTATTTAAGTTACAGTAATACATTATAATTCACTTTCTTAAATATTTTTTTAACTTTCTAATAATATCCTACCTCAGAGAGCTTACGCAAAACACCCACCCAGGGTTTGCCCTGATCCGGTCCGGAAAGAGTAAGAGAGCCAGGGCCCCATTCTTACTCCAGCTCATCCCTTTCTTCTTAAAGCGGGAGGCGATGACTTTATTGATGTTCGATTCTATCGCTCCGGTTCTCTCTATCCCTTTATCCTTTAGTTTAAACTGATTGGTAATCCCCTTACGGTTACGGGATATGTAGGTGTAGAGCTTTACTAGATTATCTTTATCTTTTTGGTCATAGGGATCCCTGATCAGCTGGTCTATTCTTAATAAGGCCTGATCTATCTGATTAGAGAGAAGCAGGTCTTTTATTACCTTCTGTTCCTCTTTTCTTCTTGACAGAGATTCTTTAAATTTCTTAAAAAGATGATAAAGGCAGAGAAGATAAATAGAATTAGGAAAATACTCTTTTATCCCCGAGATGATCCAGGAATCTCCGTCTCCTCCGAAGAGGACCTTTTTTACTTTAGAGAGGGAGAGTCTTTCCTCGGCTAAAAGACTTAATTTTTCCATAAAGTCTTTTCCTGTATCCACAAAGGTGAATTTCTCCTTGAGTCTTTTGGATTTACCAGTAGAATAGCGGGGTTCTTTACCGGTATAACCTACCCCCAGTTTTACTGCCAGCTTCCCGCCTTTTTTTGGACTGCACACCCCCGACTGGACACACTTAGGAAAAAATAAGACTTGTTATATAATAAAATAACAAGCAAGAGGAACAAAGGAGGGGCAAAGATAATGGGTATCAAAAAAAGAAAATATTCTAAAGAACAAAAAGAAGAAATTGTACAAAGAGCACTAAGCGGTGAAAGGATCCTGGAATTAGGAAAAGAGAATAATATTCCCCCCGGACTTATCAACCGCTGGAAGAGACAATATTTGGATGGAGAATTAAGTAATAATACCAATCAGGAAGTAAAAAAACTAGAGACACAAGTAGCCAAACTTGAGCAGATGATCGGCAAACTTACCATGGAGAACTATATTTTAAAAAAAGAGAAAGAATACATACGAAAGAGGAAAAAAGAGGGTTCATCTATTATTACCGCTTCCTATTTAAATCCATCAAAGAAGGCTGCAGGCTAATGAATATAAAAAGATCTGCCCTTTACTATAAGCCAAAAAAGAATATAAATAAAAAGCAAAAAGAATTAAGGATTAGAAAAAAGATAGAGGATATCTCCCGTGAACATCCCTATTACGGTTATAGAAGAATAACCGCTTCCCTAAGAAGAGATAAGGTAATAGTAAATCATAAGAAGGTATTAAAGATAATGAAGGAATTAGGTATCCAAGGCCGAATAAAACGTAAGTATATAACTACTACCAATAGCAAACATAATAATAAAATATACTCTAATTTAGTAAAAGATAAAGAGCTTACCGGTATCAATCAAGTCTGGTGTGCGGATATCACCTTATCAGGATACTTAACGGTTTTGTCTACCTCGCCGCCATCATAGATATCTATTCACGAAAAATAGTAGGTTATGCTATAGGTAAAACCTTATCTCCTAAACTTGCCATTGTTGCTTTAAATATGGCTATAGCTACTAGAAATACTGATAACCTGATTCATCATTCCGATCAGGGTATCCAGTATACCTGTAAAGATTATATAAAAATATTAAAGGATAAGGGTATCAGAATAAGTATGTCCGGAAAAGGCAATCCTTATGATAATGCCTTTGTCGAATCGTTCTTTAAAACTCTGAAACAGGAGGAGGTATATTTATGGGAATATGAAACCTTTTCTGATGTTATAGAAAGGATTCCCTATTTTATAGAAGATGTGTATAATAATAAAAGGTTGCATTCCTCTTTGGGGTATCGGCCTCCAGAGGAAAACGAGAGGTTATTGGCAAAGAATGGCTCTCAGGAATGCATGGTGTGTTAAGACTTAAAGTGTCTAGCCTAAGGGGTTCACTCCATTAGCCAATCGTTTCAAAAAGAGGGGGAGGAGATAGAGTATACCCGGGGCCTTAAGTCTGGCCAAGGTAGGAGAAAAGATCATCAATAAGGAATGGGATGGCTGGTGGTCTAAAGAAATTACTCAGTTAGAACCTGATGGAATGAAGTTAGAAAAGGTATTCTCTCTTGATTTTGATAAAGGAGATAAATACGATCAAACCTATTCCCTCCCGGCCCTCTCTGGACCTCATCAGGATAGGCCCTGGGTAAAATCATTGAAGAGATTGGTAAGTATAGATTAAATATTTAAAGAAGGGACTAAGTTTAGGATGAATAATATATTTATTTTAGAAGATAGTTTAGTAGGTTTGTTTTATATTAAACTTCATAAGTATTTGTCTTTCTTTTCGTGAATTAAAATTAAATAATTTTTTTGAGGTAAGAAAAACCCCCACAAGTTCTTGAAACCAACCAGTAAAAAGGGTTTTTTGATTTAAATGGCGAATTATGTATATAATAAAAAAAATAAACATAATAAATCAAACCCTATATTGAGATTGCTTCATTGCTTTGCTCCTCACAATGACATTTTGATAGATTCCTGCTGGAATTCTCCCTCGCAAATGCGGGGGCAGGAATGATATAAGGATGGGAAAATATGGTTTTTACAAAATTAAAGAGAAGATATAAAAATATTAATCGACTTCGACAGATAACTACTATTTTAATTAAGTATGGATTCGATTATTTTGTAAAACAGCTGGGATTGACTAATCTAATTTCTAAAGGCGAAAAAATCCTTAAACTAAAACCTTCTAAAATAGCTCAACTACCTCTTCCAGTAAGAGTTCGTCTTGCCCTTGAAGAATTAGGTCCCACATTTATTAAATTAGGTCAAATATTAAGTACCAGACCTGATTTAATCCCTTCAGATTATATTAAAGAATTACAAAAGCTACAGGATGAAGTCCCTCCTTTTGCCTATGAGCAGGTTGAAGAACTGCTAAAAGGAGAACTAGGGGCTGATGTTTCAGAAATATTTAAATCGTTCGAGCAGATACCTTCTGCTGCTGCTTCTTTAGGTCAAGTTCACCAGGCAATACTGGAAGATGGGGATAAAGTAGTAGTAAAAGTTCAACGTCCTAATATTGAAAAGGTAATTGAAACTGATTTAGATATCCTCTTTCACTTAGCTCGCCTTACCGAAAGAAGTATTCCCGCCAGCAGACTATATGAGCCAGTGAGAATAGTTGAGGAATTTGCTAAAACTATAAGACTTGAGCTGGATTATGGAACCGAAGGGAGAAACGCAGACAGGTTCAGAAAGAATTTTAAAGATGAGAAGATTGTCTACACCCCAAAAATATATTGGGGATTAAGCAGTAAAAGAATCTTAACTATGGAACTTATCCAGGGGATAAAAATAAATGCTATCGAAGAATTAGATAAAGCAGGTTATGACAGAAAGAAAATAGCTGAAAATGGAGCCAAAGCTTTTATGAAGCAGATATTAATCGATGGATTTTTCCACGCCGACCCTCATCCAGGAAATATACTGGTGATGAAGGGTGAAATTATCGGTTTTATGGATTTTGGAATGATGGGACAACTGGATGAAGAAACCCGAGAAAAAGGAATAGACTTATTTATTGCCTTAATTGAACGTAATCCTGATAAAATTATAAATGAAATGTTAGATTTGGGAATTGCTACCCAGGAAATTGATACTCGTTCTCTAAAGATAGATATTAAAGAAATGATAGACCGATATTATGATAAACCATTAAAAGAGATTAAATTAGGTGAATTAATTAATCAGTTAGTGGAAATCTCTATAAAATATCAGATAAAGATGCCTGCGGAATTTGCTTTGCTCGGTAAATCACTCTTGACCATTGAAGGTATTGGATTAGAACTTGACCCTGAATTTAATCTTGCTGGAATAGCCAAACCATATGTAAAAGAGCTTATTCTGGAGAGAAAAAGCCCTCAGCGTCTTTTTATAAAATTTTTAAATGATTTAGATGAACTTTATAATTTAATTATCTTGATACCTCGACAGTTAAATAAGACTTTGAAAAAGATGGAAAAAGGTACCTTTAAATTAGAATTCCAGCATCGAGGTTTAGAAAATTTAATTAGTGCTTTAGACAAGGCGGCTAATCGGATAGCTTATAGTCTTATTCTCGCAGCCATTATCGTTGGCTCATCTTTAATTATGCAGACCGATAAAGGACCTCATTTTATGGGATTTCCGGTTATTGGAGTACTTGGTTTTTTAATTGCAGCGATATTGGGCTTAGGTTTAGTGATTATAATTATCCGTTCGGGAAAGATGTGAAATTTAACATTTAAAATATTCCGCAATTGGGATATAAAAGATTATGATAGTTAAAAAAGATAGCGATTTTCCTTTATATATAGGAATATTCTTCTTTTCTACTTCAGTCCTACTCTTTGAACTTTCTCTTACCCGAGTATTTTCTATTTTGCAGTGGAATTATCTGGCTTTTATGATTATCAGTATTGCCTTTTTAGGATATGGGGCAAGTGGGACTTTTTTATCGGTCTTTTCTGGTTTGCTGAAGAAAGCAGAAGATAAAAACTTATATAAATATCTCCTTTTCTTTTCTCTTCTTTTCTCGCTGGGCTCTTTACTCTCTATACTTATAATCTCTAAAGTCCCCTTTGACCTTTACAGGGTGATTATGGATAGATATCAATTACTATATCTGGTGATTTATTATCTGGCTATCGCCATACCCTTTTTCTTTGCCGGAACTTGTATCTCTCTAGCCATATCTAAATTGCCTGAAAAGGTAAATAAAATATATTTTTGTGATTTAGGGGGAGCATCTGTAGGGTGTATCTCTTTTTTAGTTCTGGCCAATTATATAAGTTTGAGCCAATTATTAATCTTTCCTCCCCTTCTTTCTTTTCTTGCTTCTTTCTTATTTTCTCTGAAACTAAAAGATAGAAGATCAATAATTTATGCTGTAGGTATATTTCTTTTTATCGTCTTGTTTGGTGGTGCTGAGAGTTTTTATTCTTTCCCAATAAATCCTTATAAAAGTCTATTTACTTTACTGCGTTATCCTCAGTCAAAAATAATAGAAAGACGTGAGAATAGTTTCTCTCGATTGGAAGTGGTAGAAAGCGAGGGGGTAAAATATGCTCCCGGGTTGAGTCTTAACTTTTCACGAGAAATCCCTGAACAGTTAGGAATGGTTACCGATGGTGATGGTTTGAGTGCAATTACCAGATTAGAGGGGGAGACTAATTTAGAAGGATTGAAAAAAATAGAATTTTTAGATTACATCTCATCTGCCATAGGGTTTCATCTTATAAAGGATAAAGATAATCGAGAAAAGATATTAATAATTGGACCAGGAGGAGGGTTAGATGTCTTAGGTGGAATTTATAATAAAGCAGAAGAAATCTGGGGGATTGAAATGAATCCCAATGTTAAAACCTTAATGCAAAATAATTATGCTGATTACTCTGGAAACATTTACAATCGTAGAGGGATAAATATTTTAACTGGTGAAGGAAGAAGTGTATTAAAAGGATTAGACCAAAAATTTGATTTGATTCAAATCTCTTTAATCGGTTCTTCCCATACTGCCTCGGGAGGATTTTACAGCATATCTGAAAATTATCTTTATACGGTAGAGGGGTTTATAGACTTTTGGCAGCATCTTTCTGAGGAAGGAAAATTAAGTATTACTCGCTGGTTAAAATTTCCTCCTCGAGAGATTGTGCGGCTTTGCAGTATCAGTCTGGAAGCTCTCAATCGAATGGGAATAGAAAGACCAGAAAATCATCTGGCGGTAATTCGAAGCTGGGCTACCACTACCCTGATTTTAAGTAAAAATGAGATAGAGAAACAAGAAATAAAGAAAATTAAAGATTTTTGTAATAAAAGAAGTTTTGACACGGTGTATTTCCCGGGGATTAAAGCGGAAGATGCTAACATAAATCATATTCTGGAGGAGAGTTATTATTATCAAGAAATAACGCAATTGGTAGATAGTTTTAAGGAGGGTAACTTAAAGAATTTTTATGATAGTTATTTCTTCAATGTTTCAGCAGTTACTGATAATCAACCATATTTTTTCTATACTTTGAAATGGAAAAACATCCCCAAGATTGTAAAAAGTACAGCTAACTGGCAGCCCTTAATAGAATGGGGGAATTTAATTATATTCGCCACCTTTCTGCAGGGGATAATATTTAGTATCATTTTTATATTTTTACCTCTTTTTTTAAAGAAATTTCCGACAATTAAGAGAGGTATAAAAGTTCCTTTTTTGCTCTATTTTACCTCTTTAGGTCTGGGATATATGCTTTTAGAAATATCTTTTATTCAGAAATTTATTCTTTATCTAACTCATCCCAGTTATTCTACTTCGATTATTATCTTTTCTTTTTTATTCTTCTCAGGTCTGGGAAGTTTTTATTCTAAAAAGATAGAGAGGAATTATATTGGTAGCCTGAAAATTATTATCTTTGTTCTTTGTGGTCTATTAATAGCTTACCAATTTATTTTGCCTTATGTTTTCAATAATACTTTGAAATATAGCTTATTAGTAAGAATATTTATTACGGTGGGGTTAATCTTTCCTTTAGGTTTTTTAATGGGAATGCCTTTTCCTTTAGGGATAAGGTTGGTCAGTTTAATTGAACAAGGAAAGGGGAAAGGGTTAATCCCCTGGTTGTGGGCAACCAACAGTTTTTGTTCAATTATTGCCTCAGTCTCCGCAGTTATAATTGCCCTCTTTTTTGGTTTTAAATTAGTAGCTATATTAGCCGCTTTGATATATCTTTTCGGATTTATTAGTATAAATTATTCTAAAAATTAATTTTGTCATTTTATCTTATCCAACCTGGCTGTAAGTAAGTGACCATTTGCCACATCTGTCACCCCATCGAGCAATCAATTCATCTTCTATAAATATTTCTACTACTTCACAGTGATTAGGACAACCATCACATTCAAATCCTTGAGTACGATATTCTTTATCTACCAACTCAAATCCTCTAAAACTCGTTTCTTTTCCAGTATTTTCAATTTCTTCTTTAGCTAATAAAGCTGCTCCGATAGCCCCCATAACTTTATGGTATTCTGGGACAGTAACTTTTACTCCTAATTCCTTTTCAAAACTCTTTCTTATCCCAGAATTAGAAGCAACTCCTCCTTGAAAAAATATAGGAGGACAAATCTTTTTCCCTTTAGCCACATTATTTAAATAGTTTCTTACCAGTGCCTCACATAAACCAGCGATAATATCTTTTTTCTCGTAGCCTAATTGTTGTTTGTGAATCATATCTGATTCGGCAAACACGGTACATCTACCTGCTATCCTTACTGGATTAGTCGACTGTAAGGCATAATTTCCAAATTCTTCAATAGGAATTCTTAATCTATAAGCCTGCTGGTCCAAAAAGGAACCAGTCCCTGCTGCACAGATAGTATTCATTCCAAAATCGACTACAATTCCATTTTGCAATATTATTATTTTAGAATCCTGACCGCCAATTTCAAAGATAGTACGAACCTGCGGATTAATATGTAAAGTGGCAATCGCCTGAGAAGTGATTTCATTTTTCACTACATCTGCTCCTACTACGGTTCCCGCTAATACTCGCCCACTTCCAGTAGTCCCTACACCTCTTACTTGAATAGAATCTAAAGAAATATTTTGCTTCATCTCTGCCATACCTTTTTTTATGGCTTCTATAGGCTGCCCCTCAGTCCTGAGGTATACCTGATGTAAAACTTCTCCTTTTTCATTAATAAGAGCAAGGTTCGTACTTATCGAACCCACATCTATTCCTAAAAACTCTGCCATTTTTTCACCTCCCAGAATACATTCATACTTGATTACACAGATTAAATAAATATATAATTACTCAGATTAATTACGATGCCAATCTCCTTGCAGTAAGATGCCTATCATATTTTTTCGACTTCAAAAGGTCTATAAAGGCCTCTAATCTGGTATTTAAACCTTCTTCTCCCGTCTGTTCATCAAAAATTAAAGTAAGTACCGGGAAATCAAGGTCCTCGCTCACTTTTTTATTAACAGTCTCAGCTACGATCTCTGGCATACAAGTAAAGGGTACTACCTGAATAGCTCCATCAAATCCCTTTTCTGAGGCAAGTACTACATTACCCACCGTAGGTTGCCCTTCTCCACCTACCGATTGAGGAAGATAGGGGTTAGCTGCTTTCTCAATAGGATTTTTTTCTTTTTGGTATCCAACTTTTAAGAAATTTAAACTGAATACAGAAGTAATCCAGGGTTTAATACTTACCCCTCTTTCTACTTCTACTCCTAAATAACCGAGTTTCTCCTCAATATTATGATTAACAAAAGGTTCAAGAGCTACATAAAATTCCCCCACTAATTTTACCTTGATTAGCTCTTTATTTTTCTTTACTTTTATCTTATTAAAATCATCTATAATCTGTTGCTTAATCCTTTCTATCTCTCCAATGGAATTAGTATTATCAATTAAAGAAAGACCCTTTTTAAGTATTCGAGAGGTTTCCCCTTTTATATTTTCTCGAGGCCTGATCCTTAAAGCCTCTTTCTCTAATTCCTCTATAGCAACAACTTTGCTCCAGGCAATCTCTCCCGCATTAATTAAAGAAGACAATGATTGTTTATTTCGAAGTAAATTTACATATCTTAATATACGAATAAGATTTCCCCGGGGAACTTCCAAAACAATCATTTCAAATTTATAGCCTAAACTTTTTAAAATCATTCTTTGAATCTCAGCATAATATCCGAATCTGCAGGGTCCCCATCCTCCCACCATTATAATTGTATCTGCTCCTTTTTCTAAAGCCTCAATAAAATTACCCAGCACAATCTTTAAAGGAAGGCAACAATACTCCGGCGCATATCGTACCCCTAAGTCAAGAGTTCTCTTAGTATTAGATGGTGGCAGGATAACTTCGTGCCCCAGATTAGAAAGTAACGATTTCCCAGCAATAGAAGCAAGATTGCCTAAATTAGGTATGGTTACTTTCATATCTTTTCCTCCTTATAATCATATCTAAAAAGGCTTCTGTTCGAGTATCAATCCCTGCCTCTCCAGTGTGTTCATCAAATACAAACTCTGTATATGCCACTGTCGGATATTTAAGACTTTCCTGCCGAATTAATTCTCCAATCATAGAATCTTCACCACATTCAAAAGAAGTAAGATGAATTATCCCGTCAATTCTCTTTTCCAGGAAATAAAAAGCTGAACCTACTATCTTTTTAGAAAGAGTCCAGAAAATGGGTTTATGTAATCTTTTAAGCTTCCTTTCTATATCTTGCTTTCTCACCATTTCAGCAGTTAAGACATTTATTTTAGTCTTTTTTAATTTAGAAATTAAATTTAAATTAATAAAAGCATCATAAACCAGATAAGAATGACCTAAAAGAGCAATATTAAGAGGATTTTTCATATTATTTTGGAGTAATTTTGTGCTATATTGCTGGTTAATATTAATAATTTCAGGATTTAATTCATTTTCTTTTGATTGTAAATATAAATGAAAGCTTTTCTGCGCTTCATAAAAAGATTGATATATCTTTTTAGAATTATTGCTAATTAATTTTCCAACTGCTAAAAAGGAATTTTTAAAACTGGTAGCTGATTTTCTTATATCTATAGTAGGTTCAATAAGGGGTGGAAGAGAAGAAAGAGAACTTTTAACCATATCAGGAAGGCCCAGGAATTTAGGACAAAAATAAGCGCCCTTTTCCACACAGACCATCCGGGGGATAAACAGATAATCTACTCTATCTTTTAAACTCATTACATGGCCATAAAATACTTTGACCGGAAAACAAATTTCACTGATAGCTGACTTTACTCCTAAATCGAGTATCTCTTTGGTGGTAGGACCAGAGATAATTACTTCAGCTCCTAAACTCTCTAAAAAATTTTTCCACAGAGGAAAATATTCATAATAAAGTAATGCCTGTGGTATTCCAATTTTTAAATTTCCCATAATTTTACATCTCCATATGAAACAGGTGACGGTTCTCTGTTTCAGTTCTTTATCTGCTATGCCCAATCATGGGAACAAATCTTACCCCGATAATACCTTTAGATTTTACTTCTCCTTTTATCTTTTCTATTTTCATTAAGGTCTGTACCATCCATATCCCCCCAACAGGTATGACCATTCGCCCGCCATCTTCTCTAATCTGTTGAATAAGGGGTGGTGGGACATGATCTGGGGCACAGGTTACTATAATGGCATCATAAGGGGTATATTCTTCCCAGCCATAGTAACCATCCCCGATTTTAAAATGGATGTTTTTATAACCTAAATCTTTTATTAATTTTTCTGATTTTTTAGAAAGACTTTCATATATTTCTACTGTATAAACTTCTTTCACTATCTCAGCTAAGACTGCAGCTTGATATCCAGAGCCCGTTCCTATCTCTAAGACTTTCTCCTCTCCCTTTAAATCTAAAAGTTGAGTCATTAAAGCAACAATATAAGGTTGGGAAATAGTTTGGCCTTCTCCTATAGGAAGAGGATAATCATTATAAGCTGATTCTCTAATGTGTTCATCAACAAATTTGTGGCGGGGAACGGTGAGCATTGCTTGTAAGACTTTGGGATCGGTAATATCTCTACCCTGCAACTGATTTATTACCATATCCTGTCTTCTCTGAGTAAATATTTCTTCTTTATCTTCTTCTTGATCCTGTTTTTCTTCTATATATTCTTTATAAACATCTATTTCGTCAATTTTATCATGTTCATAAATGACTATTAATAATAATATTAAAAATATTAACGATATAAAAACAAGGGGTTTCTTCATTCAAAACACCCTCTTTTTTAAATCTCATAAATTATTAAATTACAACTTTTTATCTAATTCTTAGAAATGTGCAGAATAAAACTTTTCTTTTTCAGTTTTATTATATCAAATTTTAGCAAACATAGTAAAGAATAATATAGTTTTTCTAAAAAGCCAAAAATATTTTCAACAGGCTATGTATCTGATTATATTACAAGCAATTTTATAGCAAATTATGATTTTTAGTTATAATTATGTTGTAGGGGCACAATGAATTGTGCCCTCTCCATATTATTTTTAATTTCTCCTGTGGGCACGATGCATCGTGCCCCTACCTTACTATTTTGTGTGCTTTTTGGGTTATATTCTGCTTTTGGCAACTTCTTTAATTAGTTGTAAAGCGATGATTTCTCTTTGTATCTGATTAGTTCCCTCATAAATTTGAGTAATCTTGGCATCTCTCATCCTTTTCTCTACGGGATAATCCTTCATATAGCCATAACCACCAAAAATTTGTACTGCATCGGTAGTAACTTTCATTGCTATATCAGAAGCAAATAGTTTAGTCATTGACGATATTTTAGAAATATCTTTCGCTCCACTATCAATATAGCGAGCTCCCGTATATAGTAAAGCTCGAGCTGCTTCAATTTGAGTTGCCATATCAGCTAACATAAATTGAATCCCCTGGAAGGATGAGATAGGTTTCCCGAATTGAATCCGTTCTCGGGCATATTTCACCGCATCATCCAACGCTCCCTGGGCAATTCCTACGGCCTGAGCCGCCACTCCCGGTCTCGACTTATCCAAGGTTTTCATTGCCACCAAAAAGCCCATACCTTCCCTTCCTATTAAATTTTCTTTAGGGATTCGACAATCATTAAAAATTAGCTCTCGAGTTGCGGAACAACGAATTCCCATCTTATTCTCTTTTTTACCAAAGCCAAACCCAGGTGTATCCTTCTCTACTATAAAAGCCGAAGCACCACGACTACCCTTTGCCCTATCAGTTATAGCAATTACTGTATAAATTTCCGCTTCTCCGCCGTTGGTAATCCACTGTTTGTTGCCATTTAGAATATAATAATCACCATCACGAACTGCAGTTGTGCGAATGCCTCCTGCATCACTACCAGCATCTGATTCCGTCAAGGCAAAGGCGGTCAATTTTTCCCCCTTAGCTATTGCTGGAAGATACTTCTTTTTTTGTTCTTCTGAACCAAATAATATAATAGGATAAGTCCCTAAGGCACTTGCAGCATAAGATACAGAAACTCCAGCACAAGCTTTACTTAATTCTTCTATTACAATGCACAGATCCAAAACACCCTT
This sequence comes from Candidatus Atribacteria bacterium, assembly GCA_003513845.1. Taxonomy (GTDB): domain Bacteria; phylum Atribacterota; class Phoenicimicrobiia; order Phoenicimicrobiales; family Phoenicimicrobiaceae; genus Phoenicimicrobium; species Phoenicimicrobium oleiphilum. Next base: position 35,192 of record DOTB01000065.1, on the reverse strand, counting down.
ACCTAACCCGCTATATTCCTCCGGGACAAATAAGGCAAAGAGATCTGATTCTGCGAATAACTTCATTAACTCCCAGGGAAATTCCCCTTTTTCATCTAACTCAGCAGCTACTGGGGCAACCTTTTCCTGGGCAATTTGTTTTACTAAATCTCTTATCATCTCTTGTTCTTCATTTAAAAAATAGTTCATTGATTCTTCCTCCTTATACTTAAAATAAATATTTTGAAACTCATTGTTCTTATTACATTATGGTTATTTCCCGAAAAGTCAAAAACTTTCCCTAGGTTAATAATATAGTATGCTATAATTAATTTTATAGCAAATTATAGCTTTTTAGTTATAATTATGTTGTCGGGCACAATGAATTTTGCCCTCGCCATATTATTACTTAAATTCTCCTGTAGCACGATGCATCGTGCCTCTACTTTACTATTTTGTCTACTTCTCCTCCTTAAACTCCCTGGCAAAATCAATCCTCTTACCAATAGAAGGGTGACTATAAAAAAGAAATTCAATAAGAGGATGAGGATAGGCATCAGCTAAATCACGATTGGTAAACTTAGCCATAGAGGTTATAAAAGAATCTACCTTTTTAGTTATTTTTAAGGCAAATTCATCAGCCTGTTGTTCCCTTTTTCTGGAATTAAGATTAAGAGGGATACTGAATAAGAAAAGAACAATTCCTATAGATAGAGCCAAAAAGGGAAAGTTAGAAATATCACTTATTTCATAGTTTAAATAAAAACTGAGCTTTTTTAAAATAATATTGGTAAAATAAAATGCAGCTAAATACATTAAACTTACCCAAAATATTCCTTTTAGGACATCTCTATGAACAAAATGACCTAATTCGTGAGCAAACACCACCTCTGCTTCATCAAGAGTAAAATTTTCCAAAAGATTATCTGCTATTACAATCCGTCGAGTATTCCCTAAACCAGAAAGATAAGCATTAGCTTTAGTAGTCTTTGAGCTAAAATTTATTTCATAAACCCCTTTAACCCTGGTATTCACTTTATCGCATAATCCAATTAATCTTTGAGCTAATTCATTATCTCCTTCTATCTTTCTCAATTTAAAAAAAAGTGGAGTCAATAATATTGGGGAAAGATAGTTCAAAAAAACGACCAAAATAATAGTAAAAACAGAAACTACTAAATACCAATTTTGGGGGAATGTTCTGATAGCCCAATAAATTCCTTCAACAACAGGAATAGCTAAAACTAAACTTAAGATATAACTTTTTAACCAATCCGTAAACCAATCTTTTAATGTCTGGGTAGAAAAATGATATTTGTGTTCAAATGTATAAGAGGCATAAAATTCTAACGGCAACGAAATTAAATCATAAAGAGTTAAGATAAAAAAGACATACAAGGCAATAACCTGCCACTTAATATTAGTAAAATATAATATTTTTTCTTTAATCAGAAAGGAAAGATTGCTAAATATTAATATTAAAAAATAAGCTAAAAAGAGAGTGGTTCCAATTATTTTAAAAATTATTTTTTTCTTTTGATAGTCTTTCGCTTGTTTTTGTTTATTTTTATCGATAACTTCATTATATCCCATCAATTTATTTTAACTCCTGAAGAGGACTTCTTCTTTGGTAAAAAGACGGGTAGACTCCAGAAGAGCAAACCCAGCAATTATCGTATTAGCACTAAAAGTAGTTATAATATGATCCCAGCAAATCTTACCCATCAACAGTTCTTTAAAAACAAAACTACTATTTAAGACCGGAACTAAAAACATTTTACTAGTCAGTTCTATTCCCTGACTTATAGAAATTATTCCCAAAAAGATAGTCAGCATATAAATAGGGGTGATATAACTCGAGGCTTCCCTAATATTGCGAGCAAATATTCCTACCATAACCAATACTGCGCTAGCTAAACCGACTAAAGGTAATAAAACTAAAAAAATTAAAAAGATAGTATTAATAGATATCCCAAATTTCGCACCCTCAATACCTCCAGCAATAGAAGCACCCGATAAAAATGCAAGAGTAAGCCCGAGAAGTCCCAAAACCATACTGGTAAAAGAAATGAACATTACTGCAAAACATTTACCCAATACTATCTCTAATCTGCTTATCTGACTTACTAATAGAGTAGCAATAGTTCCTCTTTCTTTCTCGCCAGCAGTTAAATCTACGGCTGTATGCATCGCCCCAATAAAGATGAGAATTATAATTAAATAAGGGAGTAAAACTGCTAAAAATGAACCAGCTATCTTCTCGGCAGTGGCTATATTTTCTTCTTTTAGAATCAAGGGGGTAATAAATTCCTCTTTTAAACCTAGATGAGAAAGCCTCTGTAAAACTATTTCACCTTTATATTTTTCAATTATTTGATTAATTCTTTTCTGAGCTATTCTTGATTTTGCCTCTGTGGCATCGTATTTTAAGATGAGCACACCAGCTCCTCCCTGTTCAATTTTATACTTAAAATCTGAAGGAATCTCCAATACTGCTTGAACATCCCCATTTTCCAATTTGGAGGAAGAATTTTCTTTTATATTAAGAATTTCAATCTTTTCATTGCCTTGAAAATATTTTACTAATTGAGGGGCAAATTCCGCACCGTATATTATAATATTTGAAGTAGCTTCTTCTGATTTCATACTTCCTAACTTATTAAAATAACCAATTCCTGTAAACAAGAGAGGATAAAAGATTAAAGGAATTATTATCATAGCAATTATAGTTCTCCTATCTCGTATGGTTCCCACTAATTCTTTAACAAAGATAAGTCTAATATTTTTCCAGCTCATTTTAAATTCTCTCCCTGATTTATTAATCCAAAAAATATTTCTTCTAAATCGTCAGATAAAGAATTCTTTTTCAACTCTTCTAATGTTCCCTTTGCAATGATATTGCCTTGATGAATAATCGCGATCACGTCACACAATTTTTCCGCTTCCCGCATAATATGAGTAGAATAGATGATACACTTCCCCTCTTCTTTAAATTTTTTAACATATTCAATTACTGTTCTTGCCGTAATTATATCTAATCCCACTGTAGGTTCGTCTAAAATTAATATAGGTGGGTTATGAATAATACTTCTGGCGATGGAAAGTTTCTGTTTCATTCCGGTGGAGAGTTTATTTACTCTGACATCCTGAAAATCTTCCATATCTAAATTACGAAAGATTTCAGCCATTCTTTTTTCAATAATTTTATCTTCTATCCCATTAATCCGACCAAAAAATTTTACAGTCTCTCGAGGAGTAAAGCGGTCATATAATCCTGTTTCGCTGGATAAAAATCCTATATGTCTTCTTACTTTATTGGCATCTTTAACTACATCAAATCCGTTTACCTCTGCTTTACCCTGCGTAGGAACCATCATAGTAGCTAAAATACGTAGAGTGGTGGTCTTACCCGCCCCATTCGGACCTAATAAACCAAATATTTGCCCTTTCTGGCACTCAAATTTCAAATTATTAATTGCTACTACCTTACCTCTTTTTTTATCCTTGAATATCTTAGTCAATCCTTCGACTTGAATCATCTTTATATCTATGTCCTTTCTTCTAAACTGCAAATCTTATTAAACTAAAATTAAAGTCAAAAGTGAAAAACTTATAGAGCATATAGCATGCAGTGTAGAGCGTAGAAGGCGGATTCGTCCCCCTCGAAACAGGTTCGATGAATTGAATCCCTACCTCCTAAGTATCCTCCCCTAATAATTTTCTAACTCCTGAATTCTGGTTCCTGATTTCTTCTTTGCGATATACGATTCACGATATACAAGATACGGAAATGGCTCCTGAATACTATATCCCTTATTAATCTATTTAAAACTTTTCTAAAGCATTTATAATTTCTTCTTTTACTTCTTTATCTTTTTCTATATTCAGAACCTTTTCTAAGGCAAATTTCGCCTTTCTCCCTCCAATTTTACCCAGAGCCCAGGCAGTATGACCCCTTACTAAGGGACTATCACCTTCATATAAGATTTTAATCAAAGGAGCAACAGCCCGTGTATCTCCGATATCACCCAAAGCCAGAACGGCATTTCTTTTAATTGCTTCTCTTGTCCTCATAGCAATCTGATTATAAGCAAAATAATTTTGAAATTCCTCTTCAGTAATGGTAAGTAAAGGTATTAACGGAATTTTTGAACCAATATATCCAAATTTGGGTCTATATTTTTTAAGTTTTACTTTATCGTTCCGAGGGCAGACCTCCTGGCAGGTAGTACAACCATACAACCTGTCCCCCCATTTTTCTCGAAAAGCTAAAGGCACTTTTATCGGTCTTTCAGAAATATACTGCAAACATCTGGTACGATCAATTATGTACGGAGAAACTATAGCCTTAGTCGGACATAAATCAATACATATGCTACAATTACCACAATCTCGCTGAAGAGGCTTATCTGTTTCCAACTCCAGCTCAGTTATAATTTCTCCTAAAACTACCCAGGAACCAAACTTTTCGGTTATTATTATTCCATGCTTTCCATACCAGCCAATTCCAGCTCTCTGAGCAATCGGTTTTTCTACTAAAGATACATAACAAGATTTGTTTTTAGATCTATACTTAAAATTGGTTTCCTGATTTATAAAATCAATTATTTTTTTTAGTTTTAATTTTACCTCATAATAAAAATTGCCCACATCATATTTAGCAATCTTCCCATACAGTTGTTCTTTGTCTGGAATATCTTCTACCTCTTCTATTAAATAACACTGAGCAACACTAATTATAGATTTTGCTCTTTTTAAAATGCTTTTTGGGTTACATCTTTTACTAATTTTATTTAGATTTAATTGCTTTTCAGTTTTCGAAATATATTTTGGGTTACAATAATTATCTTTAGGAATGTAGCCTTTTTCTATACTTTTTATAATTTGCTTTTCTGTTTCTGGAAAAGCTTGGGTATTGGTAATTCTAATTACATCCAGACCTATTTCTTCACCAAACTCTTTTATTTGGCAAACTAACGACATAAAAAAACTCCTAATCTAATTCTCCCATTACCCAATTAACCAATTCACCAATTAAAAGCACAAAAGGTTGCAAGATGCACCTTATTTCTATCTTTATCTTTTCCTCACTAAATACTAACGACTATTCACTATATAATATTCTGCTGGCAGCAATAGCTGCTCCTAAAGCTCCTACTATCTGGGGTTCTTCGGGAACATAAACTTTAGCCTTTAACCTCTTCTTTAGGGCATGTACCATTCCTATATTTTTTGCTACTCCACCAGTTAGAGCGATAGTATTTTCCAGTCTCAACCTACAAGCCATACTACAAATTCGATTAGAAATAGCCTCATGCAATCCTCTAATAATATCTTCTTTTGCACAACCCTCGGCAATCAAAGAAATTACTTCCGATTCGGCAAATACAGTACACATACTACTTATGGTTATTTTCTTCTTTGACTTCAAGGATTCATTCCCCAATTCTTCTGTCTTCACGCCCAAGGCATTAGCCATAACTTCCAGAAATCTACCCGTTCCTGCAGCACATTTATCATTCATAACAAAATCAACTACTCGCCCATCTTGGTCTACACTTATTACTTTGCTGTCCTGTCCGCCAATATCAATAACTGTCCGAGTATCAGGATTCAGCCAATTTGCCCCTATGGCATGACAGGTAATTTCAGTGATAGATTTATCGGTAAAAGGTACACTTATTCTACCATAACCAGTAGCAACTATAGCTTGTAAGTCTTTAAAATCATTTCCTGTTCTTTTAAGAGTAAGCTCTAAACAATCTTTAGTCAATTTATTTGCATCTGCGCCAGTGGGTACAATGGTAAATCCTTTTATTTTATTCTCTTCAAAGATAACCGCTTTAATAGTTAATGAACCTATATCTAACCCTGCTACAATCATTTTTATCTTTCCTTTTTAAAAAATAACTTTATATAAAAATCATTACTTTTTATTATTTATTTTTTTCTAATACATTTATCTTTTTGCCCTGGATTTCCTGCTGGAGTTTACTCTCACGAAAGTGGAGACAGGAAAGAGATATAATCTTAAGTATAATTTACTTTTTAATCTATTTAAGACAACATCTCCAGGAATGCTTCAATTCTGGTTCGGGTTTGAGCTTTAGAATAATTACGAGAATCAGCCCCATCTCCATCCAATATTAACATAGGCACTCCTTTCTTTTGCAAGAAGTCTTTTATAATATAAGCTCCCCCACAACTTTGACGACACCCTCTTTGAGAGAAATGAATTACTCCATCTATATTATATCTCTTTACCAAATCATATACCGTCTTTACTCTCCTCTCTATAGGACCTATTCCAAAATTAGAAGTCATCTTTTGCGCTAAACTTGCCCAGGGTCTTTGAGGATCTAAAGCTGACCAATAGACATAACTGACTTCTTCAAAGGAAATTACCGCCTTATTTTCTTTGAGATTCTGTATTATTTCATTTTGATAATAGGGTCTTATCTGATGAAGCCAAAGAATTCTATGTTTCTCTTCTTTTATTACGCCAATCCCCTTGTCAACCCTTTCCCTCACCTCTTGATATAAAGTACGGTAAAATTCCAACCCTCTTTCTGTCCCCAAAGAAGAGAAAAACATATACAAGATATAAGCCATAGCATCCCAACCCGATAAAGGAGAGGGAATATTTTCCCGAAATTTACTGAGTTTTATTATATATTCTCTGGCCTGGTTAGATAAATTAAAAGTATGGTTTATTCTTTCATTGTTTAATTGCTGCCCACTAATTTCATCTATTTTATGGGCAATTTCTTTTAATTGGGCAGCAAGATATTTCTGGGAATTTAAATCATTATAATATGGAGTATCTATTAAATAATGCTCACAATTGTAATATTTACTTATACTATGAAAAAATTTAGTAGAGCCATCACATAATTGAGAACTGGAAATGATTAAATCTGGTTCAGGAAACCAGCCTTTTAAAACTAAGCCGGTTGCTACCCGATAAAATGAACACAAGTCGGTGGTGTAAAATTTCGATTCAGCGGTTTCTATAAAATAACTGGCTAAACCCACTGAAGCCAATACGCCGGAAATGAGCTCAGGGTAAATAGGAATAAGGCCAAGGGCATATAATAGTTCAGAAGGTGTATAAATATTAGTCCAAACTACTAATTTTCGTTTTTTACAGGCCTCTTTTAGTTGATAAAAAAGGAAATCTAACCAAAGTTTAAAACTTTTTGAACTTTTCCTAAAATATATTTTTGAGCCTATATTGCCAAGCTGATAAGTATTAGAATTCTTAGCTATCTTTTTTATTAATGCAGATTTAAAATTATCATTATAATTATCTAGCAAATTCTAATACCTCCAAAAAAGCTTGAATCCTGGTCTTTACTCTTCCCAAATTGTTGGAAGCAAATTCTCCTTCCAGGCAAAGACTGGGAATTTTATTTTTTTGTAACTTTTCCCTTATCAAAGGCAATTCAAACATAGAAGTATCACAAAATTTTAAATTATAAAAGATTACTCCTTTTACCTGATAATCTTTAATAATTTTTAAAAGATATTCCCATCTTTTTTCTAAATTCATCATTCGGGGGCATGGAATCTTTCTTAAATAATATTCGGCTAATACTCTGAGAGGATCACTATTTGTCTGTTTTATTTCAGAAATTTTACTTTGGTCTGAGAAATACCGATTCCCGGTGCACATATCCACAAATACTACTCTTCCTCCATAATCTTCTACCACTTTTGCCATACTTAAGTCATCCATAACCGTTCCGGTAATAAGAATTTTAGATTTATTCTTAATCTGGGAGGTTTCAGGTAAAATATTCTCTTCTTTTTTTAGATCTTTCAGGAATTTTTCTAAAAGTATATTATATTCTTCTTGGGGGAAAATCATACTCCCTTTGACTATTTGCAGAAATTCTACAGCTGATAAAGAAATCTTTTCCTTTACATATAAGTCAGACAATTCTGTTAATAATTTACGGGTCTTGTTACAGACCAAAATTGCTTGTGAGAGCAAATCCTCAGATATTTTTATCTTGAATTTTTCTTCTAACCTATCTATTAGCAATTGAAGATTGGCCTGATAATATTTAATAGCTTTCGCAGAATCATCTCGGGGTAAATCTAATAAATAGATGAATGCTCCCTGGACATAATGTCTCCAGGCATCATAAAGTCTACGCATAGCATCACAAGAATTTACTATTATTAAATTATCTGCATATTCCGGTCTTTTTTCCAGTGCCTCTCCTAGACAACTGCGAACATAAGGGCAAAAATTACTATCCAAATATGAATTAGCCAGAGAAGGATCTTCGACAGGTATAATTCTATATGGATAAAATCCAGCAGCTATAATTATTTCAACTGGGGTATAGGTACATACCCATCCCATTCTCGGTTTCTTGATAGATTCGAAAATTCTCTCTTTATGCTGAATATAATCTAAAAACTCCTTTTTTATCATTTTATCATCTGGTTATTTCTTTTTAAAAGCCTGAATCATAATAGTTATACCTACAGCAATTAAAATTAGTGGCCAAAGTCTTCCCCAACCTACCCAGGGGAAAAAACTGTTTAGTAAAAAGATTAAACCTATAACTATTACAATTATACCCCCCAAAATCCTTCTATTCTTCTCTGACTTATGGTAAGATTCTTCTGATTCAAAATGTTCTTTAACCTCTTCTATGACATCCTCAGCACCTTTCTTAATCTTTTCTTTTAATTTTTCTCTATTTTCAAAATTTTCGTCAGAAACTTGTTCTGGATTTTTAGGAATTACAATCCAGGCAATAATATAGGCAACGACTCCTGCTCCTCCTAAAAGAACAATCAACACCGCCATTAATCTCACTAAGGTAGAATCAATATCAAAATATTCAGCAATCCCTCCACATACACCAGCAATCATATAATCCTTCCTTGACCTGTAAAGTTTCTTCTGCATAATTAAATTTACCTCCTTTCAATTTATAGTCTTTAGTGAATAGTGAATAGTCGTTTGTATTTAATTAGCTAGTTAAATGGTCTGTTGGTTAATTAGTTTAAATTAATTCTTCAATATACTCATTCCTCAACTAACTAACTAGATAACCAGGTAATTAAATCTACCCGCTATTTTTTGTATCCGATCATCCTTAAGAACTCTTTTCGCTCCTGAACATCTTTGTCGGTCTCTACACCTTTGGGAGAGTTCCCATCAATTACTCCCAGCACTCCTCTTCCCAAATCAGTTTCAACAATTATCACTTCAACTTCATTGGCAGTAGCACAGAATATGGAACATATTTCTGGACAATTTTTTATAGCATTCAATACATTTATAGGATATGCATCTTTTAAAATAATTACAAATACATGCCCTGCCCCAATAGCTTTTACATTCTTTATTGCTAAGTTTTTTAGCTCTGGATTATTTCCTTCTGCCCTCACCAGACAAGGACCAGAAGCCTCATTAAAAGCTAGACCAAATTTTGCTCCTGGCACAGCAGTGACCATCACTTCATAGAGGTCTTCTGCAGTCTTAATAAAATGAGTCTGACCGATAATAATATTTGCTTCCTCAGGAAATTCCATTTTTACTGTTTTTAATTCCATTTACCTTACCTCCTAAGAAATTTTTAAATATATAAAATTATTCAATCTTTGGTTATTTCTGTTACACTCAATTTTACAAGCATAAAAAGCAGAAATAACCTATTTTTTATCTTACTTGTTCTTATTCTATCTATATTTAAACATCATTTTCCCTATTTTTTCAAGATATAAAAACATTTTTATAGGCTTGTCAGGGCACAACGAATTGTGCTCTCGCCATATTATTGCCTAATTTCTCCTATGAGCACGATGCATCGTGGCCATACACTACTATTTTGTGTACTTTTTGGGTTATAATTATTTTATCTTACTCTTTTAATTATGATATAATTTTATATATTTTACCATAGTTTATATAAAAAATTTAGTATTATCTTGATTATAGAGGAATTTTCTTTTTCCGTAAGCTCTATTTACATCTCTTAAAGATGGTTAGCCAGTTTACCAGTTACCCGGTTAAATAATTAAAACCAGATTGGTCAATTGTATCAACTAACTCACCTCTTGCTACTGAGAACCTGTATTTAAAATTAATGACTAGTATTAACTGGTCAACTAATATTCTAACGACTGATTTAAGGAGACTCTTGATGAATTTTTGGGCTAAAATCCGTCAATCTTTATTTATCGAACAGAATGTTTTTGTATTATCAATAACAGTTCTATTTGTCCTAATAGCTTTTTTTGTCTGGTATCCTGTTCTTCCTATTTATCTTCAAGAATTAGGAGCAAACGATTTTCAAGTGGGATTTTCTTACACCTTACTTGCTCTATCTTATACTCTAATGCAATTTTTAGGAGGAATACTCTCTGACCATTTTGGTCGCAAGTTATTAATAATTATTCCTAGTTTTGTTTTTCCTTTCTTATATTTCTTAGCTGGCAATTCTTCTAATTGGATCATTTTAATATTTTTTCTCATCATCGCTAACAGCTTGAGTGCTCTTCAATTACCCTCTTTCTATTCAATGATTGCTGAATCTGTGCCAAAATATAAAAGAGGTATAGCTTTTAGCAGATTCGAGTTATTTGTAATTTTAGGAATTACCATAGGACCTGCCGTAGGAATGGTGTTGATTCCTCGATTAGAGATAAAATATTTATTTTATCTTACTTCTCTAACTACTTTTTTCTGTGCTTTAGCCAGGACGTTTTGGTTAAAAGAAACTCATCACTACCGTACAAAAATTAAAAAATTTGATTCTTTTAAAAAATTATTTAATAAAAAGATGCTGCTTATCATTTTAGCTCTTTCTTCCCTCTTTCTTTTATTTAATCTTGCCACTCACGGACCTTTTATATCTTTATATGCTAATGAAGTAATGAATTTGGATAAATCCAAAATCAATTTGCTTTTTGCCTTAGGAGGACTTGCAGCAGTTATATATAGTCTCTGGGGAGGAAAAATCATTGATAAATGGGGTAGTAAAAAGGTATTATTATTGAGTTCGGCTGGTTTAGGAACATTTCTAATCTTGTGGAGCTTAAGTTCTCCCTTATGGCCCGCAATTACTCTATTTGCCATATTATACATTTTTTCCCAGAGTTGTCATATTGCTTATGATTCATTTTTGGCTGATATTACTCACCAAGAATCAAGAGGACTGGTAATCGGTTTTATCGGTACCTGCACTGGTTTAATCGGATCTCTTGGACCTTCTCTTGGAGGATATTTAAAGTCCCAGATTGGTCCCTCATCACCCTTCTGGGCTGGATTAATATTTGCTTTAGCAACCTCTTTATTATTAACAAAACTGAAAGATTAAAAGTTTACTTCCTTTTAAATATTTTTGTTTCCTTGCCTTAAAGACTACCATACCGGCTCAATTAGTGATAAAATAGTTACGAAAAATCTTTATATTTATAGTTATTTCCAAAAAGCAAAAACATTTTCAACTACCTATATATAGTGCGTTACAGATAATTTTTATAACAAATTATAACTTTTTTAATATAATTATATTGTAGAGGCACAATGAGTTGCGCCCTCACCATATTGTTACCTAATTTCGCTTATGGGTACGATGCATCGTGCCCATACATTACTATTTTGTGTACTTTTTGGGTTATAATCATTTATTGAATATTGAATCTAAACAACACTTCTGATTAAGGGTAAAACAAATGCAGAGAAATCTTTTCATTGGCACAAGTGGATATAGTTACAAACACTGGTCAGATGGAGTATTCTATCCTCCAGAAATTTCTTCTACTAAATGGTTAGAGTATTATTGTCAATTTTTTAATACTGTGGAATTAAATATGACTTTTTACCGTCTTCCCAAAAAAGAAACCTTTAAAAGATGGTATGAACGTACTCCAGATAATTTTACTTTTGCGGTTAAGGGAAGTCGTTTTATTACCCATATAAAAAAATTAAATAATTGTGAAGAACCTTTAGAGCTATTTTTGTCTTATGTTCAGGAATTAAAGGGGAAACTGGGAGTAGTTTTATGGCAACTTCCTCCTAATCTTCACTTTGATGAGGAAAGAATAAGTTATTTTTGTCAATTATTAAAAAGTTTTTGTCTTTCCCAAAATATTTCTCAAACTTTCGAATTTCGCCATAAAAGCTGGTTCTGCCCAGAACTTTTCAATATACTAAAAGATTATAATTTTTCACTATGTATAGCACATTCCAAACGCTGGCCCTATATAGAAAAAATCATCGCCAATTTTGTATATCTTAGATTTCATGGGGGGGAAGAATTGTACGGCTCGAGTTATTCAGATAGAGAACTTAAATATTGGGCTGATAAAAGTAGACATTGGTCTAAAGAAGGAAAAATCATCTATGCTTATTTTAATAATGATGCTTATGGATACGCAGTGAAAAATGCTCTAAAATTTAAAGAGTTATTAGAAAACATATAAAAAATAAACATAATCTGATTCTCATCCTTGTAATCTGTGCTATATATAATCTGAGTAATCATTTTACTAAAAGGAGAAAATTATGCGAACTGGAATTGCTAATTTACCCTTACATTATGGTAAAGCTCCTCGATGGCTTTTTCAGAGAATGAAAGAATTGGCTCGCCTTATTACCATCTTTGTAATAAGTGAATACGGACCCGAAGAGATGCTAAAGAAACTTTCTGACCCTTTCTGGTTTCAAGCCTTTGGATGTGTATTAGGTTTTGATTGGCACTCCAGTGGAATTACCACCACAGTCTGTGGAGCCTTAAAAGAAGGTATAAAGGGAATAGAAAAAGATTTAGGTTTATTTGTCGCTGGAGGCAAGGGGGGAACTTCTCGCAAAACTCCATTAGAGATCGAACAAGTTGGAACTTATCTTAACCAAAACCCTTTAAAACTTATCTATGCCAGTAAAATGGTGGCTAAAGTGGATAGTTCAGCCCTTCAAGATAGCTATCAACTCTACCATCATTGTTTTATCTTTTCCAAAAATGGTTTATGGACAGTAGTTCAACAGGGGATGAATACTTCTACTCGCTATGCCCGAAGATATCATTGGTTAGGGGAAGAGGTTAAAGATTTCGTCTGTGAACCTCATTCAGCAATATGTTGTGATAAGAAAGGTAAAGCTTTAAATATGGTTGCCAAAAAAAGTAAAAAAGCCAGAGAAGTAACTACTTTACTGGCTAAGGAAAAACCTGAAGGACTAATATCAGAAATAAAAAAATTACAAAATCTGAATTTGCCTACTCATCACCAGGTCTTAGTAAAAGATATAAATCCAGAAAGGTTGAATAAAATATTTTTAACCACTTATGATAAACAACCGGAAAACTTCGAAGAATTATTGGGAATAAAAGGAGTAGGCCCCAAGACTATCCGAGCTCTAAGTCTAATTTCCGAATTGGTTTATGGTACAGCTCCCAGTTTTAACGACCCAGTAAGATATAGTTTTGCCCATGGAGGTAAGGATGGTCACCCCTATCCAGTAGATAGAAAAAATTACGACCTTTCTATCAATATATTAAAAAAAGCTATCAACTCATTAAAAATCGAGCAAAGTGAAAAGATCAATGCAATTAAAAGATTACACAATTTTTATCCCGCTTGATTTTTTATAAATTAGTCTATAGTATGTCGTATGTAGGATATAGTAAAGAATAGTGTAGAGCGGATAGAGAATAGCGTTTAGGAAATAGGGGTTTGATTTATCCAACCCGTTTCGGGGCGGATGAATTCGCCCCCACAAAAAAATCTCAAAATATATTCAGAATTTTTATTATCTTTTCTCTTTAAAAAAGAGAGTTATTGGATATATAAATCAAGGAGGATAAGATGCAAAAAACAAATAAAAAAGAAATAAAAAGATACAAATCCGTATTTTTCGATTTCGGAGGAACTTTGATGAATGCCGAAAGTGATAATATTGCCCATCTTCACATGATGGAAGATATCATTCAAAAATATAACCTTTCTGTTCGTCCAGAAGATTTAGTCACTAAGTATAATTCCTTTCTCTTTACTAAAGAAATGACTTTGTTAGATTCCTACCCAGAAGATAAATCCTTTACCCCTCTTCGCGAGTCCACCAAAAAAGCTTTTATAGGAATACTTTCAGAATATAATGTCCGCCCTTCAAAAGAAGATTATCATTGGTTTAAAAAAATGTATTTTGAAAATCATAAAAAATATGTAAAATTATTCCCCGAAACCCTTGAAATCATCAAACACCTTAGAAACCATAAGTCTATTCATATAGGAATTATCAGTGATATAGATAATGATTATCAAGATTTTCAATTCAAGGTCTTTGGAATTAAAGAAATGTTTGACTCTATTACCACTTCAGAAGAAGTAAAATCTTATAAGCCAGAATCAAAAATTTTTCAAGTAGCTTTAAAAAAAGCTGGTTGTCGAGGGGAAGAATCAATTATGGTAGGTGATTCTTATAAAAAAGATATTATCGGAGGGAAAAATATGGGTATGACTACCATCTGGATAAATAAGTTCTCCGGAGATGATACCGATAAGGATAAAGCAGACTTTATAGTAAAAGATTTAAAAGAAATATCGCCAATCCTCGACAAACTTATTAAATGACTTCTACTCTATTTCTACCTTTTCGTTTAGCTAAATAAAGGGCTTGATCGACTTTATATATTAAACCTTGCAGAGAGATGATCTCCTGAAAGCAAGAGGTTACCCCTAAGCTTAAAGTTAATTTTGTTTCACCAGAGTGGTCTTCATTATCTATAAATTTATATCTTTCGACTTTGAGTCTTATTCGTTCAGCTATTTCCTGAGCTTCTTTTTGGTCAGCCTCAGGGAGAATAATAATAAATTCATCGCCACCATATCTTCCTACTATATCTACTTCCCGAATATTAATTTTGAGAATATTAGCTAAACTTTTTAAAACCCTATTCCCTTCCAGATGCCCAAAAGTATCATTATACTCTTTAAAATGATCTATATCTGCCATAATTAAAGCTAATGACCGCTCATATCGCTGAGCTCTCTTTATTTCTTCTTCTAAACGCTCTATTAGATATCTAAAATTATAAAGGCCAGTTAGCTCATCGGTAATAGCTAAATTTTTCATTTGCTGATGTAGTTGAGCATTCTGAATAGCTATGGCAGCTTCATTGGCAAAGTCAGAAAGAAGCTGTAAATCATCTAAATCAAATAGCTCTCCCTTTAATTTATTATCTACATTAATTACTCCAATTGTTTCATCTTTTATCTTTAAGGGAACGCTTATTATCGACTTTAATTCCTCTTCGATATTTTCAAATTTTTTAAATCTCGGATCTTTTGCTCCTTCTTCTATTAATAAAGGCTTACCTTCTATAAAGACCCAACCGGCAATTCCTTCTCCTGGCTTAATTCGTACGCCGGAAACAGTCTTTTCACTCAAACCTATTGAGCTTTTAATATATAATTTCTCACTCTGAGAATCAAAGAGCATTAAAGAACCTCTCTCCGCTTCAATTATTTTAACACATTTTTCTATGATTAAATTTAAAATCTTATCTAAATTGGAACCAATATTTATCTCTGAAATTATTAACCTCAAAGCAGACAGTTTCTTAGCGAGCCTTTCTCGATCTTTTTTTAAAATCTCAAGCTTTTCTTTTAAATTTTCTAATTTTGTTTTATTTTGGTTTAACATTGAAAATATGCTATTCCTCATGCAAATTTAGTAAAATCTCAATTTTTTCTACTCAAGATATTTATCAAATTATTTTCTAATTTTTATTTTATAAACCATAAACATTATAAACTATTTTCTTTCTTATGTAAGATACAATAACACACCATATTACTATTGTCAACACTTTTTAAATAATATTTAACCTTTTTTACAATTATAATTAAAATATGCTATATAATAACAATTGTAAACAAAAAGACATTGAGGTATTACTAATGAAAATAGGATCATATCTAAAAGAATTAAGGATAAAAAATAACCTTACTACTAAACAAGTAGAACTTAAAACTGGTATATCTAATTCGTATATTTCATTAATTGAAAGAGATAAAAGAACACCTTCCGCAGGAATATTAAATAAACTGGCTAAAGCTTATCAGGTTAAACCAGAAGATCTTTTATGCCGTATAGGCTACCTTCCTTCTATAAAATCCAAAGACAATTTAAAACAAATCCCCATATACAATATTACCTCTACCGAAAAACCTTTTTTAGTTTCAGAAAATATAGAAGGATATAGTCCCCTTCCTCCTGGCCTGGGAACTCTTCCAATTAAAGATCTTTTTGCCATTCAAGTAAAAGATAAAAATATGGTCTGCGAAAGAATTGGAGAAGGGGATATTTTAATTTTAAGTAAACAAAGCAAAATAGAAAACGGAATTATTGCGTTGATCTCACTCAATAACAAAATTTCTATAAAAAGAATATCAAAGCAAAATAACCACGTTATATTACAAAGTACTAATTTAGAACAGCCTCCTACCTTAATAAAAGAAACTGATAATTTTAATATTATTGGAAAAGTGGAATGGGTAATTCATAAGTTCCGTTAATAACTACTTATAATATGATTATTTCCCAAAAAGCCTAAAATATTTTTAACATGTTATATATAGCACGTCGTAGATAATTTTATATCAAATTATGACTTTTTGGTTATAATTATATTGTAGGGGCACAATGAATTGTGCCCTCGCTATATTGTTGCCCATTTCTCCTGTGGGCACGATGCATCGTGCCCCTACCTTACCGTTTTTATCTACTTTTGGGTCTCAATCATAATATGTTATAATTCTTTAAAGATATTAACAAATTATATGAAAAATAAAAATTTATAAAGAGTTGTTATGGGTCCAAAAAATAAAAAAAGGCATAAGGGTTTCAGGGGAGTTTACTCCCCTGATAGTCTTATTATACATAAAAACAAGATTTTGTCACTAATCTTTATATTGTTTTTATATTTGTCCACATCAATATTTTATTATCACATCTATCAATTCAATAATATAATCTATGCAGAAGAAACTATTATCCCTATTTTAACTTATCATAATTTTACCGAAGATAAAGGAGATAGTTATAAGATTAATATCGATGATTTCGAAAAGCAGATGAACTACCTGGCTACTCATAACTATTCGGTAATCTCTCTTTCAAAATTGCTTGAAGGATTAAAAAACAACCAACTCCCACCAAAGCCGGCAGTAATAACCATAGATGATGGTTTTAAATCTACTTACACTTTAGCCTATCCCCTTTTAAAAAAATATAACTTCCCGGCAACTCTCTTTTTATACAGCGATTTCATCGAAAGAAATAGTTATAGTCTTACCTGGGAAGAGATTAGAGAGATGATAAAAAATAATATGGAAATTGGTTCTCACACCCTAAGTCACTGCAATCTTCTTCAGTACAAGAACAACGAAAGTTATGAAAGTTATATTTCTCGAATTAAGAAGGAAATCTTTTTATCCAAAGAAATTTTAGAAGGTAAAATTGGAATTAAGGTAAAGCTTTTTGCTTATCCTTACGGTGCTTATAGTTCTATAATTAAAGATTTGGCTATACAGGCAAGTTATGAAGGAATTGTTAATGCCAATAGTATGAATAATACCCTTAATACTGACCCCTGGTCTCTGAATCGGCAAATTATCTACGGGAATAATTCCAATAATTCTTTTATCGAGATATTAAACCAACAAATTATCCCTACCTCTAAAATCTTTCCCTTGGATGGAGCAGTTCTTAGTGATCAGTATGTTAAAATTGGAGCAATTTTAGAAGATAGTAATATTGATGAAAAAAGTCTAAATATGAAATTAGGCGGGGCAAAAGTAAAATTCAATTTTAATCCAGAAGACAAAGAGATCTCTTTTACTCCTTTCAAGCCTTTAATTAAAAAATCTTATATTATTAATATTACCGCATATAATAAAAGTGCTAACTGCACCAGAAAAAAATCCTGGCTAATTACCATTAATTGAACCAGGATTTTTCTCACAAATATTTTTAATAATTTTAAAAGAATATTTATTTTTCTATTCTCCTAAATAAGCTTTTCTTACTTCTTCATTCCGCAAGAGCTCTTCTCCAGTACCTTGCAAAACAATTCGTCCAGTCTCCAGCACATAAGCATAATCAGCTATTTTCAAAGCAGCAAAGGCGTTCTGCTCGATTAAAAGTATAGTTATACCTTCCTGATGGATTCGCTGAATAATCTCGAAGATCTCTTTTACCAATAAAGGGGCTAACCCCAAAGATGGTTCATCCAACATTAAAAGTTTAGGGCGAGACATTAATCCCCGAGCTACGGCTAACATTTGTTGCTCTCCGCCTGATAAAGTAGCACCTTTCTGCCACAATCTTTCTTTTAGTCGAGGAAATAATTTACAAACCCATTCCTGATCTTTAATAATCTCTTCTTTATCCTCTCGGACAAAAGCACCTAAATCTAAATTTTCCTGAACTGTTAAGTTAGGGAATATTCTTCTCCCCTCAGGAATTAATACTGCTCCCATTTTAACAATCTGGTCTGTAGAAATATTAGTTATATCCTTATCTTTAAATATTATTTTTCCTTCTTTGGCTCTAACTAAAGAGCATATAGTCCTTAAAGTAGTACTCTTGCCAGCTCCATTAGCCCCGATTAAAGTAATAATTTTCCCCTTAGAAACATCAAAAGAAATACCTTTTAAGGCATGAATACCACCATAATATACATTTAGATTCTCTACTTTAAGCATAGCTAGCTTCCACCCCCAGATAAGCCTTAATCACTTCTGGATTATGTTGAATTTCTTCAGGATTTCCTTCGGCGATGGTCTTTCCATAATCCAACACCAATATTCTCTTACATATCCCCATTACTACCTTCATATCATGCTCTATTAATATAATAGTTAGTTTATATTTTTCCTGAATCCTTTGAATAAAAGTCATCAATTCTTTAGTTTCATGGGGGTTCATTCCTGCTGCTGGTTCATCTAAAAGTAACAATTTTGGACGTGTAGCTAAAGCTCGAGCAATTTCTAATTTCCTCTGTTCCCCATATGGAAGTCCACCAGCTACATAATTTTTAAATTTCTCCAGTTTAACTTCCTTTAATAATTCTTCTGCTTCTTCCCTCATATAATTTTCTTCCTGCAAATATTGTGGTAAACAAAATACCGCACTCAAAACTGGGGACTTTATTCGTAAATGACATCCTATCATTACATTATCTATCACTGAGAGATTATTAAATAAACGTATATTCTGAAAAGTTCTGGCTATTCCCAAAGAAGTAATTTTGTCCACACTTTTTTTAGTTATTTCCTGGCCATTAAAATAAATCTCTCCTTTAGTAGGTTTATATACTCCAGTTATCATATTAAAGACTGTGGTTTTACCTGCTCCATTGGGACCAATTAAACCTACTAATTCCCCCTTCTGCAAATTTAGATAAAAATTAGAGACAGCTGTCAATCCACCAAATCGAATAGTAATATGATCTGCTTTTAAGATACTCATCTCTTTTTTTAACTTCCTTCCTTTATCTCTTTTTTACTTCGAGTCAACTTATAATATAACCATTCCCAGGACCATTCTCTGTTTCCCATAAGCCCCTGGTGAAAGAATAAAACCACTATCATTAATAAAATTGCAAAAATAAGCATTCTCATTCCTGGTATCCCAGGAATATTTAATCCAAAAAAGCTCATTGGTGATTCAACCGACCTTAATACCTCCATCAATACAGCAAATAAAACACCTACTATTACTGTACCAGTTATACTGCCTAAACCTCCTACAATAACGATTATTATTATCTGGAATGTCATAAAAAAACTGAAAGTATTTGGGTCAATTGTCATAACTAAACTACCTAAAAGAGCCCCACCAATACCGGCAAAAAATGCCCCGACAACAAAAGACAATACTTTATGATAAAATAGGTTTACCCCCATTGCCTCAGCAGCTATATCATCTTCGCGAATAGATTTTAATGCCCTACCATAACTACTATTAATTAAATTCTTAATAAACCAAACAGCAAATATAGCAATCCCCCAACTCCACCACAAATTAGTATAGCTGGGCAATCCCTTTAGTCCTAAAGGTCCATTAGTAATGTTCTGCAAGTTACAAAATAAAACTCTTATTATCTCCGAAAAACCAAATGTAACAATAGCCAAATAATCTCCTCTCAAACGCAGGCAAGGTGCACCAACCAAAAAGCCAACACCTGCTGAAACTAAACCTGCTATAATTAAGGAAAATACAAAGGGAATTTGAATAACACTTAAAGGCCAGATAAGGGGAGTTATGAAATAATTTACTTCTTTTAACTCTGGAGACATATACAAAAGAGCAGAGACATAAGCCCCGATAGCCATAAATCCAGCATGCCCCAAAGAAAACTGGCCAGTAAAACCATTTATCAAATTAAGACTGACTCCTAAAATAACATATATACCACACAAATTTAAAATTCTAATAACATAGGTATCAAAATTCCTTTGCGCAACAAAGATAAATAAAATTATTATCAAAATAGTGGCAATCTTTAATAATAAGAAATCTTTCTTTTTTTCTATCACTTTTTTTATACCTGCCTATTCTTCTCCAAATAATCCTTCTGGTTTGAATAACAATACAAAGATTAAAATTACAAAAATAAAAGCATCTTTATATCCAGCTAATTCTGGCAAAAATGCTACTATCATAATAGTTAGCAATCCTACCAGGAACCCTCCTACCATTGCTCCCCGAATACTGCCAATTCCTCCGATAATAGCTGCAGTAAAAGCCCTCCATCCCGGGAATACTCCCATAAAGGGCCAGATTTGGGGATAACGTAAAGCCCATAGTATTGCCCCCACAGCGGCTAATCCTGAACCTATCATAAAGGTAAAAGAAATAGTCCTATCCAAATTAATACCCATTAACATAGCAGTATCAAAGTCTTTAGAAATAGCTCGCATAGCTAATCCAGTTTTAGTTCTATAAACTATATAGCTTAATATTAACAAAAAAACTATGGAAACGATAGGAGTAACAAAATTAACTCCTGGAACTCGAACTTCTCCCAGAACAAAGGTTTTAGCAAAAAACTCGGGACGATAAAATGATTTTGGTCGTCCGCCAAATACAACTATTGCAAAATTCTCTAATAAAAAAGACATTCCAATCGCAGAGCACAAAGAAGATATACGAGGAGCATTTCTTAGTGGTTTATAAGCTACTCTCTCTATAGTTCTACCCAATACCATAGCTAATATTATTGCCACCAAGCAAGCTATTCCCCAGGGGAGGGAAAATATCGTCATAGCATAAAAAACAAAAAAGGCAGCCATCATAAAGATATCCCCATGGGCAAAGTTTATTAAACGCAAAACCCCATAAACCATTGTATAACCTATAGCCACAAGGGCAAATAAACAACCTAAAGAAATTCCATTGCTTAAATTCTGTAAAAAGATATTTAGACTCATTATTTTATCCAATCCTCAAATATTAGTTGTTAGCGAATAATCGTTAGTCGCTAATAGGACAGGAGTCCTCCGTTCCCCGTTCCCCGTTACTCGTTTTCACGAGCACATGTTTCACGGGGACAGGCTCGCCTGTCGATGTAGAGGTCGGATTTATCCGACCCGATGCTTGTTCACTGTTCCAGTACAATTAAACTAAGATTGAAGAGAAGGATTTTATCCCTCTCTTCAATCTTAACAAAAGATATTATTTTACATTTAATTCTTTAAGTATTAGTTAGAAAGGACGTACAGTAGCTACATATTTAAACTGGCCATTCTCAATAGTCTTAATTATTGCATCTTTAGTAGCGTCTCCATTGTAATCTAAGGTAATCATCCCGGTAACCCCTTCGTAATCCTTAGTTTCTGCTAAGGCATCACGAATTGCCTTGGGATCAGCTGAACCTGCCCTCTTGATAGCATCAACTACCAAATTAAAAGCATCAAAACCTAAAGCAGCAAAAGCGCTGGGAGCTTTTTTATATTTTTCTTCAAAATCTTTACAGAATTTTTCTGCTGCCTTAGTGGTAACTGCTGTGGCATCAAAATGGGTACTAAAGTATCCGCCCTCGACTGCTTCTCCACCCACTTCAATAAATTCTGGTGCCTCCCAGGTATCTCCTCCTAAGAATTTGGCAGTAATTCCCATCTCTTTTCCTTGTTTAATAATTAGAGCTGCATCTCCATATGAACCTGCGGGAACAAAAACTACATCGGGATTTTTACTTGCTGCATAAGTTACCTGAGCAGTAAAGTCCTGGTCTCCAGTTTGATAAGAAATCAACCCTACAATAGATTTTGGATTGCCAGTTAACTTGATAAAAGCTTCCCGGAAGAAATTAGACAATCCCACCGCATAATCGGAAGCAATATCCTGAATAACTACAGCGGTCTTTGCATTAAGATTATTTACTGCAAAATTTGCCATTACTGCTCCCTGGAAAGGATCAATAAAACAAGCTCTAAAAGCATAAGGTTTTCCTAACGTTACTAAAGGATTGGTAGGAGAACATCCCATCATTGGAATACCTGCTTTGTTAGCTACTTCACTTCCTGGTATTGCGCAAGCACTACCATAGGTTCCTACTATGGCTACAGCCTTTTCAAATTCGATCAAGCGGGCAACCGCATTGGCTGCTTCTACTTTTTCACTTTTGTTATCTACTAAAACCATTTTAATTGGTCTACCCAAAACTGTTGGTTGCTGTTCAAAAGCTAAATTTACTCCCTCCATAGTCATCTGTCCACCAGCCGCATAGGGTCCAGTCATTGGTTCGTAAACCCCGATTACAATTTCCTCAGCAGCTCCCGCTACCAAACTAAACATCAACAAGAATGATAATAGAATTACTACCATTAACCCTAACCTTTTCATTATTTTTTCTTCCTCCTTAATATTTTTTTATTTATCTTTAAAATATTCGATATAGTATTTTTTATTTACCCATTAACACCTCCTTTATCGTTTTTAAAAATTAATTTTGTAAGATAAAATTGGAGTAAAATATAATTTTATCTAGTTTAAAAAATAAGAAGATATTTGGTAATTTTTTGCAAACTCAGTAAATTTAATAATAATTTTTATTATTATTTATTCCTTTTAATTAATTTTCTTATTAATCAGTAAAAGGTTATACTCTAATAAAATTAAATATCGTTTAAAGTTTAACATTTAATTTATTAAAATATAAGATATATTCAAGATACTAAAAGAGGATGGTATAATTAATATGCCATCCTCTTTTATTTTAGCTATCATTCTGTGGGAATAACTAACTCCTGGCCAGGTTTGATAAGTCTTGGATTATCTATTTCATTACAAGCCAGAATTTTTTCTACAGTTGTTCCAAATTTTTGAGCAATCTTCCATAATGAATCCCCAACTTCTACTATATAAAGCTTACCAGTTTTTACTTCAGATAACCAATTCTTCTTCACGGGAGAAATAATTCCTGCCTTTTCTACTGCTTCCATCATTGCATCTCTTACTGGAATAAAGGTATCTACTTTATCTATAGCATTATCAAAGTTATAATTATCTCCACCAGTTGCCATAAAGTCATTGGTTACCACAGTATAGTACTTATCCATTTCCACAGGGGTACCATCTTCTAAGACCATGCTGACAATCCTATTACCTGCTTCTGCCTCAGGATCATAAGTTACTTTTACTCCGGCAATTTGAATCCAACCTATATCATCATTCATTATTCCGTGTTCAATATTTGCCTTTATATCCGCACCAGATAACTTCATAGTATATAGAGTGTTATCAAAAGGCATAACTTCATATAATTTACCAGCAGTAACTTCACCTGCCGGGATACTGGTTCTGAGTCCGCCACCATTAGTCATAGCAATCTGAACCCCAACTTTATCTTTCATTATTTCACAGGTCCATTCACCCAATAAAGATGGGCCAGCATATCTATCATGCTCCAAATCTACCGTGGTTTTACCTAATACTCTTCCTAAAACAGGTTCTAATTTTTCTTCATATTCCTTATAGATTGCCAACATATTAGCATCATCTTTAAGAGTATCTGCTCTTTTGTAAAGATGGTCAAGAGATGGTTCTGCACCTATTAATTTATTATTTTCATCAAAAATAAAAGTGATTTTACCAAATGTACGTCCATTTTTATAAGCCTGTATTATAGGTCTATCATTTACCAATCCACTAACGCTTTGATGAGTATGTGCAGATATTACTGCATCCACTCCATCCACATTGCATAAGGCGGCAGCTTCACCACTAATATTCCCTTCTTTATCCTGGAATGAACCAAGGTGAGTTAAAGCAACAATAATGTCTGCTCCTACATCTTTTACTTTGGGTACCCATTCGGTGATTATTTCTACCGGGTCTCTGAATTCATAATTTTCTACATTTGCCTTCAGGGTCTTATAAGCAGTTTCTGGGGTAGCCAAACCAATAAAGCCAACTTTTACTCCCTTTCTTTCGATAATAACAAAGGGTTCCGCCCAATCGACTGGTTCGTTTGTTCTTTTATCGTAAATATTGGTACAAATAAAAGTAAGTTCACCTTCTTCGGCCCATTTAGTAATTTTATCGACTCCCCAATCAAATTCGTGGTTACCAACTGCAGATAATTCTAACCCCATTTCTTTAAACATTGCTGAAACTGGTTCACCATATAAGAGATTTGACATAGCACTACCTTGATAATTATCACCAGCAGATACTATAATCGTTCCTTCTGGGTTATTATTTTTTTCAGTCTTTATGGCGTCTACCAGCTTTGCTGCTCCTACGTTTTTCCCCTCAGAGGCAAGTGAACCGTGAAAGTCATTAATCGATATAATTGTAATCTCCTTTTCAGCAGCCAAAATAAAAGATATAGAGCCTAAAATCAACAAAAAAGTTAACAGACAAATTAACAGCACTTTAGTCATTTTAAATCTCAACATATTTTTACAATTCCTCCTGTAAAATATTTTTAAATAGTTATTTAAACTCGACCAAAACTAGAGTAATCCAGCTTATAAACCACCTCCCTTTTTTTAAAAGTTATCTCCGAAATTATAAAATTATGAAAATCCTGCTTAAATTTTAAAATTAGTTTATATTTTTATATTCTACATTTATATTTAATAATCCTTCTTTCTGGTAAAAAATTCTTGAAAATAAATAAAATTTTTGATAAATTACTTTTTTCCTGCTATAAAACTTAACTAACTAATTATTTTATAACAAGATACTATCTCTCCAAAGTAAAAAGTATGGTAATCATTATCTGTATAAACATCTTCTTTATATTCTTGGCAAAGAAAATCAGGATTCATTTTACTTTTATAAACAATTTTACATTCATAGTGAATCCCTGGAAGGTTAATAATAGGAGTGTCTACTTTTTGTCCAGGAACAGTATTTAAATTACATTCTTGAAATTTATTAACATCTCGACCAGATTTGGTACCGCAAAAGTTCAAAACTTCTTCTAAATCTTCGGCAGGAGAGCTAACCGTAAAACTGGAGGCTTTTTCAATGATGTGGTGAGTAAAACGACTTTTCCTGACCATCACCACCATCATCGGTTTTCTCCATATATATCCAATAGCAGCCCAGCCTATAGTCATAACATTTATCTTTTCATTATCTTTGGATTTAGCAATCAGAAAAGCCCCCTTAGATTTTATCTGCTCCATAACTTCTTCCGCCACAGATAAATAATTCACTTTTTCCATATTGATTTACTCCTTAAAGATTCAAACATTTTTTTAATTTTTTAATCAAATCTCTTTTAATTTCTCTACCATTTTTACAAAATCATCTATCCATTCTGCACTAAAGTTTATTCCCTTGGGAGTAGGAATATATTCTTCCCCATTTTTCACTTTCACATATTGCCTTAAATCAACTCTCTCTACTCCCCGAAATTCACCAATAGACAAAACTAATCTCTTATTATCAGTAACATCTAATTGAGCAATTTGCTTCATATTTCTTCTCCTTTCTTCTACTTTGTTCTGCTTGTTATTTACTGTATCTCTAAACTGCGTCTCGCATAAAATTTCTTTCACCAAAATCTTCTAAATTAATTATTTCTATTGTATTATTAGGATTTATCTTTTTTATCTCCTCTATTTTCTGTTCAAAATCAGAAGAAAAAATCATTTCTATTACACTAATGTTTTCTACATAATCAATCACGTTTGGATGAGGGGGGTGGGGAATAATAATATAGCATTTTTCTATTTTGTTTTTTCTGATATAGTCTTCCAAACTTCTCAAACAAACTATGCCTAACTTTTTAGCAAAAGAAATGATTACTTTTTCTTTTTCTTCTTTTTTAGATTTGCCTCTGATTAACATTTTTACGCCTCTCCTAATCCTTTATTAATTTAAGATGTTGAGTCCGTATAAAATACCCCTGAGGCATATAATTTAATAAAATATTATAAGTCCCTTCTGTTCTATATTCTGGCTGAATTCCTACAATCTCTAAATTTTTCACATCACAAGAAGTGGTAAAATACTTCTGGGTAAATTCACCCAGATATGGACCTAAAAGGTTTGCGACAAGAAGAGCAATAATTATAGCCAAAATGCTAAAATATCCAGTTTGAATTAAAAATATTAAAAATAATAAGGCAGCAAGAAAATTTGCAATAGCTATACTCGTCCCACAATTTCGGTGTATGGCTAACTGACACTCCCCCTTTTTTAATAAATATAGACCTTCGCATGCTGCTTCAACAACTAAGTCAGGATCTGTAGCACCTGAAATTATAAATCCATTTTTTTGAGCTAAACCAGATAAAGGCAACCTTCTACCAGCATATTTTTCTAATACATTAATGGTGGCATGTTCCAGGGCATGATTCCTTCTAATTGCTTTATTCTTTGCAATATTTATAATCTGTTGAGGAACTGTAATTAAAGTAATCAAAGAATATGCGGTAAAGCCATAAGGAATGAAGATAAGAGTGATTATAAAAAAAGATATGATTGCCAATATAAATAGATAGAAAAATAAAAATATCATTTTTGCTCCTTTTTAAATTGATAAATTCACCAATCTACCAATTTACCGATTCCCCAATTTACCGATTAAATTGATTTGTTAGTTAACCAGTTGACTGGTTTACCAGTTTTCAGTTCACTGTAAAAGTATTCACCCAATCAGGTTGATTCGGTCTTTCTCTCTTTTCTCCCATCTCCTGCCATTTTTCATCAGTTAATCTATCCTCTATAGGATGTTTAAATTCATAATAAGAAAACACTGCTCCCCTGCAAATTCTAATTCCCCTGTCATCATATATTATAACATAAATATTAAATGGTGAGCCAACTCCTTCCTCTAAAACTTGCCCGGTATTTACATCAGTATGGACATCTGCCACAATCTCCATCTTTTCATCAGTATCAGAGGTTATTTTTTCCATAATTTCTGAAGGGAATTCCTTTAAAGATTCAAGTTTTTTCCCGATATCCCATATAACCTCATATTCCTCATTATCTAAAGGTATATTATTGATTTCTTTTTTTGAAATTACTTTTAATTTATTCAATAACTCTTCAAATTCTTTTATTTTCTCGGAAATACCCTCAATACCAAGGTCAAGGGTAATAAGATTATTTCTTAAATCCCTTATCATCTCTTCTAACCTGGCATAAACTTCCGGATAAGGTTCAACATATCCATAAGTTAAAATTGGCTCTGGGGGCAATCCCTTACTTGCCATAGTATAACTCTGTTTAGCATACAAAATGGTATCATGTCTTAATTCGGTCCAGGAACCCAACACAGCTTGCAACTCCTTATCCATCCAGGCAGAACTTTGCATAAAGCAAGGCAAATTGGTGTCTTTATTTTCTTTCAATAAAGGAAGCAGAGCATAAAGCCAGCGCCAGTAGAGATTTTGCTTCCATTCCTCCGTACTTTTAAGGGAAAATTCTTCTTGTAATTTATTTAATTGATTATAATACTCGGTATATTCAGTATCTCCTTCTATCTCCAAAATTTCTAATGCCCTCTTTGAACCCAAAACTGCACATATGTCTAATCCCCGAGGAAAAGCCCTGACCGGACCAATGTTAGGAATAATTTCCATAGTAAAAGGTTCCTTATCGCCAGTATATTGCATAATTATCTTTTCATCTTTCACCCCAAATACCAACTCTTGAAACATATAAGAATCAGGAATAAATCTCTGTCCCATAAATCTGAAACCCTGGGTTGAAACTCTAAAATCATTATCTTCTACAAAAGCCAAACCCGAAAGAATTTTAGGTGCTTTTAATTGTATCGCCCTATCAATAAATTCAGCGAGCCTTTCCTGATTATTATATTTATCCACAGAATCATTAAGAGGGAATATTTCCTTTATAAGTTTTATATAATCATCGACATATAAATCATCGGTATTTCCCACAAAATAGACGGTGGGCTCATAAACCATCTTCCATAATTGAAAAGCTTTTTTATCCCTTAAAAGGGCATCAGCCATCAAAATAGCTTGTAGGGTCATCTTTTCCCCATAAGTAATGGGTGTTTCATCTTTGCCAGGTCTTAACTTAAAATCAATGCGTCCATACCACATCATTGCCCGAAAATAAGCTTTAAATTTTTCATTTCTGGTATAGTGACCCCGAGGGATATACTGGCTATAATCTTCGTAGGCATAAGGAGTCTGAAAAGGGTCAGGATTTTCTACATAGGTTAAAAGCTCCCGGAATTCTAATCCTTTATGATTTTTTATATTTTCACATTCTTTTTCTACCAATTCTTCTAATTTATAACCAGCTTGATACTCCGGCTCAAATTGCTTTTTAGCCACCGTAAAAAAGCCAATATTTAAATATGCTGCTTTTTTTACTTCCTCATCATTTGCCTGTTCATATTGTTTAATAGAAAGTTCGATCATTCGGTCAGTAAGTTCAATCGCAGAATCATACAGTTTTTCTATCTCCAAAATTCGCAAAAGAAAATCAAAAAATATATGAGTGGTATGGAGAACTGCGTCAGTAGTAACAAATACAGGTTGATTTATCTCTTTGCACTCCTTGTAAACCTGGTAAATTTCATTATAATAAGCAGGAGTGACTACAAATCCATTTTTCTTAAGCAATTCTATAGCTTCATCAGACAAATGAAATTGTCGGATATTAGAAATATCTTCAAGAGAGTATAAATCTTTTTTGTTTTCTGCAGAAAAGATTGGCAAAGCGACCAGAAGAAACAGAAGAAATAATACTAAAAAATAAATCTTAATTGTTTTTAAATTTACTTTTTTCATTTTTTTATTCTCATTCTTTTGGTCATTAGTATATTGTATCTCGCATTGCATATCGAGTACTTTTGGGCACGATTCATCGGATCCCTAACTCCTGAATTCTCTCTTCCTTTCTTCACTATAAAGTATACTATATACTCGACATTCGATAAGAGTTCATTCAACCGACTCTTTTAAAAAATCAAAAAAGCCATTTAAGTACCCTAAACCTACCAACATATCTTTTTTCATTAATTCGATTAATTTCTGGCTTTCTTTCGAATTTGCCATCCTGATTATTTCTTGTTCCTCAAGGGTTATAAATTTTTCGTGATTATCTAAAATAGGAAATAATTTCATAGTTTCTCTATAAGATAAAGTAAAATCTTTTCTTGCTTCTTTACTTAATTCAATCGCTGCCTTTTCCACTTCATCTATTTTAACCATTTTAACTTTGGGAAGAATATTATAGAATTCATCTTTTTTATGCTCAAAAAGATATCCATTAAAATCCTCATAGCCATAATGGGCATTAGTAACCAATACTGTTAGTTTTTTTACATTAAAAAATTTCTTAAAAAGGACATCTAATGGAGCGGGGTAAGTGTGATAAGGTTGGGACAAGTCTTCTAAATAATGAATAGCTCGAGCAGCAAATCGGAAACCCCAATAATAATCTCCCTTTTTAAAAGCAATTTTAGCCATTTCAAAAAAGTGGTTAGCCCTCTGATGGGCTACTCCAGCTTTTAATAAACCACCAAACACTGAAAAATACATATGACGATAACCCTGACTTCCACCAGTTAATGCCTGTATTTTATCTAATTCTAAATTGGTATCCAAATCCCGGTCTGGCTCATCAGAATATTTTATCAGAATGTCAGAAGCCTTTACTTTCCCTCCAATCTCTTCATCAACATATTTTATGACAAAATCTGAATTGTATTCACTCTGGTCTATTCCTCTATAAGTATAAGGGGTTACTTCAATATCGGCAAAATTTTTTATCCAATCATTGTTTTTTATAGCTAGTTCAGTATAAAAATAGTGGCTGTTCCAGGAAAATACATTTACAGAACTAAAGATTAAAACAGAAAGAATTAGCAGACTAAAAATCGATATCTTCTTTTTAAACTTCATAATTAACTCCTAAATTTTTAATTTAAATTCTCCTTGAAAATTACCTTCACCAAAGCGAAAACAGCAAAAAAAGAGAAAATTTCTGCCTCTATTTTATCTTTCAAAAGGAAATTTATACTGGGTCAATCCAAGTTCCTCTTTTAAATTGATGATTTGTTGTTGAAGATTCTGGTTGATAGGTGCGCCTTTATCTTTTCTCTCCAACCAGGACAGATACTCTTTTTCTCCAGCAGTATAAATTCTCTCTGCCCCAGGGGCTTTTTTAGAGGCACGAAGATTACGAAGTATGTCTCCAGTTATCTTCTTAAATGATTCAAGGTCTGTAAAAGAAGATATATTAATCGCTATAAAAAAATGACCCAGGTTGATGGGTACTGATTTACCGTCTTGTATTCCCGATAACATCTTAAGATATTTCCCATTTTGCAGGGCGGCGGAAAGGATTTCTACTACAGTAGCATAACCATACCCTTTATAACCAGCAGTCTCTTCTCCGATACCACCTAAAGGAGTAAGGGCAGCTTTTCCAGTTTTTAAATCCTGCAAAATTTGATGGGTATCTGTTCTGGTCTTTCCATCTTCTCCAATTACCCATCCTGGAGGGATATCCTTTCCTGCTCGATCATAAACTTCTATCTTTCCTCGTTGAGTAATTGAGGTAGCACAATCAAGAACAAAGGGGAATTCCTCATCAGAAGGAGCACCATAAGCTAAAGGATTAGTCCCTAACATATTTTCTACTCCAAAAGTAGGAGCAATAGAAGGGCGAGCATTGGTACCAGTAATCCCAATCATTCCTGCCTTGATAGCCATTAAGATATAATAGCCGGCAATCCCGTAATGGGTTGAGTTTCTTACTGCTACCATCCCTAAACCCATTTTTTTAGCTTTTTCTATAGCCAGAGCCATAGACTTTTTAGCAATTACCTGCCCCATTCCATTGTGTCCATCAACAACCGCAGTAGTTGGACCATCTTTGATAATTTCTATATTTGTTTTAGGTGATTGAATCCCGGCTTTAATTCGGTCATAATATATAGGCTTTAAACGGCCTATACCATGTGAATCTATCCCTCTCTTATCAGCGGTAATCAATACATCAGCACATATTTTTGCATCCCCTTCCGGGACTCCTACCCCTTTAAAAACATCAACCATAAAATTTTCCAAAGTATCAAAATCGACCCAAACTACCTTTTCTGAATTCTCTAACAATACCATCGCCTCCTCAATTTTTTTATTAACTATTTGGCCATCTCTTTTTTAAACCATTTAAAAACTTCCCAGGTTGCCTTTAGATCTTCCTGATTATATTTAAGAATTTTTTCAATGATTCCTTTTCTAATTCCTCTATCTTCTGTCTCCACAGCTTCAATATACTTAGCTATGGCCCAATTGCCTCCATACTCTTCTTGGGTTCTTTTAAATCCGGCAACTCGTTCTACTACTTTAAGACTGTAACTTGGTTCGGCTAATATTAGAGATTTCTTAACCAAAGCACATAAATCGACTAAATTTTTTAAAACCCTCTCTGCCAATCCTTCAATATCACCATATCTTTGCAGGTAAAGTTTTATCTTTGTTTTCTCATAAGAAGCCCAATGAATAAAGGGAATATCTCCATAGTTTGCAAATATCTTTTGACTATTTTTAAGAAAATTTTTCCAACCTTTATAATCTCCTTCATCCTCTATAGGCGCTAAAGCAGGAAGATAGGCAGAATCGTTTTCCCCAAAGACTTGCATCCCCCATAAATATATCTTCTCTAAATCATCAAGATAAGGTGGGATCCCTTCTAAATCAAACATAACATAATTATTAGAAGAAGGCAAATCAATCTTTTTGATAAGGATATTTCTTTTTTCTTTCATAGCTCGAGCTTGTAATAATATCTTGTTTGCTTTTTTCCCTACTTTCTGTATCTTCTCGCCCCATGATCTATTTACCTCTGCTAATGATGTCTCATCATAATTATCTAATAGTTGTCCTATCTTGGTAATCCCTTTTCCCCAGAAGAAACGAGCTAATCCTTGATCAACACCATATACTAATGCCACATCTTTATTCTTTACCGCAATCTCCCAACATATATGTCTATAACCGCAACCCATACATTTAGACCATCCTACGGGAGAATAGGGAGGTTTCTCTTTTTCTGCAATATTTATCACTCTACTTAGTATCTCTCCTGGATTTATAACTTCCAATTTAGTAATATCCAATAGACTGTTATCACCCAGAACTGCATCCATCTTTTTAACTTTCTGGCCAGTCAATTTTTCTAACAATAACCCATAAATTTTAATCTGAGCAATTACCTCTTGATGCCTTTTATCATCAATATGTCTGGCTAATTTGCAATCTCTAATTCTATACCCTCCTTCTTCATAAATCAAAAAATCAGGAATCCCAATAACTGTAACAAGTTTATTATTTACTATTAATTCTTCGCAAATTACACCTTGGTAAATTATCGGCACTTTTTCGGTAATATATTTCTTAGTAATGGCAATTCGTTCTTTTAATCTCCCCCTGGAAGCGTCTGTATACTCACCAATACTTCTTAAATAATTTTCTTCGTGACGGAGCCCTAATTTATATATTAATTGCTCAAAAGGACCGGGTTCTAATGGTTTTATATTATTGTAAGCAAAGAATAATCTTCTCTCACAATAAGAGGGAGCAAATAGATTGTAAATAATTTGAGCGGATATTCTCATACTTTTTATTATCCCATCTAAATTTAATAATAGCAACTAAATAAGATTGTCAGGGAAGTCCACTCTTCTCTTGAAACTGATATTCCTTTTTTGTTTCTTTTTAGTTTCATATCACTTGACTGTCAGATTAAGAAAAATCTATAAAAAGGAATCAATATTACTTGAACTTAAATTTAATATAACAAAAGTAAAAATGTTTTTCAATTATTTTATTTTTTCCAAAACGAAAAAAGCAATCTTGCGATGGAGAGAACTGGAGATAAAAAGAAAATGAAAAATAATTCCTAATAATGTTGACAGGATATTATATTATTGATATATTAATGATATAATAATTATATATCGGTGATATTTATGGTAAATAAAGAAATTTATTCAGAGCTTAAAAAACGTATAGTATATTTAGATTATAAACCAAAGCAATTATTAAACATTAAAGACTTAGCTAAAGAATTTGGGGTAAGTCCTATGCCTATTCGCGAAGTACTTATTCTTCTGGAAACTGAAAAATTAGTTCATATAATTCCTAATAATGGCATTTATGTTACTGATGTAAGTTTTCAGGAACTTAAAGATGTTTTTGAAATTAGGCTTTTTTTAATTGGACTTGTAGGAAGATTGGCAGCTCAAAGAATAACTGCTGAAGAATTGGACAAACTAAAAGAACTTAATAAGAAGATAAAACAAGAAAAGAATCGAAATAAGTTAATTCAATTAGATGCAGAATTCCATAACCTGGTTAACAGCTCTACCAAGAATCAAACCTTAGCTGAAACCTTAAAAAGATTACGAAATCAAATTGGCCGCCTCTGGTTCTTCGCTAAAGAAAATGATGCTTATTCACAACAAATCCCCAAAGATTTTGAAGAACTTATAAAAGCATTAGAAGATAGAGACCAAAATAAAAGTCAGGAGATTTTAAAAAATCACGCTATTCATTTTATCGAACAGATAAAAAGCAGTTTATATAGTGAATAAAGTTAAATTCATTTAAATTTAAAATATAAAAAAGGAGATAAAATGAAAAAAATCTTAATAACTGGCGCGCTCGGTCAAATTGGTTCTGAATTAACTCCTTTTTTAAGACAAAGATATGGGAATGGGAATGTTGTTGCTTCAGATATTAAGCCATTACCTGAAGGAATAATCAGCCAAGTCGGACCTTTTGAACATATCGATTGTTTAAATGCCCAAGAAATTTATTCTATTGTCAAAAAATATCAAATAGATACTATATTTCACCTTGCAGCTATCCTTTCTGCTAATGGAGAAAAAAATCCTCAATTAGCCTGGAAAGTAAATATTAATGGTTTGTATAATGTACTGGAAATTGCCCGGGAACAAAATTGTGCTATTTTTACTCCCAGCTCAATTGCTGCCTTTGGTCCCTCTACTCCCAAAGATAATACCCCCCAAGAGACGATTCAAAGACCCAATACTATCTATGGATTAACTAAAGTTACAGGAGAGCTACTATGTGATTATTATTATCTAAAATACGGCGTTGACACCAGAGGAGTACGATTCCCGGGAATTATTTCTTATGTTGCGCTTCCCGGCGGAGGAACTACTGATTATGCCGTAGAGATCTTTTATGAAGCACTAAAAAATAAAAAATATACCTGTTTTTTAGATAAAGACACTTATCTGGATATGATGTATATGCCTGATGCTCTAAAAGCTGCCATTAATCTTATGGAAGCTGACCCCTCCCGACTAAAATTTAGAAATGCTTATAATATTACGGCAGAAAGCTTTACTCCCGAAAAACTTGCTCAGGAAATTAAAAATCATATTCCAGATTTTGAGATAAAATATAATGTTGACCCAGTGCGACAGGCAATTGCTGATTCCTGGCCTAATAGGTTAGATGACAGGGCAGCTCGAGAAGATTGGGGATGGTCTCCTGATTATGATCTTAAAGCAATGACTAAAGATATGATTGAAAAACTAAAAATTAAATTATTTACCAACGTAAATAATTAGTTAGCTGGTTACTTGGTTAACTAGTTAATTGGTTTAGGAAAGGGAAGAAAGAGGTCAGAAGATAAGATAATATCGAGAATCAAGTATATAGATATATCGTATATATAGTTACCCAGTTAGAAG
>DOTB01000042.1 GCA_003513845.1 Candidatus Atribacteria bacterium | reverse complement strand
TTTTTCACACGGTCTGACGTTTCGTTTGACATATTTTTAAAAGCACCTTATTTCGTACTATTGTGGGGCTTGTTCAACCCAATATAGGTGATATTACTTTACCACAAAATCAGCAAATTGGCTACTTTCCAAATTCTAATCGAACTTAAAAGTGACATCGATCCTATTTCCTATTTAAAGGAAAAATCGGACATTGTTAAATTAGAACATTCTCTGAATTGTACGAAGAATATATGACTTCTATCTCTACTGCCTGGAGAAAATATCAAAGAGCTCTTAATAAATATGAAAAATATAAAATCACTAAAACCAAGACAAAAAGTTTAGATAATTTAAAAAGCGGGAAGAAACAGTGCAACGGAATCGTCTCTACCGACAAGATAAAGATATACTGGATAAATTAAAATCAATCGAGGAAAAAATAAAAACCCTGAAAGAAAATAAAATCAAAACAGAAACCCAGTTTTATGCGACCCGGTGATACTGAAAGATTCTAAAAAATACAAACCTTGATGATTAATTTAAAGAAATACAACAAGGAACTTGCTACCCTAACCAAAACCCATAAAGATATTATCTTAAAAATCAATGAAACCTAATAATATTTTTTAATTACCATTCCTTTAACAAATTTCCTGTAAGGGTTTGATTCATCAAACCCTTTTATCCCCGCAGGACAGGCGTCTCGCCTAACTATCACCTCTCCCCTATTCATTTCACTTCAATAAAAATACTACTCGACATCGGTCTGTCTTTTGCAAGGAAAATCCCGGTGATTTTATAATAGCCAGAGCTAAGCTTGTCACTGTATTCCGCTGTATAAGTAATTTCTGTATTGGTTGGTCCTAAAGTTTCTTCTCCTACCACCATAGCAAACATCATATCCTTAGACCAGCGCCAAACCTCATTCTCCTCCTCGTCTTCGATTATAAAATCATAACTTTGAGAAGTATTAATAAGAGTTAAAATATTCACTTTTGTGGCGTATGCACCACTTGGTGCTTTCATTAAAGTGAACTTTACTGTCCCATCAGAAGCTGCGTCACTGGTAAAATTCCAAGAACTAACTGAATCAAGAAAAAGGATTATTTCAACTCTGACATCGGCAAGTGGACTACCATTACTATCTACTACTTTAACTGTGGTATATAAGAAATTATTCGGGCCGGCTTTCTTCGTAGAAAAAAATAGGTGTCTGTCCCTATTTTTCAAATGAGCACGATTCATCATGCCCCTACATTATCGATTTCTTTTCCTTCGATTTTTAATTTTTTTCTGCAGACCCAAAGGAAGCCCTGGTCTGCTGTGATAACTGCCACGTCTACCGGTCCGCCAACACCGGGCATATCTCCCGGATTAGCTATAATGCCATCAGAAAAACGTTGAATTGCTGAAGTAGTTTGAATCATTAAAGTGCAAAAGTCTATAGCATCTTGTAAGGTCATCGTTCCCCACTGGATAACATATTGTAATCCTCCCAATTGTTTTCTTATTTCTTCTTGCCCCAGCCTCTGCAATGCTTCATTAACAAACTTTAGATTGCTGATTCTCCCATCGAATCCCAAAACAATCCGGGAAACTACATCAGTTTGACCGATCCAGCTTGCTCCATATTCTTTATTTTTTTCTCTACTATCCCGCTTCTTTTGAACATCACCTGGAATAATACAAGTATAGACTTCATGAGAACCATCCTTATTAAAACCAGCCACCAGAAGAGTTATTCTATCTATTTCCCCGATTCCATTCTTTAAATTTCCCTGCAAATCTTTATATTTGAATTTAATCATATAATTTTCTTGTTTAACTTCTACCACTTCAAAACCTTGCCGCCTAAGGTCACTATTAATCTTTTCTACTGCATCGTCCAATCTCTTCTGCCATTCATATTTTATATCAAAAAGCTCATGCAATCTCTCGGTAGCATCTCTTACATTCCATCTTTCTACCTCGTTCTCTCTTTTAAACTGCTCAATGAATTTACTGACACTTTTCATCTCTCCATCTTCTGGTAAAAAGGCCAGGCCGGTTATAATCACTCCAATCCTTTTATTCAGCTGGAAAAGTTTAGAAGCATTATCGCTTCCGATACGAGCCATCCCTTTTCGGTTACGATAAGATTGCCTGCTGTCAGCAGCTAAAACGATTCCTTCCGGGGTAGTTGTGTTTATTCCTAAGGACATATTATCATCTCCATTTTAAAATATATTTTACTGTTCTTCCTTTTCTTCTTTTTCTTCCTCAATAATTTTAATAAGCTTTAATAATATTTCTATTCTCGATTGGGAATTGATATCCTTCATTACAGCTAATGCCTCCTGGTAATACTTTAATGCCTCTCCAGATTTACCTAAAACAATGTAAGCCAGTCCTATATTACCCAGATTAGTTGCTATACCTTCTTTATATCCTATCTTTTTATTTATTTTTAATGATTCCTGATAATAATTTAAAGCCTGATTAATGTCTCCTAATTTACTGTAGGCCAAACCAATATTATTAAGCACAGTGGCTATTCCTTCATCATATTTCAGCTCCTTAAACATTTCTAATGCTTCCTGATAAATTTTTAAAGCCCCTTCGGATTTTTCTGTATTATCGTTCACTACACCAATATTAGTAAGAGTAATAGCTATGCCTTGTTTATCTTCAATCTTTTTAACAATTTCTAATGCCTCCTCCTGGAGCTTTAAGGCTTCTTCAGTTTTACCTAACTCATTATATATAGTACCAATATGTTTAAGATTGCGAGCTATGCCCTGTTCATATCCGAGCTTTTTATTAATCTCTAAAGCTCGCTGATAATATTCTAATGCTTCATCGGGTTTGCCTAAGTTATAATAGATATTTCCTATATTGCCCAGGGCAATTGATTTAGCCGGCACTCGGGCGATTTTATTTTCTGCTTTTTTAAAAATTTTTAATGATTCCCTAAAATAGCTTTCTGCTTGATTTGGTTTCGATAAAAAGAAATAACAGTTACCAATAAGGATGTCAAGGGTAATCCTGTCCTCCTCTGAAATATTAGAATTATCCAAACATTTTTTATATACCTCTAGAGCTTTATCAAATTTATATTCTTTCTCATAGACTTGGCCTTCAAAAAAATAATCTGTTAATAAAGAATTTTTTTTAAGACTATCAGCCAAAGTTTCAGGTAAATTTCTATCAAACAATTCCTGTCTTTCGTACAAACGATTATAAAGTTGTTCTCTTTTAGATTTTTCTTCTTTAGTCTTTTTGTCTTTTATGATTAAATAGAGATCAATGATGATTATTAAGGCACAGATAATCCATAACCCTATTTTTATTTCCATATTTATATTTTTCAGGGTAAATATATAGACAGCAAGAATTAATGTCCCGGCTATAGAAACAATATTTATTAATGAATCCATATTTTTATCCTTTAGAGAAATTTTAATCAGGGTAAATTTTTGTTGTTATATTTTATATTCGATAAAAGTTTAGGAAATCCTTTTTTTATGGAAAATATTTTTAAAATAAAGATTAAGAAATTAACCACCCCCACCTTAATCTTCCCCCTCGAAGGGGGAGAAGATGTTGGGAGAGGGAGAGGATGGATTCCCCCCTGCCGCGGGAATGACAGAGGGGAAAAGACGGGTTCGATGAATCGAACCACTATAGAGAAGGAACAGTGGGAGGAGAGAGAAATATATATAGATATACTATTAATATTATGGTAAGATTATGATTAAATATATGCAATAAAATAAAGTAAAAAGAAGAAAGGATAAAGATAAATTTGAAAAAACAAAATAAGGGCTACTTAATGGTAGCTACAGCCGCTACTCTGTGGGGAACAGTGGGAATACAGGTACAAACTCTTTTTAATTACAATTTATCTCTTCAAACTATTGTATTTTGGCGGTTGTTTTTTGCTTTTATAATCTTATTCTCCTTTGTTTTTTTTACCAATAAAAAACGCCTAATAATCGATAAGAAAGGTCTTATTTATCTCGCATCAATGGGACTTTTCAGTCAATTACTCTTTAATTTATTCTATTTTAGCTGCATTCAAAAAACTACTATTGCCACTGCTGTTACCCTGTTGTATTCTGCTCCAATATTTATTGCTGTTATGGCCAGAATTTTTTATAAAGAATTATTTACTCCAATTAAAACCGTAGCTTTATTCCTTTGTATGGGAGGCTGTTTCTTCGCCGCAACCGGGGGCTCAGCTACTGTTCTTAAATTAAACTTAATCGGAGTTTTGATGGGTCTAGGAGCAGGGTTTACTTTCTCTTTAGTAACTATTATCAGTAAAGCTATCATCCACAAATATCATCAGTTAACAATTATCATCTATGCGCTTGGATTTGGATTGCTTTTTTACCTTCCTTTTTCTCATCCTTTAATAATTTTTCAAAAAAATTTACCTTTTGAGGCATGGCTGTTAATATCTTCTTTCGGTGTGATTTCTACCGCGGTAGCTTATGGACTTTATATCACTGGAATATCTTATGGTATTGAGGTATCCCGAGCGGGAATTATCAGTACTCTTGAATTAGTAGTTGCAGTTATTCTTTCTTATCTAATATTTAAAGAAACTCTTTGGGGATGGAAATTTGCAGGAATTTTAATGGTTGTATTTTCGGTGGTAATTGTCCAGGCGGATAAGATTTTTCCTTCCCGTTCCCCCTCTCACCCCTATCCTCTCCCTCGAGGGGAGAAGAAATAGAATAAGGCGTATTAGCAGCAATACGCCCCTACATTTACATAAACAGAGGGGAACGCCTGTCCTATATTTTTTAAATAAATACGGGAATGACACTAAATTATTTAGTGATTATAATTCTGCCATTTTGTCTAATGCATCACCAGTTAAACGATAAACTACCCACCCATCCAGAGGTCTTGCCCCCATATTCTCATAAAACTTTCGAGCAGGATTCCATTTTAAAACAAGCCATTCCATTCTAACACATTTATTTTCTTTGGCAATACGAGCACAGTATTTAAATAATGCAGTGCCGATTCCTTGTCCTCGATATTCTTCAGAAACATATACATCTTCTACATAAAGTCCAGGTCGCCCCACAAAAGTAGAAAAGTTATAGAAGTATAAAGCATAACCCACGGGCTCTCCCTTAATTTCTGCTATAAGTACTTCAGCATATGATTTATCTCCAAAGAGGGTTTCTCGTAGAGTGTCTTCAGTGGCAATCACCTCTTCAGACATCTTTTCATATACGGAGAGTTCTTTTATAAATTTAAGAATTAAGGGGACATCATCAATGGAAGCCTTTCGAATATTCAAATTAATTTCTTCAGATTTTTCCATTTTTATTCCTCCTGATAATCTACATTTAAATAAATAGGACAGAGTTTTTCTCTGCCCTATTTATTTAAATTTTCCAACTTTTATTGCCTAACACCTCTTTTGGGCACGATACATTGTGTCCTTACATTACCATTTTGTTTACTCTTTGGGTTACCATCATTTCTTACTAGTTTAAAATTTTCTTCTTTATTTTCATTAAAAAATTATTCTAAGCAAGTTAATTCTTCGCTTTCTAAACTTGTACTCCTTTTAAGCCGATGGCTTCAGCCACTTCCTGCATCCCGGCTATTGTATCAGCAATAAGGTTAGATAAATCTATCCCTAACATCTCCGCTCCCTTTTCAATAATAGACCTATCTACCCCGGCAGCAAACCTTTTATCGTTCCATTTCTTTTTTACTGATTTTACTTTCACATCCATCACGCTTTTGGAAGGTCTAACCAAAGCAGTAGTTACCACTAGTCCAGTAAGCTCATCGATTGCAAAAAGGATTTTTTCTAATTCTGTTTGCGGCTCTACTTCTGAACATATCCCCCAGCCATGACTTACTACTGCCCGAATATATTCATCAGGCCAACCCTTTTCTTTCAGTATTTCCCCGCTTTTATGGCAATGTTCTTCGGGAAATTTCTCATAGTCAAGGTCATGAACCAGTCCTATAATCCCCCATTTTTCTTCATCTTCTCCTCTTTTACGGGCAAAATAGCGCATAACCCCTTCCACGGCTAAGGCATGTTTTATCAAACTATCACTCTTGTTATATTCAGTAAGTAATTGATAGGCTTCTTCTCGAGTTGGGACTTTTGAACTCATTTTGTTTCCTCCTGCTTGTATTGTTCTTTTATTCATATTTTTTGATTGATATTAGCAATTTTCTATTATCCTGTCAAAGAAAGTTAGAGGGTTCTTATTCAGAAAATAACCAATATTATACAATAAAGGTTCCTGTGAAAAAATATTAAAAACTTTCTATTTTTCCTTAATTATTGATTCAAATATCTTTTCCCTTAATTCCAAACCTTTAATAACAATCTTCAGGTCTTTAAATTCATCTTCTAATTTTTCAATTTGATGTCGGAGTTTTTCGATCTTCTTCAAATTATCTTTTTCATCTCCTGCTCCTAAAACTATATCTACTAATAGCGTTTCTCTCTTATCTCTTAAATTTTTTACTTCCTGTCGATTTATATTTATCTTTTCCTTTGTCTCGCTCAATTTTTCCTTAATTAAGTTTAATTCTTTTTGATAGAATTCCTCTTCTTTCATTATTTATAGCCTCCTTTCATTTTAAAATATTTTTAAAATTCCGGATGGCAGTAATAAGTATTTTATTGTTTTTCTATTAATTATTATCTCCTATCTAATTTAATTATAATATATTATATGGGATAATCAAGGAGAAATTCTTTCCACTCTTAAAAATCTATTTAAAATTAATATCGATAGCCCGATTACCAGAAACAAATTAGCAACACTGAACCTATCTGCAATATAACCAAATAAGGGGGCTAATATTATCATAAAGAGTGAGGAGAGCTGGCTATCAATTGATAATACAGTCGCTCGTTCATTCTTGTTCATGCAATCACCAAAGACGTCTACTACCAGGGGGCGTCTTCCATCTTTCAAAAGATAAAGAAAAAAATAAAGTAAGATAACCACTAACATAATTTTAGTTTTAACAGCAAAAAACATAATAAAAAATACTATACCCAAAATATCAAAACTTACATCCATCAATTTATCAGATTTAAATTTTAAATTTAATCTATAAACGTTTCGAGAAACCCACGAACTAAAGATATATATCACTCCATAAATAAGTCCCAAAATTATTTTCAATTGAGTAACTGCCTCCATCGAAGCTACTACATAAATTCCGGAAACTAAAATAATATCCTTTAATATAGGCTGAATGTAATCTTTTAAAACCTTAAAGATGGCATCAAAGAGAGAAGAGCTTATTACTACTTTTCTGAGAAGCTTGTTGGCGAAAATATTTTTCAATTGTTTAATACTATAAGAAAAAAATTTTTTTATACTGATAGTAGTTTCTACTGGTTCGTTCAGGGTATCAGGATAAGACCAGATTAAGATAAAATCAAGAATATAAGGGATAATGCTAAATAAAAATATTGATTGCATCTTCGGTAATCTAATAATTAATATAATTGAAGCAAAAGCAGATAAAGATGACCCGATTAAGGAAAAAGAACGGGTACGGCCATAGACAAAAGTCTTGTGCTTGAACCAGCTCTTCTGCTCCAAATAGGAATAAATCATTGCTTTGTGTGTACCTGACCTGAAGGCCTCCCCCAA
This sequence comes from Candidatus Atribacteria bacterium, assembly GCA_003513845.1. Taxonomy (GTDB): domain Bacteria; phylum Atribacterota; class Phoenicimicrobiia; order Phoenicimicrobiales; family Phoenicimicrobiaceae; genus Phoenicimicrobium; species Phoenicimicrobium oleiphilum. Next base: position 28,429 of record DOTB01000042.1, on the reverse strand, counting down.
ACCAAATAAGACCATTGCTACAGCCATAATGAAATAGCTTCCTCCCAGAAAAAAGAAGAAAAAAGAAGCAATATAAAAGATAAAACATATCATTAACTCGGTCTTTTTTCCATATTGGTCAGCAAATATTCCAGAGGGCACCTCAAATAGGTAGATAATTATCCCTCTAATAGAAAACAAAGTTCCTATCTGAAATAGATTAAGGTTCACCACCTGTATAAGATAAATATACAAGTAGGGTTCAAAAAACTTTAAATTTTTTAAAAATCCATACAGACAAAACTTTTTTATCTGATTATTTTTTTTAATTAATTCGTGTATATCTCCCATAATTCATTATTAGAATTTTACTTCTATATTTTCTCTCTCTTCTCCCTCTGTTTTGAAGTAAGGTCTGCTCTTGAAACCAAACAGATTAGCAATTATTGAAGTTGGTACTTGAACAATTGATATATTATATTTCATAGCAGTATCATTATAGAATTGTCTTGAGTAGCTTATCTTATCCTCAGTATCTTTCAGTTGTTTTTGTAAATCCAAAAAATTTGCACTTGCTTTCAAATCTGGATAATTCTCAGCGACCGCAAAAAGCCTAGTCAAGGCTCCGGTCAACTCTGAATTTGCCCCCAATTTTTCTTCTGGTGTTTTTGCTGATAAATATTTGGTCCGAGAGGCAGTTATATGTTCCAGTGTTTCCTCTTCGTGTTTAGCATATCCTTTTACAGTATTTACCAGATTAGGAATTAGATTAAATCTTCTCTTTAGTTGAACATCTATCTGTGCCCAAGAATTATCTACTCTCCCTCTTAAAGTTATTAGTTTATTGTAAGTCAAAATTCCCCACATCACTATCAAAATGATAATAATTAGTCCCATATTCATAATAAAGTACTCCTTTTTTAATTAATAGAAAAAAATCTAAAAGGCACCGGCTCCTCCGCCTCCGCCTCCTCCTCCGCCTCCGGAGGAGAATCCGCCACCGGAACCAGTGGAAGAACTTGTGCTGGCAAAAGCAGAACTAAATACTGTATTAAAAGACCTGAACATCCTATTATTCAACCGTCCACTTCTATCAGTCATATAATATAAGTAGGTAGAATTCCTTAAAGAAATATCTTGATTACTTAAGACTATTTTTAATTTTGAAATTACTTTTTCTGCCACTCCCAGCGAGATAGCGTAAACCAGATAGTGTTCCCAGACTATTATAGAAGGGATTTCGTAATCCTTCATATTGCTAAAATGTAATAAGAATTGTTTAAATGCCCTCCATTTGCTATATTCATTAACTCCCGTTTGAGTCTTTTTTCTTATCAACGCACCATAGGCTGTCACCCCAAAACCAGTGAAGATGACAGCAAACAATAGGGGTATAATCATGAACAGCTGCACTTTTAGCAGGGCTCCCAGGGCAAACAATAAAAATACTCCGGCAAATTCCATTAAAACTATCTTGACTGCGGTTTTCAACCCTTCTTTAGATTCGCCGAAATAATTATACTTTTTAAATTCCTCTTCCACTTTTTTTACCCATTTATTATAATTGTACCTAAAACTACTATGGGTTCTTGATGCCCTGGCATAGTTCTTTATCTCTTTTAAAGTTATGCTTGTTCCATTGCCGATAGAATAAAAAAGCCAGTGGATTAAATATGATTCATGTTCTTTTAAATTAGTAGTATCACTTTTTTCAATTAATATAAATTTATAATCTTTCTTTCTTCGGGTGGGAATCTCTTCAATCTTTAAATATTTTTTGCGAACCAAATCCATCAAAGTTGCCATAATGTCTTTACTGCCCACACCCTGAATACTCATTAATTTACTTAAAACAGCGGGCGTAATATCCTGAGGTAATTCACGGTAATAATCCATTTCAAATTCGGGCTTGAGTTCTTTATCATATTTAAAATAAAGATGAATGGCCAGGAATATATTAAATAATATTACCAGGGGAATCAATAAAATAGCAATAATATTGAAATTTCTCTCTCGGTCTGCCTTTTTAGCCCATCCTAATTCCTCTTTCATTATTTCTGCAAATTTATTCTGGTTAATTATTTTACTGCTATCAGGAATCATGCTGGTGGGAAATAAGATTCTTGCCTCGACCATTTCTCCAGAAGATAATCCGAAAACTTCATATACTATTTTTCCGTCTTCTTGGATAGATACTTTCCCATCCAAGGGGCCATGTCCAAACACTTTTAGTTCTTCCGGCGAGACTGTTGCTGCAGATGGGAGCTCTATTTCTATTTTAATATGGCTAATGGGGGAAGTATTGGACTCATCAAAAAATTTCCAGTAAAATTCTGCGGTGTCATTGTATAAAGTTGTAACATTTTTTAACTGGTATTCCAGTAAAAATAATTTTCTTTCATTGCTGGATTTATCATAAATTTTATAAGTTACCATATCTGCATTGATACTTTGAGTATATTCTAATTCTCTATCTTCAGGGAAATATTCGGAAGCCTTGAAATACTTTAATCCATCTGACCCTTTAATTCCTATAGTTCTTATTATGCCATTAAAATCGCCATCAAAATCATACTCAAAAATTTCGCTTATCTGAATATCACCATTTTCTAATATCTTCGCCTGAGCTTGATAATCAGTTATTTTAAAACTCCGCTCCGCGTATCCGGATAAAATAGTCAAAAGAAACAATACAATAATTAATAATGAAAAACCTATTACAATTTTATTAAATTTTACTTTTCTCACCTCCTTTCCTGAATCAACATATTAATAAATTTTCTCCATTATTTATTCAAAAACCCTACCGCCATTGTAATTATTGACGATAGGGTTTTTGAATTAGCTAAATCTTCATTTTTTACGGTAGAGCAGGAATTAAAATAATCTGGCCGGGGATAATTAATCTGGGATTTTCTAACCTATTAAACTCGCCTAATTCTTCCCAGGTAAGGCCATACTTTTGAGAAATTGCCCATAAGTTATCCCCTTTTTGTACTACATATGTAGGAACCTTCAATTTTCCTTCTTCGATAAGTTCATAAACATTAAGCGCTTTTACATTCAGTGTCCTGCCATCTTCAGAAGTAGGAATCTTCAATTCCCCTCTTCTTACCATATCAAAAATGACTTCTTTAAAAGGAGATTCAAGGTCAACTCCAGTTATCTTCCAGTTATTATCGACTGTGGGAGCTAATACCCCGCCTTTCTCCTCCTGGACATATTTAATGATTAAGTCCCGAACTCTGCCGGCATCCTGCATAATCTCGTAGGAATCATAATATCTATCCTCCATAGTTACCAATCCTAATCCCAACAATGTTCCAAAACGATAATTATTTACTGCTAGACGATAAATATTATTATCAACAAGCGGCAGACCATTTATGAGTATATTTTCTACCCGTTCCCCTGCTGGTTTGGAAAGATTTATTTCGTAAGTCATCCCGGAGAACATATCATAGTTATATCCGCGAATTTTGGGATTGAAACTAATAGTGACATCTCCCTCTTTCCAGGTATTGTAATAACTGGCTGACCATTCCATATACTTTTTCAGGTTTGCACCAGTAATCTTTGTTCCTACTAAAGTATTATCGTACTTATAAATGAAAGCTACATCTTTCTTGCGGAAAGGTCCCTTTTTCAAATTTGCACCAAAGTTAAATAGTGCCGCTGATGAAACATCTGCATCAGCATAGAATTTCTGAACTTCATTAATTAAGTCAATTACTGCAGTATCCTCTAACTGAGCAGTAGGCATAGTAGTTATCTTGGCATCGCCGGTGATATAATCAGGAGAGGCAATAAAATCTTCGGTAATTTCTCCTACCACAACGTTAGCATTGGCAATTGATTGATCATGGACAAATTTGAATTTTTCCAAAATTTCCGGGTCAGGTTCTATTTTTTTAGTTTCCAGATTTTCAGTAATTACTTCAGCTACTTCCCATTTATCTCCCACTTTTTCCATTTTGATTACTGCTTTGGCTAACGCCCATCCCCACTTTCCTGGCTCAATTAAATGAACTCCATTTACCACTTCATTATATTTTGAATGGGAATGTCCGCAGAAAATAACTGAATACTCCGGACAGGCTTCGGCGATTTCTATTGAGCCTTCATAACCATGTTCTCCTTCTGGACCTAAATGGAATGCTCCAATTAAGACATCATATCTACCCTCAAGTTCTGCAATAACTTTTTTAGATTGCTCTAATGTGCCAGGGAAAGTTAAGCCTTCAAAATGTTCTGGAGCACTCGCTTCCCATTGAGTAACGTGAGGTGGAATCATACCTACGATGGCAACCCGCACGTCATTAACTTCAAAAATTTCGTAAGGTTTAACAAAATAAGTTCCATCAGTTTTTAAGATATTAGCAGATAGAACACTTCCCTTAAAAGTGTCTACATTCTTTTCCAAAAAAGATTTCTCAAAATTGAATTCATGATTTCCAATGACCCATACATCGTAATTAAGGGTGTTTAAGCAATCAATCATTGGGTGAACAGGTAGATCATTAAACAATTCTGCACTGTTATCCTGTACTGTATCTCCGCAATCTATTAGAATTGCATTTGGATCTTTTGTTCTTTCTTGTTTTACTAAAGTGGAAATTTTTGCCAATCCAGTATCATCGTCTACTGAATCGGTAGCATAATCATGTGGGTAAATACGTCCATGTAGGTCTGAAGTTTGTAGAATTGTGATGGTTGTAGTTTCTGCAGCTAAAACAGGCGAGAAAAACAGACCGAAAACTAAAACCAGGGTAAGTAAAAACGGTAGTACTTTGATCTGCCTTTTCATTTTAAAAATCCTCCTTTTATGTTTTTTAATTTTGTGAGCAAGGATTATCCTCGTTCACATTTCCTATTTTATTTACATATTCGACAAGTCATCTTGAAAATCCTTCTTTTTCTTAAAAAATATTTTTTATTTATTTGAAACAGGGGAAGATTCACTGTTTCAGTTATTCGTATCTTAGGGCTTCGACTGGGTCCATTCTGGCAGCTTTCATAGCGGGGTAGAGTCCGAAGAAAAGACCAATAATCAATGCAAATCCAAAAGCCAGTAAAACAGAGACAGGAGTAATCACTAAAGGCCATTTGCCTACCTGGGCAATAGTATAAGCTCCCAACCACCCTAATAAAATTCCTACCAAGCCTCCCATTCCACTTAAGCTTAAAGCCTCAACAAGAAACTGACTCATAATGTTCTTATTTTTCGCTCCAAGAGCCTTGCGGATTCCAATTTCTCTAGTTCTTTCAGTTACCGATACTAACATAATATTCATAATTCCAATTCCCCCTACCAGCAAAGATATAGCAGCAATCCCACCCAACATCAGACTAAGAGAGGCAGTAACCGAATTTACAGTTTCTAAAATTTCATCCTGACTCATAATATTAAATTTCTCTTTTTCTTCATCTTTTAGATATTTAGTCAAAAAAAACTCTATTTCGCTTACCGCTGAGGAAGCTTCTCCACTAGAACTGGCTTGTGCTATATAATAAGTAACAAAGCGAGAATTGGAAAGCTTCTTCATAAAGGTAGTAATGGGTATATAAGCCTGGTTATTGAGATTTCCCATTAATCCTGCCCCTTTTTCTTCCATTACCCCTATCACCGTGAAGAGATGATCTCGATTTTGAAAATTCAATTTAATCTTTTCACCCAGGGCATTAGTATTTCCAAAAAGATTCTCCGCTACCTGCGAACCTAATACTATTACATTACGATTATTTTCTAGGTCTTCTTCATTTATAAACTGACCCTGGGCTAGATTATAATTATTTACTTCAGGATAATAAGTATTCACCCCATTTAGGGTAGCTTGCACATTTAATTCACCATTAATTAATAAACCTGAACCCTGGGATAAAGGAAGTACTCTTTTTACTGACGGACATACCTGCTCAAGATAATCAGCTAATTCAAGAGTGAATATATCCGTAGAACTTCTACTTACCCTACCTCCCCAGCCCCGACTGGTACCGGGGAGAATGTTGATAATATTAGAACCTAAGCTAGAAATTCGAGAGGTAATCTGTTCTCGGGCACCCGAACCAATAGATACTATAGCAATTACTGCCCCTACCCCAATAATAATTCCTAGCATAGAAAGAAAGGTACGCAATTTATTGGTTCTTAAGCTATCAAATGCTAATTTTATTATTTCAAAAAACATTAAATTTTTTCATCCCTTTCAATTAAACCATCGCGTAAACGAATAATCCTTCTAGCATGTCGGGCAATATCCGGCTCATGAGTTACCATAATTATGGTATGACCTTCCTGATTTAACCGGTTAAAAATTCTCATAATCTCTTCTCCGGTTTTAGTATCCAGGTTACCAGTAGGTTCATCAGCTAAAATAATCAATGGATTATTAACCAGAGCTCGGGCAATGGCAGTTCTTTGTCTTTCTCCTCCAGAAATCTCGTTAGGCCGATGTTTTAATCTATCGCCCAAACCTACACTATCTAAAGCTGATTTCGCTAATTCTCTCCTTTTTTTTACCTTCACCCCAGCGTAAATAAGAGGAGTTTCCACATTGTGTAAAAGGCTTGCTCGTGATAATAAATTAAATTGCTGGAAGACAAAACCAATACTTTTATTTCTTATTTCCGCTAATTTATCATCATTTAATTTACTTACATCCTTCCCATCTAAAAAGAAATTACCTTCCGTAGGTTTATCCAGACATCCAATAATATGCATCAAAGTAGACTTGCCTGATCCAGAAGGACCCATAATTGCCACAAAATCTCCCTTTTCTATCCCAAAAGAGACCCCTTTTAAGGCTTCTACTTTTACTTTTCCTAATTGATAAATCTTTTTTATCTTTTTTATTTCTAACATTGAATTCTTGCTCCAGCTTTCCGCATGCTTGTTCTATTCTTAAATTAAATCAATCAAAATAACGAATTATCGAGGCGGTCCACCCATGCCTGGCATCATAATGTTGCGGCCTCTTTCATTGGCAGCCTTTAAAGCTGCTGCATCAAACATATACGCATTAGTAACTATCTCTTCCCCTTCGCTTAAACCTTCTTCAATTACCGTATTTACCCCATCACTCAATCCAGTCTTTACGAGAACAGAGACTGGTTTATTATCTACCATTTTAATCACCATTTGTTTTCCATTATTATTAACTAAAGCAGTAACCGGGACTAATAATTTTCCTTCTGCCTTTCCCACGATAATCTCTACTAGAGCAGAGAAACCTGGTTTAAAATAGGGATCTACTTCATTTAATTTCACTACTACTGGCAGAGTTACTACTCCATTCACATTGACAGTATAATTATGAATCTCTACTACTTTTCCTGAAAAGGTTCTTTTAGGAAAGGCATCCAGGGTAATAATGGCTTCCTGACCCTCTTTTATTTCCAGACTGTCCACCTCATTAATAGATACTTCAACTTTATAATTACTATCATCAATCAGATAACCCACTTGTGTCCCTGAGCTAATATAATCTCCTGGTTTAACTGATACTTCAGTAATCAATCCCGAAAAGGGCGCTCTCAGGCTAGTATCTTCTAAACTTTTTTGAGCAATTTGAAAATTTAATCTTTGTTCTTCTATTTCACTTTCAGAGCCATTAATCTTAATTAATTCATAGGCATTTTTTGCTTTTAAATAATTTAATTCTTGCTGACTTCTTTCCAGAATAATCAGTTCTTCTCCCTCAGAAACACGTTGTCCTTCCTTGATCAATACCCTTTCTACTTCACCACTCAAGTTAAAGACTAATGCTTTTTGATCTTCTGGCTCAAGATATCCACTGGTAGAGACTGTATTTTGTAGATCTCCCTTTTTAACTACTGAAATCATCTGGGGAGTAATAGTAATATTCTGGTTTTCTAAGCCATTCTGCTCTTTTTTTACTAAAAATCTACCCCAGATAGTCGGAATAACTACGATTATAACTATGATAATTCCAATAATTAGCCATTTCCTTTTCATCTTCATCTTTCACTCCTTAATTATAAGCTACTCATTCCTAAAAAATGGAAAATACGCAATTTATTAATTAAAAGGGCATCCTGGGCTGACTTAAAATCTATCTCTGCGTTTTCTATAATAAGCAATTTTTGCTGAAATTCAGTTTTGCTAATTAAACCTCTTTGAAATTGTTCCTGGTAAAATTTTTTTTCTAATTGTGCTTTTTGTAAATTGATTATTTTCTCTTCCAAGCTTAACTCTAATACTTTTTGCTGATTAAGTAAGCGAGACATCTCCAATGCTAATTGATCAATTATATATTGATAATCTTCTTTTAAGTTTTCTAATTTTACCCTATATCCTTCCTCTTCCAGCTTTTGTTTTCCTCCGTCAGTAATATTATAGCTTAATTCAGCACCTATCCCCCACACATTATTTTTACTAGTATACGCTCCGTATAAATCTATCCGGGGTTTTTTATTGGCTTTTTGCCATTCTATCTCTTTCTGAGTGGCTTCCTGATCTAGTAGATTATTTTTTAGTTGATAGTGGTTAGAAATTACCAAATCCATCAATCTTTCCATATTATCCTTGTCCAGGTCTACTTCTAAGGATTCAATCTTTTGAGTTAACTCTTCTACAAAAGGAGTCTTTTCCTCTAAGGTAATCTCTTCATCTTCATTAAGACCTAAATCTAAATACCAGTTAGCCTTTGCTTGCTGAAAATTATTCTGCGCTTCTAAAAGATTTATCTCCGCAGTTTTAAGGGCAATCCTCGCCTCCATTTCTTGATTTTCTCCTGCTTCTCCTATCTCTCTACTTTTTAATACTTTGGTCAAATTCTCTTCCGCGTACTCGAAATTCTTTTGAGCTAAAACAAGTTTTTCTTTTAAGCGTAAGATACTAAAATAGGTTTCCAGAAAATCGATCTTTTTAACCCCCTGTTGCCACTCTAAGACTCTTTGTTCTTTAACCAATTCATTAGAAGTAGAATATTTTTCTTGCTCTATTTCAATAGGAATTAAGGGATAAATAGTTTTACTTACACTGAGACTTCTTTTCGCCCCCTCAGTAAGTCCTTCTAGATTAAACCAATCTTCTTCTTTTAAGGAAATCTCGGATTGAATACTGATACCATTAGAAAATAATTTGCTGGTCTTTAATTTAATCTCTGGGCTAGTAGTACTGGTAGTGGAGCTACTATCCTCCTCTTCATCAGTTTCAAAACCACCAGCAATAACCGGATTGGCACTAATTTGTGTTTTAAAACCGTATTCAGTCTCCAGAATATCCAGGCTTCTTTGAATACTTTCCACATTGTTTTTTATCTCTTTCAGAGAAGAATTATGCTCTATTCCCCAGGAAATAGCTTCCTCTAAAGAAATCTCCTTAGCCTGAGCGAGATCAGGATTAAAAATATTAATTATAAATATGACTGAAACTATGATATTAAAATAACCAAGTAAAATTGGTCTCTTGCTCACCCAACTCATTCAATTTCTACCCCTTTTATATCTTGCCCCATTAATTGCTGTAAGGTCAATTTTGCCAGATGATAATTAAGAAGGGCAGAATTCAAATTATATTCGGCTTGTAGCAAGTTTATCTCTGCAGAAAGTAAGTCATTTTTTGTTTTCAAACCTGCTTTCACCTGTTCTGATAGGATATAATGATTTTCCTGTGCTTGTTTTAAATTTTGTTGACTTAAATTCAAACTATTAATTGCTTGTTTGTAAGTATAATATTGTTTACTGATTGAGTTGTTCAACTCTTTTAAAGTTTTCTCATAATCTAAATTAGATAGCACAATATTATTTTTTAATTGTTGCACTTCTAAAGGAGGACTTGAGGCAACTATGGCCCTTTCTAAATCGATTTGGGCTAATTCTATTTTTCGCTGGCATAATTCCAGGGCAAAGCTCTGTTCCACCGCCTCTTTTAAGGCAGTTTCTTCGTCTATATTCCATATCTGTGGATAACTAATTTCCTTAAAATTAAACTCTTGTGCTTTTTCCTTTACTTCATCTATTCCCAATTCAAACATCAATTCTTTAAAAGTTTGACGATAGTCATCATTAGCCTTTTCTAATTCAAACACAGCATTATAGTATTCATTTTCTTGTTGCAACAACTCCAGATTCCCTTTATGACCGGCACCAACTTGTGCCTTTACTTCTTCAAATAGATTCTTTTCCAGTTCTGCGCCTTTCTCTTTCAAAAAAATATTTTTCTTAGCCATAAGCAACTGTATATATTTTTGAACTACCTCAATAATTATTTCGTTTCTGGTTTGAGTATAATTATCCTTTGCTTGCAATAAACCTAACTCCCCTTGCAATTCCACATAACGAGAGCCAGTAAGTAAATTATCCGCTTTAGTCTTATCGTAATCTATTTCTGCATTCTTTAATTCTAAATCTACAATTTTCAGACTTAAATTCTTTTCCAAAGCCAGATTTATAGCCTGGTTTAGATCTAATTCAGTTATTTCTTCAGCATATATCTCTAGAAATGAAAAAAATATGACACTAAAAAACAACACAAATATTAGCCTGATTTTTATTGCTTTTTTGATCAAAGAAAATACCTCCCTTCCTCTACTCTAATCTTATCTAAGTAATTTCTTTTGCTTCTAAAAATATCTAATTTAGATAGTTTTACTAATGAAAGACTTTTCGTCTATTATATTAGCAAATTCTATACCAATTTATTCATTAATTATAAAGAGATTATTATCCATCTTTTTCATCAATCGAAATGATCGAATTAGCTCAAATCTTCACAATTACCACCTCTAATAGTGAGCAAGATTTTCCCGGTAAATATAAGGGGTAGAAAAATTTTGTCTGGTCATAAAATAATAAAGATTTTATTTTTTTATTTTAACATAATTCTATTAGAACTTCTTTATTTTTTTCCGAAACTTTTTCTCTTATCTTCCTAAATACCTATCCTCATCCGTAAAAATATGTAAAATAGAGTAAATCCGCTAATCAGGAACTAGTAAAGGTAATCACTCACCATCTAAATGATCTGCTACCATTAACGAGGGTTAATAATAATCCTTTTTTGTTTGGACTTTTTCTTTAAATCCTTTTCCACATACAGAGCTTTTCTGGTAAAAGGATCCTGTTCAGTATAATACATTAAGGTAGAATAGGTAGAAGGAATGGGCGTAAATATTTGAATCTGTTTAGGAATTATTTTTAATTCTCTTTTAACATAATCTTTCAAATGATACATATCTTCTTCCCGGCAACCAGGATGAGCAGCTATTAAATAATAAGTCAAAAATTGTCTTTTCTTTTCTTCTCGGTTGATCCGATAAAATAATTCTTTAAATCTTTTTAAATACCCTTGATTGGGTTTACCCATTTTTTCTAAAACATTATTTCCTATATGTTCGGGGGCAATTTTTAACTGTCCGGAGATATGATACTTAACTAATTCACGTAAATATCTTTCTCCATATTTTTGGTCATCCAAGACCATATCATAGCGTATCCCTGAGGCAACAAAGACTTTTTTTATCCCCTCAATCCGCCTTATTTTATTTAAAATTTCCACCTGCTTTTTATGATTTATCTTTAGATTCGGACAAAATTGCGGATATAGGCACCTTTTATCAGGACAGCTTCCTGACTTTAATTTCTTCTGACATTCTATACCGTACATATTGGCCGTAGGCCCACCCACATCTAAAATATATCCCTTAAAATCTTTCAATTTAGTTAATAATTTCGCTTCTCTTAAGATCGACTTTTCGCTCCTTCCCTGAACAATCTTCCCCTGATGGACAGTGATAGAACAGAAATTGCACTCCCCGTAACAGCCACGGTGAGTAGTAATGGAAAATTTTATGGTTTTTAGGGCTTCCACTTCTCCTTCTCTTTTATAAAAAGGGTGGACTTCTCTTTCATAGGGCAAATCATGAACCCTATCCAGTTCCTGCTGGGCAAGAGGATAAGATGGAGGATTTTGAATTAAATATCTACTATCCTGCTGCTGGCATAACCCCTTAGCAGTTAGAGGGTCATTGTTTACATAAAAAGTATGAAACATAGAGGTAAATTTTCTCTTATCTTCTTTAACCTCCTGATATGAGGGGAGTAATATAAATTCTTCCTTAGGATAAGGAGAAATGTAGCATATTCCTCTAATATCTTTCCAGTCCTTGCCATTCTTTAAATTATAGGCTAACTCCAAAACAGATTTTTCCCCCATACCATAAACTAAAATATCAGCCTTGGCATCAAAAAGTATTGCTCTTCTTATTTTGTCATCCCAATAATCATAATGGGCTATCCGGCGCAGACTCGCTTCTATTCCTCCCAGAACAATCGGTTTGGTATTTTTATAATATCTTCTTATCAGATTAGAATAGACTATAGTTGCCCGGTCAGGTCTTTTAGTATTCTTCCCTCCGGGAGTGAAATCATCTTTCCATCTCCTCTTCTTAAGAGCAGTATAATTGGCTACCATCGAATCTACCGAACCGGCAGTAACCCCCCAGAAGAGAGTGGGTTCTCCCAGTCTGGTGATATCTTTTGCACTCTCTATATCTGGCTGAGCAATAATACCAACTTTATATCCTGCTGCTTGAAGTACTCTTCCTATAACAGCAGCTCCAATGTAAGGACTATCTATATAAGTATCACCAGTTACAATAATTACATCCAGCCTATCCCAGGATAACTTTTCCATCTCTGCTCTGGTAGTGGGTAAAAACATCTACGATCGATCTCCTCTAAATTGTCAACGGTTCTCTTGACAATCTTACAAAAAATTAAAAAACCCAAGTAATTTAGCAGACATTGATAGAATTGCAATGACAATAAATACTCTAATCCATTTATCACCTTTACTCACCGCAAAATTACTACCTAAATATGCCCCTAGGGCATTCCCAATGGCTAAAGTAAACCCTAAAATCCAATCTACTTTGCCATTAGTTATAAAAACTATAAAAGAAGAAAGAACATAAATAAGAACGATAAACACTTTCAAACTATTAATTTTTACCAAGGACACCCCGGTAATTAAAGCCAAAGCTGAGATAATAATAAATCCTACACCAGCCTGAATAAATCCACCATAGACACCTATTCCGAAAAAAACAATTATAGCTATTATCAGACGTGTAGAGCTTAGATTTTCCCCTTCAATTTCTTTTAAAAATTTTTTCTCCGGACGTGTAAGAATTAAAACCAGGACTACAATCATAATTATCGCTAATATTTTTTGGAATAATTCTTCAGGAATAGTTATTGCAATCTTTGCTCCTAAAAAAGCGCCCAAAACTGCTGGGATAGCTAAAGTGACACCTAACTTTGGATAGAAAAATCCCTTTCTTCGAAAATTACTTACTGCTACAACATTCTGAACTATCAAGGCAATACGGTTAGTTCCATTTGCTACTGCAGCTGGCAATCCTAAAAAGATAAGCATTGGCAAAGTAAGTAATGATCCTCCTCCTCCTAAAGTATTCATAAATCCAGCTACAACACCTATTACTAAGATTAATCCCACATCTAATATTTCCATTAATATCACCTTATTTTCTTATCTATTTATTTAATCTAAATATTTTTTAGTAATTACCATATTGATTAAAAAATACCTTATCGTACTCCAGGTCTCCTTCTTGTCTTGGCATCTTAGTTTCATCAGGATATCCCACTCCAACCATTGCCAAGACTCGCTTATTGTCTGGGATTGACAAGACATTTCTTATATATTCCTCAGAATCAATAGTTTCAGAATATTTTCTCTTCCTAATTTGTATCCAACAAGCCCCCAAGCCAAGTTCTTCAGCTGCTAATAAAATAAAAGTAGTAGCGATAGAAGCATCTTCTATCCATACATCAGATTTAGCTGAATCAGCGGTGACTACAATTCCCAGGGGTGCATTAGCTAAAAATGCTGAACCATGTGGTTTTGATTGGGATAATTTTACCAGTAAATCTTTATCGTTTACAAAGATAAATTCACAAGGATACTTGGCTTTTGATGAGGGAGAAAGTAATACAGCCTCCATAAGTTTTTCAATTTTATCTTTTTCTATTTCATGTATTTTATATTTTCTTATACTCCTTCTATTTTTTAGTAAAGAGAAAAACATAATCACCCTCCTACAATGTTTTTCTTTATATTTCTATTACTTATGTAATATTATAGTTAATATTCTACAATTTTTATTACAATAAAGCTAATTTTTTTGCACTATCGTCCCTTTGACAATTTTAGAAAGAATAGGTTAAGCCGATGCTAATCATTCCTTTGGGCTTCGGTTGAACTCCTTCAGAAACATTAGCACCAAAGAGGGTGTCCTCTTTACCAAAATAAATTGCTGCACTAAGATTAAGACTTAGATTATTGCTCAATTGATTACGATATCCGGGTATAAGAATTATACTACCGTCGTTTAAACTAGAAATGGCCATTAAATTAATTTGAGAAAATTCATCGATTTCATAATTTGCCATACCCAAAATTAGTCCTATATTTTCATTTAAATTGTTGGTAATATTTCCGGCAAAAAAGGGACCTAAAATAGTTGATAGATTATCTTTTTTTATAGATAAATATTCTAACTGAAAATATATTTTATTTCCTGCTTCAAAGAAATAGCTATAATCACCACCGATTAGATAAGCTAAATCACCATCCTCATTATCTTCAAAATAATACCCCAGGGCTCCATATACTCCTATTGGACCCAAATCGCCTTTTACTGTAAAGCCTATCCTTTGACTGGCAGGAAGAACAGTTCCCATAAAATCTATTTCTGGCTCGCGGACATAATTTAAAGTAAGGTCATAACCTTCAAGATTGGTTCTACCTCTTAATCCCCACTTAATCTCCTCTGAGTTCTCAGGTAAAGCAGCAACTAAAGAAAGGCTGGTGCTCCAATCTAAAGGAACATATATTTCCAGTGCATTCTGAAATTTAGCCAGGGTTTCTTCCTCTGCTACTATCGCTCCTAAAGTAAAATCTACCGGATTGAGCATCGAACCGAAAGACCAGGAAATAGGCTGACGACCTATAGTTAAATGCAATTTTTCAAATTTATGTTTAAGATAAAGTTTTTTAATTAAATAATCAAAACCTCTACTCATAGGATTGTTAAATAAATATATTTCGAATTTAGCCTGGGTATTGTTAAGAGTTGGTAAGAATAATTCTAAATCCAAGCTTTCCTGAAGATAAGGGGAAATCTTTCCTTCATTATCGATGATATTTATCAGAGAAGTAGTCAGCTCACCCCCAATATCAACCTTGGCATAAATAGAAGTCGACCATAAGAGGAAAGAAATTATAAATAGAATGATGATGTTAAAATATCTTTTCATAATTAATTTGTTTCCTTAATTTAAAATTTAAAATTATTTTGGATAGTTTTTTAGGTAGGAGGCAGATTTGTCCGCCCCAAGTCATTGTGGACTCGATGAATCGAACCCCTAAAATTTTTAATTTTGTTTGTTTTAAAAATCAGCCAATGTTTATCTTCCCTAAAGTTATCTTAAATTCTGTAAGGAAAATGTCCCTTCAGGAATTTCCGGATTAAATTCTATCAGAGTAATTTTAAATCCGGTATAGGTATTTTTTCTCAATTTATTCTCCATAACCGAATCAACCGGAATCCAACGACCTTCAATTTCCTGTATTTCATTTGTTTTGGTTTCTTTTAATAATTTCCCACTTTGAGCATATAATTCTTCCTTAAGGCCGATAAATCTCTCTTTGTCTATCCAGGTTACTCGACGATAATAGGAGACTTTAACACCCTCTCTGGCTACCCCCTCCAAAACATAACAAAGTCGTCCCTCAATCTCTTCTTCACCAATAATTTTAAAATTATATAAATCAGTTAACTTATCCGATTCCATTATATCTTGATAAGAAAAATCGCTCCCCATCATCCCTTGATTTAACATATGACCAGAAATCTTAATGATTTCTTCTGCATCAGGAAAAAACATCCATAAATTATCTTCTCTTTTTAGGAATTTCGTTCCTCTATCGTGCGGATTGGTAAATTCCACAAAAGAATTTTTCTTATCACTTAAAGCAACCATAGTTTTTATTATTTTACGTCCACCACTAACAATAATCATCTCTGCTTCTATTTTAACTGAATCAAAATATTCATTGTCATCTCTTTTTTTAATTATCTCTTCAGCGGTTAACTCCGTAGCAGAAATTACTGTTAAATTTGAAAATAAAAACAATATTACTATCCCTATCAGTAAAAATCCTTTAATTTTTTGCATTTTTAATTCCCCTTCCTATTTGGTTGGCTAGTGAGAAGGTAGATGCAAGGTCTACCTCTATTACTAATAACTATTCACTATTTACTAACGACTATTTTTTTACCCGCTAAATTTGTCTCAAAGCTTCTGTTGGCTTAAGTTTAGCAGCTTTTCTGGCTGGAATTATACAAGCAATAGTAACAATAACCACCCCTAAGGTAAAACAAAAAACAAGATTCTCTAGACTGAATACAGTATAATAAATCGGGCTCAACAAATACTCTTCAGTGTTTATCCCCTCAAAAGCAGCAGAATAGTCGATTCCAACTACAGAAAAAACTTTAGTCAATACTCCTCCCATTATCGCACCAATAGCACTACCCAGTATACCAATAATTGCTCCTTCCATAGTAAAGAGGTATAATATTTCTCTACTCTTTAAACCCAGAGCACTCATCATGCCGATTTCACGGGTACGCTCATTAACAATCATAATCAAGGTATTCACTAATACAAAACAAGCTAATACGATGATAAAAACATAGATAAAATTATATATTTTAATGGCATAATCGAAAAGCTCAATCAAATCATAATCCTTATTCCAGAGTTGTAGAATATATTTCCCCGATTTATCTTCCTGGGAGAATAAATCATTAAGATCAGGTAAAACCGAAGCTGCTTTATAATGATCCGGGGTAATCAAAAGCAATTCCGTAACTTCACCAGGCATTTCTAAAATCTTTTGAGCCTCACCCATAGGGAGGTAGAAAACCGTATCATTTAACATCTGAAGATCACTATAATATTTCCCTACAATTTGAAAAGTAGAACCCTTGAAGGAACCAAAAGGTGTAGTATATAGAATGGTAACTTTCTCTCCCACTTTACGTCCTATTTTATCCAATAATCCTGCTCCCATCATTACTTCTTTATTTCCTTCCTGGATCATTCTACCTTCCACTATCTTTTTGTCAATTCCGGTAAATTTACTTTCTTCAACAGGATCAATACCCCATCCTACCATACCTACTAGATCATCTTCCAGACTAACTATTGCGCCAAATTTAAGTCGCGGAATAACCTGTTCCACTCCTTCTATTGACTTTATTTTTTTAATCATATCTGTGTAGCCTTCGCCATTAAATCCATTTACAGTATAATTTAAGGACATTAAGCGTTCTTTCAATTTATATTCTTCATCTATAATCCGTATATGTCCAGCTTTGTAGTAAATGTGATTTTGAAAAAAAGAAACTAATACCCCACTAATTAACCCCCGGGCAAAGACCACGGCAATAATTGCAAAAGCAATGGCAATAACTGATACTGAGGTTCTGATTCTGGATCTGGATAGATTTTTTTTAGCTAAACTCCATAAAAATTTCATTCTTTACTACCTCCTTAACGATGATAAATTGCTTTTACCGGGTCTTTTTTAGCAGCCCAATATGATGGTAATATACTGGATAATACTGCAATTATTATGCCTAAAATAAATAGAAAGGTAAAAGCAGGATAATTCCAGATTCCATAAATTCTATCAAGAATGGGAATACCATAGCCAGAAGCATCTCCACCGCTAATATATCCTATGCTAAATCCATATTTTACCAACCAACTTACCCCTATATACCCGAGCAAACATCCCGCTAAGCCACCAAGGATACCTATACCGGTTGCCTCTATCATAAAAACAAAAACAATTTCCCATTCCCTCATCCCCAGGGCTTTCATCATACCGATTTCTTCTGTTCTTTCCAGAGCAGACAAAATAACATTATTAATAATCCCTAGCATACCAATAAGTAAAACGACAAGAAGAACAGTTCCAATCCCACCTTTCTTTGCAGCACTTAGAGCGATTACTGATGAGGCAGATTCTTTCCAGGAATATGGTTTTAAATTAAGATCTTTATTTTTAAAATTGTCTGTCAGTGATTTACTAATTCTTTCCTCTTCTCCGGAAACTGTTTTCAAGGCAAGCAGGCTAACCCCATTACCTATATTTAATGCTTGCTGAGCAACATCTAAAGGAACAAAAACTATTCCATTATTAATCATCGGATTGGGTGCCCTTACTAGACCGGCAATCTCTACATCAATGGTATTAAAGGTATCGTCTTTTGTTCTAACCAGCAGGGTAATATAATCATCAACTTTTAAATCCATCAATTCAGCTAAACTTACCCCAATGACTGCTTTTAATTCACCCGGAGCGAACATCGAACCTTCCACGATATAATTTTGCGTTGTAAAAACTTCGTTATATTGATCGAAAGAGATACCTAGGCCTATCACTGCTGTTTCGTCAATTCCGTTATTAAGGTTAGCTTTAAATCTTAGCTCGGGAGATACCCCTAACACACCTTCAATTTTTTTAATGCTTTCTACTATATCCTGATTCAAATAAATTAAATTTTCCAGGGGTAAATCTTCTCTGTCCTCCCAGTATTCAGGATTAACTACCTGGATATTCCCTGTATCATAATTCTTTATATTGTCAAACGACATTTCTTCCATTCCATTCATAAGGGAATCCATAACTAAATAACCGAAAAACGCAAAGGCAATTACAAAAATTATAAGTATATTTCTCCTTTTTTGACGGGTTAAGTTTTTTAACCCAAGTTTTAAGCTAAACATCTTTTAACCCCTCCTTTCATCAGTAGAAATCATACCATCCTTCAGATTAATGTATCTGTTAGCATATTTCATTACTGCAGGATCATGGGTGGAAAAGATAAAAGTGGTTCCTAATTCCTTATTCATCTTAATCATAATTTTTACTACATCAGCCGCGGTTTTGGAATCAAGATTAGCAGTTGGTTCATCCGCTAAAACAATCTTGGGCTCTTTTACTAAAGCCCTGGCAACAGCTACTCTCTGTTGTTCTCCACCAGAAAGTTCATTAGGTCTTCTATTTTCTAATCCCTTAAGACCTACTTCTTCCAATATTTTTAATACTTTTTCTTTAATTTGCAATTCTTTCGAATGATCTATAAGACGTATGGCAAATTCTACATTTTCGTAAGCAGTTAAAACTGGGATCAGGTTGTAGGCTTGAAAGATAAAACCGATATTATAACGTCTGACCATAGCTAATTGTTTTTGAGAAAGTTTGCTTACCTTATTCCCGTTAAGCTTAATTTCTCCTTCGGTAGGGGTATCCAGACAACCAATCATATTTAAAAGAGTAGTTTTCCCGGAACCGGAAGGACCAAAAATAGTAGTAAATTCTCCTTGTTCAACAGTTAGGTCTATCCCCCGCAAAGCTGGGACTTCTATTTTCCCTTGCCGATAAACCTTTTTTACCTTTTTTAATTCCAATAAAGCCATTTAATTTTCCTCCTTTACTGAATTCCAATTCTTTAATTATTTTTTAAAGCAATCCTCTTTATTCACTTTAATTATTTTTAAAATTCTTATGTTTTAATTTTCTCTTGAAAATTTTTCAACATTTCCCGGCTAACTATATTAATAGCTCCTTTTCTTGCTCCCAGGATTCTTTCCATAGCATCTTCGTAAATCTCAATCTCTTTTACTATCTTATCCATATTCCCGGGTTTTTTGTCCAATTCTAAAAGAAGTTTACTTATTACATCACCTAATACCGACCCTAACTCAAAGAATAGCTTGGCTGCTTCATAGGGATAAGGAGTGTTAAATAAATTTTCTTTTACTCCTTGTTCTATAATTTTAGCAAATTCAGGTACTACTAATTCTACATTACTTTTGTATACTTTATATCGGAGGATTAAATTATCCTTTTTATATAGAATATTTAACATCAGTTTTATTAGGTGAATATTTTCTAATTTTATATTACCAGCGACAGAGTAAGCTTTTTCCAACTTACTGATAGCATCTAAATCATTCTTTTCAACTATCTTTTTTATTTCTATCTTAATCTTATCGACCATCCTTTTAACTAATTTATTCAACAAATCTTCTTTGGATTTAAAATAATAATAAAAGGTGCCCTTGGCTATACCTATTTTTTTAATAATATTATCCACAGAAACTTTTTCGTATCCCTGAGTTAGAAAGAGTTCTTGAGCGGTATCAAGTATTTCGTTTTTCCGTTCGTGGTACTCTTTAGTAATTCTTGTCATAATATATTTCCTTTTCTCTTTTTCCTTTATTGACTGACCGTCAGTCTATTTACATCACACATTTTATTTCCTGTCAAATTTAATTCGTATCTTGTGCCTCGTGAATCGTATCTCGTGCATTATCGTACAGCGTTTAGCGTAGAGCGCATAGTTAAGAAAAGAAGACAAAGACGAAATACAAAAGCCAGAAAAAATTAGTATCGGGGATAACGTAGAGGATACAGTGAAGAGTAATACGGGGAAGAGAAAAAGAAGTTAGAAGCAAGGGCGTATTGCCATACGCCCTTGCAATGATAGATTCCCTCTGTAGTTCATCCTGGTAAATACACTTATTTCATTTTTTTATAGCAGCAATAATTGCGGGAAGATAAGCTGGGAGATCCAGGGGAGTCCGAGAAGTAACCAGATTACCATCTATTACTACTTCCTGATTTAAATAGATTGCTCCAGCATTTATCAGGTCATCTTTGATTGCACTTACACAGGTAGCTCGTTTACCTTTCATAATGCCTGCCGAGATAAGTACCCAAGCTCCATGGCAGATAGAAGCTACTACTCCTCCCTTCTCAAAAACTACTCGAACTAAGTTGAGAATTGCAGGATAACGACGCAATCGGTCAGGAGCAAAACCTCCAGGCACTACTACCCCATCAAAGTTATCTGCCTTCGCTTTATTTGCAGATAAATCAGCTTGAACAGGGTAACCATGTTTACTCTGATACTCCTTAGTTTCTGGTCCTATTATCTTTACTTCGGCACCTTCTTCGACCAGTCGATAATAGGGATACCACAGCTCTAAATCTTCATACATATCTTCTGCAAGAATAGCTATTCGTTTTCCTTTTAAACTCATAATAATATCCCTCCTTAAACAATATATAACTCAATACCGAGATTCTTGATAATATCTACAAACTCTTTTGAAATTCCTGTGTCAGTTATAATAATATCAAAATCACTAAGGTCAGCAAAATGTGATATTTTAACTTTTCCAAATTTTGAAGAATCAACTAATAAAATTTTAGTATCTGAAGATTCAATAACTGCCTTCTTGGTTTCCTTCTCATAATCTGTTGCACAGGTAATCCCTAATTTTTCAGAAACACCCGCGGCTGAAATAAAAGCCTTATTGGCTCTTATCCTTCTTATTATTTCTATGCCTTCCGGACTTTCAAACATTAAAGTATTGCTATGAAAATAACCACCAGGAAAAACCAATTTCCAACTATTGTTCTCATATACATTAAATAAAATATTCAATGCATAACATATAATGGTAAGAGGTATTTTTTCTGGAATAAATTTAGGAAGATTTTCGGTAGTAGAGCCTGTATCTATTATAATTACATCATTGGACTCCACCAAAGAGGCAGCTTTTCGAGAAATTTTTATCTTTTCTTCTAACATCAAAGACTCAGCAGTTTGAATTAAATATTTTTCTTCATCTTTCTCTACCGTTGTATTTCTCTTTAATATAGCACCGCCTGGAATAAGAGTTACCATATTTTTCTTAGATAATTCCCCGAGGTCTCTTCTAATGGTCATCTCGGAAACTTCTAATTTCTTAGACAAATCTTTGATGTTCACAAAACCATCGATAGATAATCTATTTAATAAATAATTAGTTCTATAATTTTTATTGACCATATCATATCTCTTTTTTTATGATTATAATAGCTCTTTAAAAATAAATCATACAAATAAAATTCGTATCTCGTATCTCGTTTTTTTAGCATACACTAAATGGGATACAAGATAATCAAGATAAAATTCTTTCCCCTTGGAATACCCCTTATTTCCTTCTCAATCTTTACCTTCTCATCAAGTAAGAAGGAAATATTGCCCTTGAATATCTTGTCTTTTTAATTTTTTTATAAAATTCTTGCTAAACTATTTATTTTAACATTCCCCGCATTAGCTTCATCTGTATCTAAATGAAGGGCTAACTTGCTTTTTGCAGAAACTCTGATTACTACATCCTTATAAATAACTCCATGTTCTCCTGATACTTCCACCTTCACTCGGTTACCATTTTTTACCTGATAGGATTCCGCATCTTGGGGAGTCATATGAATATGTCTGGCAGCTCGAATAGCCCCCTCTGAAAGATTTAAAACACCTTTTGGTCCGATAATGATAATTGGCGGAGAACCTTTTATGTTCCCAGATATTCTGGTAGGAAGATCTAACCCTAAAAAAAATCCATCCGTAATAGATAATTCTGCTTGTGTATATTCTAGAATAGGACCAAGAATTCTAACTTTTTCAATAACTCTCATATTTGCCCCGACTATGCTCACCTGTTCATTGCTGGCAAATTCCCCGGGCTGAGATAAATCCCGCAATTTAGTAAGTTCATAACCCTTCCCATATAAAACATCCAGAGAATCCCTGGTTAAATGAACATGGCGATTGGATATTTCAACAGGAATAGAGAAAAGATTAGTAGGAGCTTCTTTCAGTTTTATTTCTTTGTAAATCGTTTCAGTTATCATCTCTACAAGCTTTTTGTATTCTGAATCTTCCATCCTTTTATCCTCTGCCTATGATTATTTATAATAATATTAAACACTAACAATCTTTACACTGGCACTACAACCCAGGCGAGTTGCCCCTGTTTTAATCATCAATAAAGCATCTTCAAAGGTACGAATTCCACCAGCTGCTTTTATGCCCATCTTAGGGCCAACAGTTCTGCGAATCAAAGCAACATCATGAGCAGTTGCACCGGCGGTAGAAAAACCAGTTGAGGTCTTTACAAAATCATAGCCCACTTTCTTTACTAATTGAGAAGCTATTACTTTTTCTTCATCGGTAAGCAAGCAAGTTTCAATAATTGCCTTAGTAGTCGTGGTACTTCTGCAAGCCCTTAACACTGCTCTTAAATCTTCTTCCAAAGTCTTAAGATCCCTATCTTTTAAAGCTCCTATATTAATTACCATATCTATTTCACTTGCGCCATTTTTAATCACATCTTGAGTCTCATAAGCTTTTGTTTTACTATCTGTTGCTCCCAATGGAAATCCTATTACCGCACATACTTTAATACCAGTTCCCATCAATTTTTTAGCACAATATTCTACCCTAACTGGATTAACGCAAACTGAGCAAAAACCATATTGAATGGCTTCTTCACATAACTTGCGTATTTGAGCTTCGGTGGCATCAGGTTTTAATAAAGTATGGTCAATGTAAGGTGCAAGGTCAGCAGGTGTTTTAATTTGAATATCACAACCCTCAGCAGAACGTGGAAAGTTTCTATTAACTAAATCAGATTTAAATAGACTATTTTTAAAAGAAGGTACTTTCTCTGATTCTGACATTGTTTCATTGCTATTTTTATCTATTTCTTTTTTGTTCATCTTATCTGGATTCATAATTTTTCACCTCTCTGTTCCTACAAACTTTAGTAAGTCTATTTGTAAAGATTCTATAAAACCACAAGATTGTCAGGGGAGTTACCCCCCTCCCTAAACCCTACTCTATATTTTTTATTTCTTTTTGTTCTATGCGATACCATTCCAGATCCTTACAAACTTGTTAGATACCATTCTTTATTCAAATTTGTAGCCTTGAAAACGGACAAAAGAATTCATTTTTAGAGCATCAGTTTTTTTAAATTCCTTTGCCTTAAAATAGTTATTTCCTAAAAAGTAAAAAGTTTTTTTCAACAGATTCTATAAACAATACATTGAAAATAATTCTATAGCAAATTATGTTTTTTAACTTATTGTTATTTTATAGGGATACAATAAATCGGCTCTCTTGTGTATATTATCAGTAACCTATTATTTATTAAAAAGGAATTTTTTAATCCCTTTAGGCAGCCGTCGATGATGGAGTAGATACCGATTTTGGGATTAAATTAACTTCCAAAGGTAATTGAGTGCTTGTATTGATTATCATTCGGATCTTATAACCGAGAGCCACGAAGTTTTTAGTAATTACTTTTATAGTAGTTTCTTCTTGGGATTTCTTCTTTTTTTGATTATACTTGCACCTGCTCCCACTGCAATTACAGCTTTTCTTTTTACCAGTACTAGAATATATAACTATATGGACTATATTGCTGCTTATATTTATGTGATTTATTTCAGCAGCAGCAACTATTTGGGCTATTAAGCGGTGCAAGATTTTATAATAAATATCTTTTCCAATCCTTTTTCTGAAGTAGGAAAATGTAGAATGAGCAGGAGTTTTAAGAAAATTATCAAAACCACATAGTACACAATATCGAGTATTAAATCGGAGACTTTCGGCCAAACTTCTATTTGATTTTACCTCTCCTAACCAAATTAAAAGTTGAGCTTTAAACAAGGCAGCAGGGTTATAGATTAATTCTTTATCGGTTTTATATTTATTTTTAACAAGTGGGAATATAAATGACCAATCTATTGATTCAAATATAATATTTAAAGGGTCATCTTTTTTTATTTTTGTAGAAGCTTCATAAGTAGTAAAGGAAAGTTGTCGTTTCTTTTTATTTCTCATAACAAAATTTTCAGGGGAGCAAACTCCCCTGAAACTCCTATACCTTTTGTCATTTTTCGGATTTTACACAATATCTATCTTTTCTGATAATCTGGTCAAATTTCATTCCTTATTTTTCGATTTTAAATATTCTTCCTTTCACTACCTTTCATTCTCTTTCTTAAAAAGGCAGGAATTTCTAAATCTTTATCATCTATTAAATTATCGCTTATCCTGAATTTTTTCTCCATATCGATATCTTTTTTTTCTTTAATATCTTTTCTGGTTAAATTTTTATCTCTTTCTTCTTCTTTAATTTCCTCGCAAGATGTAGCAATAACTGATACCCTTATCTCATCTTTCATTTCCTCATCTATAATTGCTCCAAAAACTATATTAGTGTCTGCTCCTACTTCCTGAGATATAGTATCAACTATCTCGTTTACTTCGAATAAACTCATATCTAAACCACCAGTAACATTTACTAATAATGATTTTGCCCCCTTTATTGATACTTCTAATAAAGGACTAGAAACAGCCATCTTTGCAGCAGAAATTGCTTTCTTTTTTCCTTTCCCTATTCCAATACCTACCAAAGATAATCCAGCATCTTGAGCCACTGTTTTCACATCTGCTAAATCTAAATTTATTAAGCCAGGAATAGTGATTAAATCTGCAATAGCCTGAACAGATTGGCGCAATACTTTATCTGCCATTTCAAAAGCATCTTTCATAGAAGTATCCTTTGAAGATATCCTTAATAAGCGGTCATTAGAAATAGTAATTAAGGCATCTACTTCTTTTTTAAGTTCTTCTATTCCAGCTTCCGCTTGTAGTTTTCTTTTCTTCCCTTCAAAAGCAAATGGCTTAGTAACTACACCTATAGTCAAAATACCTTGCTGTTTTGCAATTTTTGCTACCACTGAAGATGCTCCGCTCCCTGTGCCTCCTCCCATTCCTGCAGTGATAAAGACTATATCAGCTTTTTCTAAAGCTTTTGATATTTTTTCTTTATCCTCTTCAGCCGCTTTTTTACCTAATTCTGGATTACCTCCCGTTCCTAAACCATTAGTGAGAGACTTACCAATTTGAATTCTATTCTCAGATTCAGATAGAGATAAAGCTTGTAGATCTGTATTTATTGCTACTAGATCAAGATTATTCATCCCTTGTTTAACCATTTCTCTAATTGCGTTGTTCCCACCGCCACCTACACCAACCACTTTAATGTTTACAAATTTTTGTACATCTTTTTTTAGGGCTTTTGTGGGTTTATGCAATAATTTATTACCATTCCCTTCAACTTCTACTTTTTCTTTCTCTTCCATTCCAGTAGAAGTATCTCTTATCAATTCTTCTTTGTAATCTAAAATTTTACTAAATCCTCGCGCTAATTTCTTCTTTTTCAAAAGATATCACCTCTTCAGCAAGTTTATAATAATCAATAGCCCCATGGCATTTGGAATCATAATATAATGCAGGTACACCCTGACTGCTAGCTTCCACCAAAGCAATATTCTTTCTTATCATAGTCTTAAATAATTTGTTACCAAAATAATGTTTTATTTCCTCAATGACTTCCTTGGCCAAATTGCTTCTTAAATCAGCAATAGTGATCAAAATATTTATTTTTAAAGGATGATTTAAATTCTTTCGTACAATCTCCGTTGTTTCTATAAATTCTTCTATACCTCTAAGAGCAAAATAATGGGGTTGCATAGGAATAATAACTTCATTGCAAGCTT
Organism: Candidatus Atribacteria bacterium; assembly: GCA_003513845.1. Lineage (GTDB taxonomy): Bacteria > Atribacterota > Phoenicimicrobiia > Phoenicimicrobiales > Phoenicimicrobiaceae > Phoenicimicrobium > Phoenicimicrobium oleiphilum. The sequence continues at coordinate 1,914 of DOTB01000042.1, read as the reverse complement.
TTAAGGCATTTACAGTTAAAATCCCCAAAGATGGTGGGCAATCAATAATGACATAATCAAAGGGAATTTCACACTCACTGATGGCAACATTCAAAAAATCTTCTCTGCCTATTTGGTCAATAAGTTTATATTCCGCACTGGCAAAATCAATATTAGAAGGAGCTAAAAATAAATTATCCTCTCCTGTCGCCTTCAATTTTATTATCACTTCTTCTAATTTTAATTTATTTTTAGATCGATGTGGCTCTAAGACATTTAATATGGTTTTAGACAGATTATCTGGTTCGAGACTTAATCCCAGAGTAGTATGAGCTTGAGGATCTAAATCAATTAACAATACCCTTCTCCCCATAGAAGCTAAACTTGCCCCCAAATTTATAGTGGTGGTTGTTTTCGCTACTCCGCCTTTTTGATTGGCAATTGATATTATTCTCACGCCACTCTACCCTCCCGGAAGAAACAAAAAATAAATTTACATATTTTTAAGTAATTATACCATAATTTTTTATATATAGGAAAGAATTATGAGAAACTGAAAATATTTTTTTATTTATAATGGTCATCTCACAAAAATCCAAAAGTATTTTCAACAGCAACACATTGTATATATGGTACATTGCAGAAATTTCATAACAAATTATGGTTTTTTGGTTATAATTGTGTTGTTTGTTTTTTAGGTTACAATCATATAATTACTACCTACTATTTTATTCTACACAATTTTAAAAAATCCTGCTTTTTATGAGTTTTTTTAAAAAAATAATTTATTTTATTTCTACAAAATAAGATTACTTTTTTCTATCTTTTTTCTCTCTCTTAACCCGATAGTCGGTGCCATAATTTAATTGTAATTATATAGGAATTTTCTTTTTCTGTAATTCCTGTTTTAATAGAGGCACGAGGTGCTGTGTCTTCTTGTACTAACAACTATTTACTATTCACTAACTACTAATTTGATAATTTGACTTTTGCTATATTTTTCTATATACTTGGTATTAATATCAACTATTAATATCAACCATATAACAATTAAAAATAATGAGGAGAGATGCATAAATGTCTCAGCAAACACTAAAAACACTAAATGAAATGTTAAGAAACAGTGTCCGCCTATATGGCGATAGAACAGCTTTTAAAGTAAAAAAAGAGGGAAAATTTGTACCCATTACTTATAAAGAATTTTATAACCGAGTAGAAAAATTCGGTACCGGATTATTGAAGATCGGCATAGAAAAATTTGACCATATAGGTTTAGTAAGTGATAACCGCTTTGAATGGATAATCGCTGATATGGCAATTATCGGACTACGCGCAGTCGATGTCCCCTGTAGTGGTGATAGTTCACCTCACGATATTTACTTTAAACTCCATCATTCAGATGCTAAAGCTGCTATTTTGGAAGGAGAAAAACAGTTTTCAAAATTTTTCAGTTTAGCTAAAGACCTTCCTCAAATAAAAAATATCATCTTATTAGATAGAATAAAAATGTTCTCAGAAAAAGAGGACGCCCCCGAATGGGCTATACCAATTGGTTTTGAAGAAGATGGTAAAGTAAGCAAAAAATTATATAATGAATTATGTTCATTAATAAAAAATAATAATAAATATATCTTCTTATCAAAAGAAGCTAAAGACTATTTAGATAAATATTTGGAAAAAAATACCAACAAACTTCTCAAAGAAACTCATTCCACAGAAACAACTGATTCAGTAAAAAACAAGCTTTTAAGAAAAACAGTAATAATAAACAAGAATTTTAACGAAACTCATCACTACAAAATCTATTATTTCCCTAGGATAATTCAAATTGGCGAAGAATTATTAGCCAAAGGAGACACTCAATTTGATGAAATATCTAAAAGTGGCCAGCCAGATGATTTAACAACCATTATCTATACCTCTGGGACTACCGCT
>DOTB01000025.1 GCA_003513845.1 Candidatus Atribacteria bacterium | reverse complement strand
CGTGACTGGCTTTCTTTTCTGACTGCCCTTAAAAAGAAAATTCAGCCATAACGGATGCTCTTACTAGGACTGCCTCGGGAGAAATAGGTGTTGGTGCCCTACTGACTGCCATTTCTCTTTTCAGCATAGTATCCTCCAGACGAAAGGGGGTATAAGAGGTTCTTTCCTCTCGGATGCTGAATAATTGTTGTATAGTCTCACCGGCACCCTCAGCAATGGCTTCAGCTTTTCGGCGAGCCTGTTCGGTGGCCATTTTAAGTGCCTGGAACATTAATTCCTGGGGATCGCTAAGTTCAAAATTAATATAATTTATGTTATTGGCACCGGCTTTTACTGCTAAATCAATTATTTCTCCCACTGTATCTAATTGAATGGTAGAGATTAACATCTCATTAGTTGCCTGATAATAAACCTGCTCTTGTTCAGTTTCAGAATCTGCTTTCTGAGCTTCACGATAACTGTATAACCGGTAAGAAGAGGTTTTTATATTATCCTCAGGCAAACCATAATTCAGAAGAGCCACTAAGACTCTATTAGCCAGCTGGGCATTTTCCTCTACGGCCTCATTTGCTGAGCTGCTCCGGGTTTCAATAGCCAGACTTATCTTGGCCAGGTCAGCTGAGGCAGTTAGCTCTGCTTCCCCATAGGTCTGAATAATCTTTTGTCCTTCATTTTCATTAGCAGCATAGGCAGTGGGAATATTTACGGGATAACCAAAAAGAACTATTATTACTACTACCAAAATAAAGAAAAAGGTAAAAAAGGTATTTTTGATGCTCATTACTTACGCCTCCTGTGCTATATTTTTTATTTTGTTGATAATTCAAGATACTTAAAAAAAGAATTTTGGTAATTATTTTATTAGGCATTAAAACGATAGCCTGAACCCCACAGGGTATCTATAAAACGGGGATGTTGAGGGTCTTTTTCAATTTTATCTCTTATTTTTTTAATATGAACGGCAATGGTAGCAATATCTCCGTAAGAATCATCACCCCAGATATGGTCATAGAGTTGCTCTTTACTAAAGACTATATTGGGATGAGAGGCCAGAAAGTTTAATATCTCAAATTCTTTGGTGGTAAAGATGATTTCTTTATTGTCTAAAAAAACACGTCGAGAAACCTGATTAATGATTAAATTTTTTACCTGAATTTCCTGTTTTGCCTTTTCCGATTTTCCAGTAAGACGGTCAAAACGATGCAGGTGTGCCTTAACCCGGGCTACCAGTTCATTGGGACTAAAAGGTTTGCTGATATAATCATCTGCCCCCAATCCCAATCCTCGAATTTTATCAATATCTTCTCCCCGAGCCGAGATGATAAGGATGGGAATATTCTTTTCTTTTCTTATTTTTTTACAGATTTCAAAACCATCAACATCGGGTAACATCAAATCCAGCAGGATTAAGTCATAATCTTTATTTAGAGCAAGCTCTAAACCCTCTTGGCCATTATTTTTTATATCTACCTGAAAGTTGTTGATTTCCAGATAGTCTTTTTCTAATTCAGCAATACTCTGTTGGTCTTCAATGATTAGAATTTTTCTCATTGCTCATTTCCTGTTTTTCAATATTGATATTATTTAGGTTCACCTTTTTTAAGGTAAAAAAGATACTGGTGCCAGAACCAGTTTTGCTCTCTGCCCATATTTTTCCACCATGATCTAAGATAATTTTGTGAGCAATATAAAGACCCAGACCACTACCAGGTGATTGGTTGGACCTGGCTTTATCTTCTTTGTAGAAGCGCTCAAATATTTTATCCAGTATTTCTTTAGAGACACCTTTACCATTATCTCGAATTTCAACTAACGCCTCATCTTCCTGTTCTGTTAATATCATTTGAATGGTGGGATTGTTTTCATTTTTATAATTTATGGCATTATTGATAATGTTAAGGATAACTCTTTTTAGTTGTTGCCGATCTGCCTTTACTAATTTTTGTTCATCATAATCTGCTCTATATTCGAGTTTAATACCCTTTTCTTGCAGGTAAAAGTGTAATTCTTCGAAGGAATCGGCCAGGTAATTTTTGATATTTATATTCTCAAATTGATAAAGAGATTGATCTAAATCAAATTTGGATAACAAAAATAAATCTTCAATTAATGATTCCATATGCACTACATTTTGATGAATAGTTTGTAAATATTTATCCTGTTTTTCTTTTGATTTGGGGACACCATCCATGATACCCTCAAGATAGCCTTTAATAGTGGTAATTGGTGTTTTTAGGTCATGAGAAATGTTGGTAATTAGTTCATTACGATTTTGTTCATATTTCTTCTTGGTTTCCTCTGATTTTTTTAATTGTTTCCTCGCTTCTTCAAAGCTCTGAAACAAGGCACCAATTTCATCTTTGGAGGGTGCCTCCAGTTTAAAATCATAATTACCCTTTTGAATTTCTTGAGCTGCTTTTCGCAAACGAGTTAGGGGATTAACAATCTGTTTTGATAATAAATAAGTAATCAGGGTGTTAATACTTACCATAATAACCAGAAAAAGAATCAAGGTATAAATAACAGATTTTTTAAGGATATCTAATTCCTGAAAGATAGGGGTGGCATCATTAACTAAAAATAAAGTACCCTCAGTTTGGTCAGTGAATTGGAAAGGAATAATTTTCATAAATAAAGTATCTGATAGTTTGATAATATTATCTGGATTTTGAACTGGATTTTT
>DOTB01000001.1 GCA_003513845.1 Candidatus Atribacteria bacterium | reverse complement strand
TTCTACTCCGGCAATATTCCCTTCTTTGTCATAATAATAATGGCTGGAAGTGGAGACGGTAACCGGAGTGTCATCTCTTCTTTTCAAGGTTACTTCATAATCCTTAATATTTCCTTTTCTTTTTTTCAGTTCTTCTAAAAATACCTTTCTATCTTCAGGGATATAATATAAATCCTTAGCTATATTTTTCCCTATAATCTCTTGGGGAGAGTTATAGCCCAGCAATTTGGCTCCGTGAGGATTTATCAGCAGAATATTCCCTTCTCTATCTGCACGATAATAAGCCCCTGGCATATTATCAAAGAGATTACGATATTTTTTTTCGCTTTCTTTTAATTTCTCCAGTATCTTCTGGCGTTCAGTAATATCTCGGGTTATACCTATTGTCCCCATTATTTTGCCTTCTTCATCGTACCAAGGCACTTTGCTAACAGAAACCCAGTGCTCTGTTTTATTTAAATGAATAATCTTTTCTATCTTATCAATGAGGGGTTTGCCAGATTTCATTACATAATTATCATCTGCAAAAGATTTTCTGGCTAGTTCTTTGGGAAGAAAATCAAAATCAGTTTTTCCAATCATATTCTTAGGAGCAACACCTGAATGTTCAGCTTTTGCTTTATTAACCATTACGAATCTGTTTTCTTTATCCTTAAAGTAAATGGAATCCGAAATATTATTCATAAGGGCATGCAATAAGTTCCGTTCACGAGCAAGCTCTTTTATTGCCTTTTTGCGTTCGTTAACAAAGTGCCTAATTATAACAATTGTAATAATGCCAACGGAAGCTATCAAAATAGATGCAATAAGAGCTTCTCGCCAGTTAATAAAAGTTGGTGGTGCGCCGAGTAAATAATGAGGAATATATAAAACCTCCCTCAGGTAGACTATTATATTTAAAATTATAACCATACCAACTATAATAAATATTTCTCTGTTCTCTTTGATTTTATCTATCCATCTTTGCTTTTTTGAAATTAAACTTTCCCCTTTAAATTTTAATTTCATTTATCCACATCCTTTTTACCTTGGCTCTTCTTAGAACTCTAAAAAGGTTAACAGATATAATTTATAATTAGAAACTCTAAATTAATTAAATCTTATTAACTATTTCTCATATTATAATAATAATTCCACATTTCTTCAAAAAATTTATAATATTACTTTTAAGTAACTGTTGATTTTTCTGACCAACTAAACCCTTCTTTTTCTAATTTTATCCGGGCTTGATATATTTCCCGAAAATTGCCTTTTTTGACAGCTTTAATGCTTTTTGTATCAACAGAGATATATTTAAATGTAATTTTTTCGAGTAATGCTAACAGCTCTTTAATTTCGCCCCCTTTTAACTTATCACAATAAACTTCTAGTATGGAATTATCTTCATCTTGAATATATTTATTAAATAGTCTTATAACAAAAAAAACCTCCTTAATCCTTAATCTTTTATTTACTATTTATATCCTCAATCCTTCCAGAACCAATCCACTCTTTTATTATTTCTCTTCTCTTTTCTTCCAGGACAACCTCGAGTAATTTTGAGGTTTTTCCTTTATCTCTTCCCCTATTAAGCCTTTCTTTCCAAAAATCAGGTAGTCTGTTTTCTGCTTCTTTTCTTATCTCTTCTTCTTTCCGTTGTTCCTCTCTTTTCTCCTTTAAATATTCCTCTGGGAATTGCCAATTTTCTCTTATGGCCTTCACTAAATAAGCCGCTTTATCATCGGCATTAGAATAATTAATTGCCTTAATCCATTTTTCTATTAATTCTTGATCATTGCTTTTCATTAAATTTTCAGCGGTTACCTTAGAAACATTCATTTTAACTAATTTATTTATTAAATTAAGCTGCTCTTTAGAAAATTCTTCTGTATCCTCTTTTGGTCCTGGTAGATATTCTCCTGTTCGACTATCGATTCCTTTTATATCTACCCTCTTCATTTCTTCCTTGGCTCTATCTCCTAGCCAATAATAAATAAGCCAATCCTTTTTACTATTTTCACTCCATTCATATTTTGAAATAAAACCAGTATCTCTAAGTTCATTATTGCCTGGGTTTAATTGCTGTTTGGCTAAAGAGATATACTTGTGAGGAGTTACTGGAAGGAGTTGACATAATTTAGAATAGCGGTAACAGATAAACTTTTCTCTCTTATTTCTCAAACCATAAAACTTTACTCCTAAAATTTCATAAAGCCTGGAGGCTATTTTACTTTTAAGACTTTGTAGATAATCGTAATCGATAGGTTTTATATAAAAGGAATTTAGGCTCTGGAGATAGATATCGCCTAAATATAATAAATTTGTTTCAGCAATAATATCGTCTTCTAATTGCTCGCCTTTAAATATAACCCCATCATATAATCCGAAAATCTTTGTTATCCATTGCTTTTTGTCTTTATGATAAAAAGCTCCTTCTGATTTTATCCCAGTCATTTGTATCTTTTCTAAAGCCCTTTTTACTCGTCTATAATTATCACCTGAATCGTTGATTTTCATTCTATTACATAGATCATAAATGGAAATACTACCATCTAATGATAAATAATACGACAAAGATGGTATTAAATCCTTCTTTTTCAAGAAAATTTTTGTAAAAAAATGAAAAAAAGGGACATATCTTTTTATTGCCACTATGTTAAATAGATAAATAAGTATAGATACCTATCTATCCGATCTTCTCAGTTTATTTAAATATGACAGATGAAACGTCAGACCGTGTGAAAA
>DOTB01000069.1 GCA_003513845.1 Candidatus Atribacteria bacterium | reverse complement strand
GATAGCTCTCCGTCCCTATTATTGTAATAAATTGGGACGGAGGGTTTTTTATTTACCCAATAACCGATACGAATTTTTTCTAATTCTCGGTTTTCAGTAAGTAAGAACTATTACTGCTATATGCCATTTTACTAATAAATGTTTAACTAATTCCTAACCGATAAACTGACAAACCGGGCAACTGGATAACTGATATATATATACGAGATACGAAAAGAAAGGAGGTTTAGATGTATATATTTTCACTGATTATTTGGCCCCCTCTGGGGGCAACAGGTATTTACTAATTTAAAAGGCTAAAAGATGGTTTAGCTAAGAAAAAATATTTTAATTTAAAAGGAGAGAAAAAATGAAGAGAGTTAAATTTGTGCTTAGTGAAAAAGAGATGCCTACTACCTGGTATAATATTTTGGCTGACTTACCGGAGCCACTTCCCCCTATTTTGCATCCAGCAACTGGGGAACCCGTTAAACCTGATGACCTCGCTCCCCTATTTCCTATGGCTTTAATTAAACAGGAAGTGAGCACTGACCGTTATATTGAAATTCCAGAAGAAGTTCAGGATGTCTATCGAATATGGAGGCCTACTACCCTTTATCGAGCCCAGAGATTAGAAAAAGCCCTGGATACTCCTGCTAAAATCTACTATAAGTATGAAGGTAGCAGCCCTCCCGGAAGTCATAAGCCTAATACGGCGGTGGCCCAGGCTTACTATAATAAGAAAGAAGGGATTAAACGGTTAACTACTGAAACAGGCGCAGGACAATGGGGAAGTGCTTTAGCTTTTGCTGGTGCTTGTTTTGGTCTGGAAATAAAAGTATATATGGTTAAGGTCAGTTATATGCAAAAACCTTATCGTAGAGTAATGATGGAGACCTGGGGAGCAAAATGTATTCCCAGCCCTTCACCTTATACCGAATCGGGGAGAGCAGTATTAGCAAAAGACCCTAATACTTCAGGGAGTTTAGGTATGGCAATTAGTGAGGCGGTAGAAGAGGCGGTAAAGCATGATGATACCCATTATTCTCTAGGAAGCGTATTGAATCATGTTTTATTGCATCAGACTATAATCGGACTGGAAACAAAAAAGCTTATGGAGCAGATTGATGAATATCCTGATATTATTATTGGTTGTGTAGGAGGGGGGTCGAACTTTGCTGGTCTTTTCCTACCTTTTGTAAAAGATAAGATTGAAGGGCGGAAACCTGATTTGAAAATAATAAATGTTGAACCAGCCAGCTGTCCGACTTTAACCAGGGGACTTTATAATTATGATTATGCTGATGTAAGTGGACTTACTCCTTTACTAAAGATGTATACTTTGGGGCATAATTTTGTTCCCCCACCGGTTCACGCTGGTGGATTAAGATATCACGGAATGGCCCCCATTATCTGTCATTTACTAAAATTAGGATTAGTGGAAGCGCGGGCAGAACACCAATTAGGAACTTTCGAGGCTGGAGTAACCTTTGCCAGAAATGAAGGGATTATCAGTGCACCGGAAACCAATCATGCAATTCGGGCTACTATTGATGAGGCAATTAAATGTAGAGAATCCGGGGAATCAAAAACAATACTTCTGGCTCATAGCGGGCATGGCCATGTGGATATGGCTGCTTATGAAGCTTATCTTGCCGGAAAATTAAAAGATTATGCCTATCCCCAGGAAAAAATTGATGAGGCCTTACAAGATCTGCCTAAAGTAGAATAAACGATTCTGTGATGGGGAACAACATAACAAGGAACCTGACAGGGGATGGTTGCCCCCTGTCAGGCTAAATGGGGATGGTTATGGGCTTATGTAGAGTATGATCCCTGAAGAGGGTTAATTGAGCTGTGGTAATATGTGAAATAACGATCCTCTTACATCTTTTTTATAAAATGTATAAAGTAAATTTGCATTTCTTTTTTTAAAAATCTATGTTAAGATTATTTTGTTGAATATTTTTCAAAGTGTTATAATAGTGCAATAAAACATAAAAAAATCTTTTTTAAATTACTTTAATATAGAGATGACACAAGACTGCTCTTAAAAGCCGAGAGGATAAATAAATATGAACAGTGAAATGGATTGGATACAAAGTGAAAATTAGTTAAAATTGGTAATTTAAAATAAATAGAAAATAGAAGAAAGGACTGTGATTTGTATGCAGTTACAATTGATTGTGGCTATTATTGTGGCTATTCTGGCTGTGGTCTTTGCACTTCAGAATGCAGTTCCCATAACTGTAAGTTTTTTAACCTGGAAATTTGAAAGCTCATTAGCCCTAGTACTTTTAATTACTATCTCCCTGGGAGTTATAATGAGTTTATTAGTTTCAGTACCTTCAATGATAAAGACCAGGAAGATGATTTCCAGTCAGAAGAAGAGGATTCAAGAACTCGAATGGAATCTTCAAAGAGAAAGTGAAAGAAAAAAAGAAGAGGAAATTGAGAGAGAAGAACCAGAATTGCCATCAGAATGAAAAAATAAAGGATAGTTCTCGATATCGAAAGAGGATTATTAAAAATGTTTTTTGATTAAAATAGTCTATTACTTAAGGTAAGCCTTGAGAGAGCCATAAAATAATTTCAATCAAGATAATATAACGAAAAACCTTCCAACCATATTATTTTAGAGTGAATGAGGATGGAGGGTTTTTTATTTATAAAAATTAAATATCTTTTTTGTGGGATTTTGTCTGGAGAAATAACAATGACAAAAAAAGAAAAAAAGAAAAAAAAGGATTTTTGGGAATTTTGTCGTATATAATAGCATGATTGAAACTCAAAAAGTAGACAAAATGGTAAGGTAAGGGTACAATGCATTATACCCACTATATACATAACCTGTTGAAAGTATTTTTGGCTTTTTGGGAAATAACCATAATATAGATAGATTCTTAAAAGGAAAAATCGAGCATAGAAAGGTTTAAAATTAAATTTTTTATGTTTAAGGAGGTAGAAATTATGAAATTCTTTCGAACAATCGGTTCGCTTGCTTTTGTAATTGGACTCTTTACTGCCATCTTTGTAGGAGGGATTTGGCATGTATATACTAACCCTACTTTACCCTGGTGGTTAAAGATTTCTATTTACTGTCTTTTGGGTGGTATCCTGCTAGTCTTATTGACCGTAGCTCTTGAACAGAAAAAGGGTAAAGCTCAAGAAGAAGAACTACCTACTGGTGAGATAAAGACTAATATATTACTTCAGAATTCTGCAGAAGTACCAGGTCAAGAGATTACTAAAGTTTTAGGTTTAGTCAAAGGGCATACTATCTTTGCTATCTGGATTGGAAGGGATTTATCTGCCATAGTAAGGCTTATTCTTGGTGGTGAGTTGATTGAGTATACTGAGATGATGGGGAAAGCTCGTATAGTGGCTTCTAATCGGATGATAGCTCAGGCTGAAAAATTGGGGGCAGATGCCATTATTAACATACGTTTTGTGACAACCAGTGTTATAGGAAGTGCTGCTGAACTTTTAGCCTATGGCACAGCTGTTAAACTTGCTAAACCAAAAGAAAATGCTTAAATATTAAAAATTGGGAAACCAACTTAGTAACTTTTTAGGCTAAATTATAGTTGTAATTATAGCTGATAAAGAGTATTCTATTAATTGACTGATTGAAAAATTGATGACTAATCAGATAATTGGTAGAGTGCAACTTAAACTTAAAATAAAAAAAGGGGTAGATTAAAATTAATACAGTTTTTGTAGAAACTCATACCCATCTTGATCTGATAAAAAGAAATGTTGAGGAAGTAGTTAAAGAGGCAGCAGAAAAGGGAGTAACTAAAATGGTTACCATAGGGATTGATTTAGAGTCCAGTAAAATTGCCCTGGAATTTGCCTCTCGTTTTGAAGGAGTTTATGCTGCAGTCGGCTTTCATCCTCATGAAGCCAAATTTTTGGATGGAAAAAATTTGGAGGAATTGGAAGAGCTGACAAAGAAAGATAGAGTGGTAGCTATCGGAGAGACAGGATTGGATTACTACTGGAAACATAGTACTCTTGACTGTCAATTGAAAGCGTTTAAGAAACAGATAAATCTAGCCAGAAAATTAAATTTGCCACTTATTATTCATAATCGGGAAGCACATAAGGATACCTTAAAGATTCTGGCTGAGGAGGCAAAGGGGTTAAAAATTCTGTTCCACTGTTTTTCCGGGAATGCAAAGATGGCACAATTATGTATGGAGCGTGGTTATTATCTAGGGATAGGGGGAGTAATTACCTTTAATAATGCCAAAAAATTAAGAGCTGTGGTAGAACAAGTTCCCATAGAAAATCTGGTTCTGGAAACTGATTCACCCTATTTGGCTCCCCATCCTTTTCGGGGAAAACCTAATGAACCAAAATATATCCCTCTAATTGCGGAAAAAGTTGCGGAAATAAAAGGAATTTCAATAGAAGAAGTAGCAAAAATAACTTCTATGAATAGCAAGGAAATATTTGGAATTTAATCTTGTTACTCATCACCTATTACTTATTACTTCATCCTCAAGATACAATTTACCAAACACAAGATAAAAAGTACGAATTTTGGAAGGAGTAAAAATATATTGACAGAAAGATTATATTACCAAGATTCTTATCTTAAGGAATTTAAAGCTCGAATTTTGAAGAGAATAAAAATTGGTAATCAACCAGCAGTTATTTTAGATAGAACTGCTTTTTATCCCACCTCGGGCGGTCAACCCTTTGATAAAGGAGTTATTCAGGATACTCCGGTCGTGGAAGTTGTTGAAGAGGATGAAGAGATAATTCATATTTTAAGAGAAGAGATAAAAGAAGAGATAAATTCTCAAGTGGTTGGAAGGATAGATTGGGAGAGGAGATTTGACCATATGCAGCAACATTCTGGTCAACATATTCTTTCCGGGACATTGATGGAGTTGTGGGGGGTGGAAACTGTCTCTTTTCATTTAGGAGAAGAGGTTTGTACTTTGGATATTATAAAAGAAAAGCTAACCGAAGAGGAAATTAAAAAAGCAGAGGAATGTGCTAATGAGATTATCTTTAACAACAGGCCTGTAAAATGCTATTTGGTGAAGGGAGAAGAAGAGTTAAGGAAATTAAATTTAAGGAAGGTACCAGATAGAAAAGGTAAAATAAGAATAGTCGAAGTGGAAAATTTTGACCTCTCTGCCTGTGGAGGAACACACTGCCGAGCAACTGGAGAAGTGGGCTTGATTAAAGTTATTAAATGGGAGAAGAGGGGAGAAAAAATCCGCCTGGAATTTATCTGTGGAAGGCGTGCCTGGGAAGATTATTTCTGGAAGAATGAATTGATTAAAATTATTTCTAATAAATTAACTATTAAAGATTCTGAATTAGGTGAAGTGATAGATAGAATGCTTGAGGAGAGGAAAGAAACCAGAAAAGAATTAAAAGAATTTAAGGAAAGATTGCAGGATTATGAAGCCAGAAATTTAATTAATGAGTCCTCTCTGAGAGATGATGGGGTAAAGATTGTAAAGAAAGTGTTTGAAGAAAAAAACTTTCAGGAAGTAAGGGAATTAGTTCAAAAGATTATTAATCTGGATGATAGTGTAGTTGTGTTGTTTGGTTTTAAAGATGAGGGGGCAAAGATATTGTTTGCCTGTTCCAGAGGCTTAAAGTATGATATGAATAGACTGATAAGAGAAGCGGGAAAGGTTATCGAGGGCCGAGGAGGTGGAACATACAATTTTGCCCAGGCTGGAGGCAAAAAAGCTGAAGGAATTCATAAAGCTTTAGATTTTGCTTTGAAAAATTTAAAAAATTTTATGAAAAAATAGCGTTTAGAGTAAAAAATGAAAAAGATAAGATATAAGAAACTAATAAATAAGTTTGTTTTTACTATCACCTGTATTTTAATCTTATTGTTCTCAATGAGCTTTAATTCTTTTGTGGCAGAAAGAGATTTAGACAAAGAGCAGCAGTTAGGGAAGAAATTATCTAATGATATCGAGAAGAAGTACGAGGTAGTTAAGAATTCTGTTCAAAATTCATTACTTATAGAGATTGGTAATAAATTAGCCAGGGCTTCTGATTTAGATGGTATGAATTACCATTTCAAAATACTGAAGATGGAAGGACCCAATGCCTTCTCTATTCCCGGAGGATATATCTATGTAACCTATGACCTTTTCGATTATATTCAATCAGATGATGAGTTAGCTGGAATTTTAGCTCATGAAATTGCCCACATAATTCACAATCATGCCTTAAAACAGACCAGAGATAATACTAAATACAATCTACTAACAATTTTAGCTGTTCTTTTAACCAGGGAACCGGATGTAGGTGTATTAGGGAAACTTACTACAATCACTCTACTTAATCAATATAGCCGGCAGTATGAAGAGGAAGCAGATTTGACGGCTATAGATCTCCTAATTGAGACAGGATATAATCCAGTAGGTTTTTTAACTTTTTTAGAAAGATTATACGCTCGGGAAATGTTCAGACCCGAAGTAGATTTAGGTATATTTCAGACCCATCCCGAAACAAAAGATCGGGTTAGTTATGTGAAAAATATACTTACGGAGAAAGAGATAGAAATTGATAGGCGCGCTACCACTGATTATCTTAAAGTGAACACCAAATTAATATTGGAGAGATCTTTTTGGACAGGAATTATTTATATTGACGATATTATGATTTTAAATTTATCTTTTTCTGAAAATGAAGGCATCTATTATAAAATATTAGATGCTTCTAATAATTTAGATAAATACCTTGCTATAACTTTAGATCCTTATGAAGTAAAAGTCTCCGTGAATGGTCCCATTTCTACTCTTTTAATTGGTAATAATGAGATTATTACTTTAGATGATTCAGAGACCACATTTATTAACAAATTATCCAGAGAAGTGTTAAGTGAGATGCAGGATAAAATTAGGCGAGCTCTCTGGGAATTTAAGCTTCATTTACCTTTTTAACTATCTTTAACCTTTACTGATTGTTTCTTGTTAAATTATCTATAAAACTATACAAGAAAGTGCCCTTTCTTTATAAGAAAGGGCACTTTCTATTTAAGGTTACGATATAATTATCCAGCCACAAGCTATATTTAGAATTTGATGATTCCTATAGAATTTAAGAAGACTATAAATATAGCTATAGGAACGATATATTTGATAAGAAAACTGTAAGTAGTTCCTAACTTGATACTCTTTGCACCAGTATTTGCTTCTTCGATTGCTTTATCGGTTCCCCAGTACCAGCCTATGAAAATACAGAGCAAGAAACCGCCTAAGGGTAGAAGTATATTAGATGCTATAAAATCAAGAGAATCAAGAATGTCTCTTCCACCAATAATTTTTACACCAGACCATGCTCCTAAACCCAGAGAAGAAGGTATTCCAAGGAGGAATATAATTATACCCATAATCCAAACTGCTTTCTTACGGTCCCATTTTGCCTCATCAATAAAGTAAGCAGAGACAACTTCGAGTAAGGAAATAGCGGAAGTAAGGGCAGCGATGGTCAGCAAGAAGAAGAATAGGATTCCAAAGAAATGACCCACTGGTCCCATAGCAGCAAATACAGCTGGGACAGTAATAAAGGTTAAGCCTGGACCTGCACCTGGTTCTAATCCAAAGGCAAACACTGCCGGGAATATAGCAAAACCAGCTAAGAAAGCGATGACAGTATCGGCTCCGCAAACCCAGTAAGAGTTAACAGGGATATCTTGATCCTTTTTAAGATAACTACCATAAACTATCATACAACCCATTCCCAAACTTAAGGAGAAAAATGCCTGTCCTAAGGCAGCTAAAATTCCTTCTCCAGTTAATTTACTGAAATCTGGTTTAAGATAGAAAGCTAACCCTGCACCTGCTCCAGTTAAGGTGACTGAACGAAGAATTAAAACCAATAGAATTAAAACCAACAAAGGCATTAAGATTTTTGAGTATTTTTCAATACCCTTTTCAATACCAGCTGCAACAATGCCTATACACATCATCATAAATATAAAGTGCCAGATTATAGGAGCTAGAGGGGAAGTGATATGACCAACAAAAATATTAGCATGGTCAGCACCAGCTGCCATATATGCACCTGATTTAAAGATATAAGCTACTGCCCATCCAGCAACAACTGAGTAATAAGAAAGAATAATAAATCCTGCTAATATTCCCATTGCTCCAACAATCCACCAGGGGGAGCCAGGTGCCAGGACTTTAAAAGCTCCTAATGCGTTTCTCTCAGATTTACGGCCTATCAATAATTCGGAATTCATTAAAGGAACACCGATAAAAACTATTATAATTAAATATACCAAAACAAAAGCTGCTCCACCGTAACGGCCAGTTATGTAAGGGAATTTCCAGATATTTCCCAGTCCTACAGCGGAACCAGCAGCGGCAGCTATGAAACCAAATTGCGTAGCCCAATTGCCTCTTTCTTTGCCATTCATTTAAATGACCTCCTTTTAACTTAATTTAGTTTTCTTTTTACTTTTCTGTGATAATTTTTTATAAATCTATAAATTTATAATACTTTGCAAGGTTCCTAAGTTAGGTATTTTTAATAATTCTCAGTCGCATCACCGCCTTTACTGTTAGTAGTTTGTAATTTGCAGGCAGAACAGGATCTGATTGTATAATTAAATATACGACAAATATTTAAAAAATCCTTCTTTTTTTTAAAAAAAATTTATATTTTTTTAAAAAACTATAAAAATCGATTAATTATATCTGGAAAGGGACTGGTGTAAAAGATATGGCACAGAAGATTAGAGCACAAATCCCCAACAACTTTCTTTTTTTATCTAAAGGAGTAATATCATCTAAGGGGGGAGGGTGATGAAAGCCAAATATAAGAAGTAAGATAAATAGTAAAGTCCAGGCAGGGTTAATAAATATACAGATAAGACCTAAAATACCTAAAGTTATATAATAAGCAATTTTACTTTTTTTGCCAAACAGAGAATAAATTATATGTCCGCCGTCTAACTGTCCCACCGGAAGAAGATTTAAAGCAGTTACAAACAATCCTACCCAACCGGCATAGGCTATGGGATGTAAAATTATGTCCTGGCCTTCTGGGAGATTGCCAAACATAATTTTTTCTATAAAAGAGAACAGAATAGAACTTCCCAGGGGGATGACTGGTCCTTCAATATCTGAAAGTACTGCTATTTCTGATAATTTGAGTCCGATTATTATAATTGGTATAGTTAGAATTAAACCTACCAAAGGACCAGCTATACCAATGTCAAATAAGGCTTTACGATCAGGCATAATCCCTTTCATTTTGATAACTGCCCCCAGAGTTCCAAAAGGAGACAGGGGGAAGGGTATGAAAAAAGGTAAAGTAACTTC
This sequence comes from Candidatus Atribacteria bacterium, assembly GCA_003513845.1. Lineage (GTDB taxonomy): Bacteria > Atribacterota > Phoenicimicrobiia > Phoenicimicrobiales > Phoenicimicrobiaceae > Phoenicimicrobium > Phoenicimicrobium oleiphilum. The sequence goes on along the minus strand of DOTB01000069.1, from coordinate 27,795 downwards.
TACTCCATAACTTCTGCTAACAAAAAAATGTCCTAATTCATGAGCTAACAAAATAGTGAGTAAAGATAGAGCGTACCAAATCCCTCCTACGAAAAAACAAGAAACAATGGTTAAAAGAAATAAGACTAAATTTAAAATTGACTCTCACTTCCTTTTATCTTTTGTAAATTATTATATCTTAATCTTTCTTATTAATAAAGTAGTGTCTTCTCTAAGAAGAGGGAAATTTAAATATATAATTTTTTCTTTTAATTTTTTCATTTTGGAGTAAAATAGTTATAGTAACAAAATAGTATCGCTTATCGAGTTGGAATGGATGAGGGTAGGGGTTCGATTTATCGAGCTTGCAAAAAATGTAAAATAGAAGGACAATATAAATATGAATAAAGATGCAAAAAAAGTAAGGGCTCATCTTTTAATCTCGGGAAGAGTGCAGGGAGTAGCCTTTCGCTATTATACTCAGGATATTGCTCAAAGTTTAGGAATAAAAGGATGGGTCAGGAATTGTTGGGATGGTAAAGTAGAAGTAGTTATGGAAGGAGAAGAAGATAAGGTAAAAGAATTAATAGATTGGTGTTACCAGGGGCCAAGGAGTGCAGTTGTAGAAAAGGTAGATATAAAATGGGAGGAGTATAAAGGAGAATTTAGTACCTTTGGGATCAGGTTTTAAGGGATAATAGAAAATTTCTTCTAATTGAACAAAAAATAAAGGATTCTTCTTTAATGATATTGAATTATATCTGTAAAGATAAGATTATTAAGAGAAGGCAAGAAATAAGAAGTGATATAATTAGAGGGAAAGGAAAAGTTTAATAAGAAGGAAGTTGATAGAAATGGCTAATCTTATAGACTTAAAGATAAATAAAATAATCATTTTTATTATTCTATTAATACTTGTTTTATTATTTTTTTATAATTTAGAAGGAGGTGTAAGTGAAACTATGTCTAAAATTCAAGGGAAGAAGGTATTGATGATAATTGCCAGTCATGATTTTAGAGATGAGGAACTCTTTAAACCCAGAGAATTGTTTATTAAAGAAGGTATGGAGGTAGTTTTGGCCTCTTCTTCTTTAGAGACATCTCGAGGAATGTTGGGAGGAACAGCCAAACCTGATATTCTGATTAGTGAGGCTAAGGCAGAAGAGTTTGATGTTATTGTCTTTGTAGGTGGTATGGGTTCTTCGGAATATTGGGATGATCCGGTAGCAAGAGAGATTGTGAAAAAAGCAGTTTCTTTAGACAGATTAATATGTGCTATATGTATCGCTCCTGTAACTTTAGCTAATGCAGGGATATTGGAAGGGAAGAAAGCCACTGTTTTTCCCTCCGAGGCAAATAAGTTAAAGAATAAAGGGGCAATTTATACAGGAAAAGATGTAGAAGTGGATGGGAATATTATCACTGCCAAAGGTCCCCAAGCAGCAAGCGAGTTCGGTAAAACCATTATCAGAATTTTAACTGAAAAATTGAAATAAACCATCCTTTGTATATAAAAAATTTTTATATTTATATAATATGATTGTGACACCCTAAAAGTAGACAAAATGGTAAGGTAGGGGCTTGATGCATCGTTAAGGTAGGGGCATGATGCATCGTGCCCACAGGGGAAATTAGGTAATAATATTAAGAGGGCACAATTCATTGTGCCCCTACAACTTAATTATGACTAAAATTATAATTTACTATGAAATTATTATCTGTATGGTATCCTATATAAAATCTGTTGAAAATATTTAAGCTTTTTTAGGAAATAACCATAGAGAAATAGATTTAAATAAAGAATTGTTTACTTTTTAAAAAAGGAGGTAGATGATAATGTGGATTATCTTGGGGGGAGTAGTAGCTATAGTTTTGGGAGTATTAGGATTGATTAAATGGTGGTTATTATTCATAAAGGCTTTAGCAGCTTTAGTGCCATTCGTCTTGGTAGTTGGTGGTATATTTGCGTTTATAATTGGAGTAAGCTCTGTTAAAGAGAGAGCAGAAGAAAAAAGAGAAGAAGCTGTTGAGCAATCCTCAGAAAATGATAAATCCTAAACTTAAACATTGCAATTAAAATTTAAAAGGGCAGGTAAATAAAATTATAAAGGATTAGGAAAGGTGAGTAATGATTTTAAACCTAAACTAAAGAAACCAAAATATAAAGAAGATTTAGAGATTGCTTTAACTCTGTTAATAATGATATCTGTTTTTTATGTATTGACTTATATGAAGGTAGATAAGATATTGACTACTGCTATTTTAGCTTTATTAGGAATTTTTATGGAGATGGCCAGGCATGTTTTTTCTCAAGCTATATTTATTATTCAATCAATCCCTTATATAGGCCCGATTTTAGCCAAAATAATAGTCTGGCCCTTCTTTATCACTATAAATGGTGTAGCCTACCTGGTGACTTTGACCTTTATCAGGATTAGAGGAGTTAAGGAAGTAGCTAACGCCCGTATTTTAACTACTACTTTTCTTATTGGATTATTAGTTGGACTTATTTTAGGCAGAATGATCAGGTTTATTTAGTATCGCGTATAGCGTATTTCGTATTGCTCGAGGAAGGAAAAGGAGAAAAAATGATTATCGTCAAAAAGAAATTTGTTCTCGTATTTTTTATTTTATTAATTGCATCAATTGCCATATTTAATTTAAGTGTATGTACCAGTGAATTAGAAATAGCGGGATTAGATTATTGGTCAAAGGGACTTTATCAGGAAGCTTTTGACCAGTGGTCTGATTTTATAAGAGAAAATCCTGATTCTCCGGAATCGGAATTATATTGGATTATGATAGAGGAAATAGTTGCGAAAATTGGGCGATATGATGACTTGATTACTTTATCACAAAATATAATCTCTCAAAATCCGAACAATAAGATTCTTCAGGCCTATGCCCAGGAACAAATAGTCCGCTCATATATCAAACAAGGTAATATTTATCAGGCAAAACAAGAGGTTAAAAAAATGGGAATGGTTACTGATTGGCTTCTAATTGGCCCTTTTGATAATACCGGAAAGTCCGGCTTTAAGAAAGTATACCCCCCTGAAAATGAAATTGATTTACAAAAAACCTATAGTGGAAAAGATAGTATTCTAATAAGATGGTTTAAACCAAAGAAAATAAATCTTACTGGTTTTATAAATCTTGACACCTTTCTTTATCCCAATAATTGGACAGTAGGTTATGCCTTGACCTATCTTTATTCTCCAGAAGAGAGAGTAGCTTTATTTAAGGTAGGGGCAGATGATGCAGTAAAAGTATGGTTTAATGATCAGATAGTGATAGAACGGGATATTTACCGACAAGCTGTAATTGACCAGGAGGTAGTTCCTGTTTGGTTAGGTAGAGGTTGGAATAAAATTTTAGTGAAGGTATGTGAGAAAGAAGATACCTGGGGATTTTATTTTAGGATAACAGATATAAAAGGGAATCCCTTCAGAGATTTAAAATTTACTACAGAAGTTAAAGAAATAGTTGATTTAGTATCGGGAAAAGATTATAGATTGTCCGAAGAAGAACAAGGAGAAGAAGTTAATTTAGGAGATGCTCTTTCTTATTATAAGGAAGAAGTTATCAAAAATCCAGAAAATGTGAAAGCCCTTCTCTCTTTGGGGATAATTCTCCAAAAAAGAGGGTTTTTGGATGAAGCAGTCGAGAAATTTAAAGAAGCAATTTCCCTAGATTTAGAGAATGCTTTAGCACATTATCTTTTAGGTAATGCTTATCAACGGAAGGAAAAGTTTGATGAAGGGTTAGAGGAAATCAAGAAAACACTAAAAATTAATCCGAACTTCGTTCAAGCTATTATAAAAATAGGAATGAATTATTATGAGAAAGGTTTATATAAAGAAGCTATTGAAGAATTTGAGAAAGCTTTAGAAATAAATCCTGATTTCGTAGATGCTAATTTATATCTTTCCTGGGCCTATGAGAGAAAGGGGTGGAATTTAGAAGCCCGAAGAAAATTAGAGGAAATAGTTCAGTTAAATCCATTATTCGCCCCAGCTCATTATAGTTTGGGGGTTTCCTATGAGAGAAAAGGATGGCTGGACAAAGCCATTCAACAATACAATAAAGTATTAGAGATAAATTATGATGATGGTTTAGCTAGAAGGGGATTGAGCAATTTATATTTCCAATTAGGCAGATATGAGGAAGGAATAGACCTTTATAGAGAAATTTTATCCTGGAGACCAGATGACCCTTCAGTTTATAGAAGTATGGCTGACGGTTATGTAAGAATGAATGAAGGAGAGCGGGCTATAGAAATTTTAAGAGAGGCAAGTGAAATATTTCCTTATAATTCATCAATATATTCTCAACTTGGGTACCTTTACCATGAGAGGGGGGAAGAAGAGGAAGCTATAAGCCTGTGGAGAAAAGCTTTAGAAATTTCACCTGGATTTCTTCATTTAAGAGATTATATAGATTTTATTTCCGAAAAGGAAGAAATAGCTGAGGTGGATGCCCGTGAATTGATAGCTAAGGCTCCCTCTGCAGAAGAATATCCTGATGCAAGTGCAGCTATACTTTTAGATGAAGTTAAAAAGGTTATTAATGTAGATGGGACCTCCTCAACGACTTGTCATCGGATTATCAAACTCTTTAACAAAAGAGGGATTGAAAAGTTTGGCGAAATATTTATCACTTATAATGCCGGGGGGGAAAGGATAACTATCAAGAAAGCCAGAACTTTTAAATTGGACGGTTCTGTGGTGGAAGCAACCTCCATAAAAGATATTTTCCCTCTGGAGGGATATCGCTTATACTCTAATATTTCTCAGAAAGTTATTTCTATGCCTGCGTTAGAAGAAGGGGTAACAATTGAATATCAATACACTCTGGATGATTATAGTCGAAGTTTTATTGGGAAAAATTTCCAGGATACTTTCTATTTGCAAGATTTTGAACCCATTCAACTTTGCAGGTATATACTTGCTATTCCGAAAGATGTAGAAATCAAGATAGTGAATTTTAAAACTGATCTTGAGCCAAAAATTAAAAAAGGGGAAGATAAAGTTATTTATACCTGGGAAGCCTCTAATATTCCTCAGATTATTTACGAAAACGATATGCCTCCCTTCCATAATGTTGCGCCTCGAATTGCGATAAGCAGTTTCTCATCCTGGAAGGAGATTGCTACCTGGTATTATGACATATCTCGAGAGCAGAGCAAGGCAGATGCTGATATCAAAGCTAAGGTAGCTGAACTTATCCAGAACGAGACTACACCCGAAGGAAAGATTCGGGCTATATATCATTATGTAATCAATGAGATAAGATATCTGGGTTTAGAATTTGGTATAAGTGGACATATGCCTCATGAAGCAGCCGAGGTATATAAATATAAATATGGAGATTGCAAAGATAAAGCAACATTGCTTATCAGTATGTTAAAGGAAGCAGGGATAGAAGTTTATTATGTGTTGCTTAGAACGAGATATAGTGGAGAAATAGACCTTGACCTGCCCAGCTTTCAATTTGACCATGCTATTGCAGCTGTTTCTTTGAATGGGGAATTGATGTTTTTAGATGGAACTGCGGAAAATTATGTTTTTGGTGATTTACCTGCAATGGATCAGGGTGTCTGGGCTATGGTGTTAATCAATGGAGAAGGGGAATTTGTGAAGGTACCCATTCATCCGGCAGAAAAAAATCAGAGAACAAGAAAAATAAAATTAAATTTACAGGAAGACGGTTCAGTTAGTGGAGAAGCTACTGTTTTACAATCAGGAATTTTTGCTGCCTACTATAGGAGTCTTTTTAAGGATTTAGGGGAAATTAAGAGAAAGGAATTAATTCAAAATTCTTTAAGCTCAAGTTGTCCTGGTTCTGTGCTGGAGGAATTTAGTTTTTCTGATTTGGCTGATCTTAATATTCCAGTTGAGCAGAGATACAAATTTCGAGTTCCCAATTATGCTAAAAAAATAGGAGAAAAATTACATCTTAAACCTTCCATTATTGAAAGGGTAGAATCGACGAGTATGGTGGCAACAGAAGAAAGAAGATTCCCGATGTATTTTTACAACCAATATTGCACTCAGAATGTAATAGAAATTAATATTCCCGAAGGATTTAAAGTAGAGAGAGTTCCCAACGAAGTTGATTTAGTTTTTCCTTTCGGGTCTTATAGAATTAAATATTCAATGGAAGATAATATTATAAAATACGAAAGATATTATCAGTTTAACACCTTTGAAATATCCCAAAAAGAGTATCCATCTTTCAAGGAATTTATCGAACGAATTGCTCAGGAGGATGCTAAAGAAATAATTCTTACCCCATGATTCAAGGTATTTCTGAATTATTTAGGTTAGAATAAAGTTGACAAAAATAATCATATATAATATAATTTTTTTGTGTCACTAACTGTGAAATTAAGAAAGGGGAAACAATTTTATGAAAAGAATATATATGGATCACGCTGCAACAACTCCTACTGATATCGGGGTAGTTAAAGAAATGGAGCCATATTTTACCCAAAAATATGGAAACCCGAATAGTATTCATTCCTTTGGGCAGGAAGCGAGGGAAGCGGTAGAGGAGGCCAGAAAAAAGGTTGCCCATTTAATTGGAGCAAATCCGTCTGAGATTGTTTTTACCAGTGGAGGGACAGAATCAGATAATTATGCTATAAAGGGTATTGCCTGGGCTAATCAAAAAAAGGGAAATCATATTATTACTTCCCAGATCGAACATCATGCTGTCTTACATTCCTGTCATTTTTTAGAAAAACACGGATTCAAAGTTACCTATTTACCAGTAGATAAATATGGTCTGATAGATCCCGATGATGTAAAAAAGGCAATTACCGATAAGACTATATTGGTGACTATTATGCATGCCAATAATGAGATTGGCACCATTGAACCGATCAAAGATATTGCCAAGATAGTTAAAGAAGCGGGCATATATTTCCATACTGATTCAGTTCAAACTGTTGGACATATCCCTATAGATGTTAATGAACTGGAAGTAGATATGTTGTCAATATCCGGGCATAAATTATATGGACCTAATGGGGTAGGGGTATTATACCTCAGAAAAGGTACCCGAATAGTGTCTTTAATAGATGGTGGTGGCCAGGAGAAAAATAGAAGAGCTGGTACTGAAAACGTTGCGGGAATTGTGGGTATTGGTAAAGCTGCTGAGTTGGCCGAAAAGAGATTGGCTCAAGGTGAAGAAGACAGAATAGTAAGATTGAGAGATAAATTGATTAAAGAGATTATGAACAAGATAGAAAATGTCCGTTTAAATGGTCATCATATTAATAGATTGCCTGGAAATGTTAATTTCTGTTTTGAGTTTATCGAAGGAGAATCGATGTTACTCAACTTAGATATGGAAGGAGTAGCAGCTTCCAGTGGCTCAGCCTGTACCTCTGGTTCTTTAGAACCATCGCATGTACTATTAGCTATTGGCCTTCCACCGGAAATTGCTCATGGTTCCTTGAGATTGACATTAGGGAAGGATAATACTGAAGAAGAAGTAGATTATGTAATAGATATTTTACCTAAAATTATAGAAAAATTACGTGCTCTTTCTCCCTTTAAAGGGACTTGGGAAGGACTAAATTAGTCGTTAGTGAATAGTGAATAGTTGTTAGTATATCGTATTGCGTATCGAGTATTGCGTGAACAATACTATAATTCAAAATCTTAAATATCTTTCTTTAATTTTAAATTTTGAGCTATGGTTTTGCATTTTACGCTTTCCATTATAATGAAATAATGAATGGTATTCGAGTATAGAGCATAAAGGTAGTAGGGGCTTGATTCATCAAGCCCATCTGTTTCGGGTTAAATAAATTCGACCCCCATACCAAATCATAAAAAGAAAGATTTAAATTTTTCATTCAATATAGAATTAAGAAGGAGAATTGCTGAATGAGTATATACAGTGATAAAGTGATGGAACATTTTAAAAATCCTCGCAATGTGGGAGAAATCAAAGATGCTGACGGAATAGGAGAAGTTGGTAACCCTGTATGTGGGGATATAATGAAAATTTATATAAAAGTGAAAGATGGTAAAATAGTCGATTGTAAATTTAAAACTTTTGGCTGTGGAGCAGCCATTGCTACGAGCAGTATGGTAACCGAGATGGTAAAAGGCAAAACCATTGCTGAGGCTTTAAAAATAAGCAATAAAACAGTGGCAGAGGCTTTGGGAGGACTTCCTCCAATTAAGATGCATTGTTCAAATTTAGCAGCTGATGGTTTAGTAAAAGCTATTGAAGATTATAAGAAAAAATCTCAAAGTTTAAAAGAAAAAATTGATATTAAAAAATAATAGAGGAAAGGTAAAGAAAATTAAATATGTTAGTATTAAGTGAAGTATCTTTAATAGCTGCTTTTTTAGCTGGATTTTTATCATTTATATCTCCTTGTGTCTTACCTCTAATTCCAGGATACATTTCTTTTATCTCTGGTGTTTCTTTAGAGGATATAGAAGGTAAGAAAGGACAAAATCAAAATACCATAATTATTAGTTCTTTATTTTTTATTCTGGGATTTTCTTTAATATTTATTCTTCTGGGGGCAACTGCTACTTTTCTGGGAAATTTTTTACTGGAGAAAGCATTTATTCTAAGAAAAGTGGCAGGGATTATAATTATCCTTTTTGGCATACATATGTCAGGATTATACAGAATAAAATTCTTAGATTATGAAAAAAGATTATATACTAAGGCCAGACCAGTTAATATTATAGTAGGTCCTTTTCTGATGGGATTAGCTTTTGCTTTTGGATGGACACCATGTGTTGGTCCAATATTGGCAGCTATATTAGTTTATGCGAGTACTCAGGATACAGTCTATCAGGGGATTCTACTGCTTACTCTTTATTCAGCAGGTTTAGGAATTCCCTTTTTATTGACTGCATTAGCCATTAATAAATTCTATTTATTTTCAAATAAGATTAAAAAGAATTTTAAGATTATAGAGATGGTAGGTGGTATACTACTGGTGCTAATTGGTAGTTTAATTCTTACCGATAATTTACAGAGAATAGTAAATTATTTTATTCAGTAAAAATAAGTTATTTTAGAGCATCGGAATTTCAAAAATTCTGATGCTCTAAATGAATACTTTTTAAAAAACAATAGATTCTAACATGATGGTCAGGAAAAGTTTTATATAAAATCGAAATGGAGTAAAAAAAGAGGTAGAGGGGTTTTAGGGGAGTTCACTCCCCTGACAATCTTGATTAGTGATTGAAACCCAAAAAGTAGACAAAATGGTAAAGTAGAGAGGCACGATAACATACCATATACACAACTTGCTGAAAGTACTTTTTGCTTTTTGGAAAATAACCAATTAATGATAAAAATTATAAGTCGTAAAATGGTAAAAGATATAAATTAAAATAATTAATAGGAGTTTTAAATAATGATGAAGATTATTTCTACAAAAAGAAACAAAATAACGGTTTTAGTAATTTTAGTAGCAATAATATTTTTTTTCGGGCTAAAACCATATTTTAAGAATTATCAGCCGGGTGTTGAAGCAGTAGAAGGGGATAAACCCTTAATATTCACCTGGTTGCCTTATAATGAAGGATTGTTAAAAGCAGAGAAAGAGAATAAATATGTTTTGATCTACTTTTATACTGATGAATGTGGTTGGTGTCGAAAGATGGAGAAAGAAACTTACTCTAATGAAGAGGTAAAGAAGATATTATCTGATAAATTTGTAAATATTAAAATAAATGCGAAATCGGAGAATAAAGTACTAGAAAAAGGAGAAGAGATTTCTGAAAGAAAATTAGCTACCTTGTTTCAGGTCAGTGGTTATCCTACTACCTGGTTTTTAGAAAGCAATTATACCAGGATTGCTCCTTTACCAGGATATGTGCCAGCTGACCAGTTTATCTCAGTAGTAAAATATATAGGGGAAGGATGGTACAAAAGTATCTCTTTTGAGGAATATTTAAAGAAAAATACAAATTAACTATATCTTCGTGGATATAAACTAATCTGATTAATTTTATTAAAAAGGTCAAGGTATCAGCTGTTTTATTTACCATCCTTGGCCTTTTTTTATTGGTTATTTTTTTAAAATAGAATTAATTTATAACAAGTTGAAACTTTTGGTATAATTAAAATAAAAACAGGCTGGGTTTTTAAATGTATCAGATAAAAGAAAATACCAAAATTCTATTAGAAGAGATTAGAGAGGTAAGTAGAGAAGAAAAGGTGGTTGTGGCTTTTTCGGGGGGATTAGATAGTACTGTGGTTTCTGCTTTGGCAGTCCGAGCTTTAGGTAAAGAAAAAGTTGAAGTAATTAACATTAATTTCGGAGAATACACTTATAATAAAGGTATAAAAAATGTTCAAAACATTAGTAAAGATTTGGATTTAAAATTAAGGATTGTTCTAGGTAAGGAAGAACAGGAGAAGCTTTTGAAGAAAGGGCCAGCCTGTAATAAGTGTACTCGAATTGCGAAGTTAGGTAGAGTTAAAAGAGAAGCTAAAGGAAGATTAGTTTTGACTGGTTCCAACCAGAGTGATACCTGGGGCAAGAAGGGCATAAAAATTTGCGATGGTTTTTATGCCCCCCTCTTTGAGAAGGACAAAGAAGAAATAAGAGAGATAGCTAATTTTTTTAATCTAAAAATATTAAAAATTGGGGAGAGTAAATTTAGAGAAGGTTGCAAATTAAAGCATTTACTTAAACCTTTAGCTGCAACTAATTATCATGGCAAGGCAGTAGCGGAAGCAAATGAGATTATTTTAGATGTTTTAGAGAGGGAGGGATATACGGCAAAATTAGCCAATGTCAAGATTATAGGACCTTTAAATAAAAATATAGGATTAGTAAATATATTGCCTTTTCCTGGTGAAAGTTTAAAAAGAAGGGTGATCGAAGAGCTTAAAAAAGTAAAAACTTTAGAAGAAATAGTATTTTTAGATAAACCGATTAAATTGATCGTCAAAGCAAACAAAGGACAGTTTAATAATCAGCATTCTCGATACTGGTTGGAAAAGGGTAGACTTCAACCAGATTTTTCTGTTCCCGTTGAAATAGATTGGTTATTGACTACCAACAAGAATCTGGCTACCTTTCAGGTTATTGATTACGAAATAATTGAATAGTATAATTATATCGTATATAGTATCGCGTATATTGTATATCGTATATAGCGAAAAACGAAAAGTGCAAAACAAAATTCGTATCTCGTATTTCGTAAATAGTATCTCGTTAAGAAAAAAGAAGTTAGGAGCCAGTATCCAGGAGTCAGAAGATTATTAACATATAACATTCAGAAGTAGGGGTTTGATTTATCAAACCCGTCTTATACTAATTTAATTGGTCAATTGGAGAATAGGTCATAGGTCAATTAATTTATTGGTCAATTGGTTAATTGGAGAATTGGAGAATTAATTCAAGGAGGAATTAAGAAAAATGTCTAATCAAAAATTATCAGAATTTGATGTCCAGGAAGCCATAAAGGATGTTGCGAATTTGATGGGAGTTGCTGCTCGTACTGCACCAAAATCTGCTGGAAAAGATTTTGTAGTGGTTAAAGCAATTTATGGAGAAGATGTAATCAAATTAGCAAAAGAAATGGTCAGTTATGGCGAACAGATGGGGAAGAAAAATTTTGACCGTGATGGTGACAATGTTAAAAATTCTCTGGCGGTATTATTAATTGGCATAAAAGATGCTGTTTCCTTGGGTTTGAATTGCGGTGCTTGTGGATATGACCGGTGTGCAGACAGAATTTCTCATCAGGGGAGCGAATTTGATGGACCGCAATGTGCTTTTAGACTTTTAGATATGGGAATCGCTATTGGGTCAGCCGTCAAGACTGCTGGAATAATGAATGTAGATAATCGGATAATGTACCGTGCTGGAGTAGTAGCTAAAAAAATGGGTCTGATAGATGCAGATTTTGTAATGGGCATTCCCTTATCAGTAACTGGCAAGAGTATTTACTTTGACCGATAGGCCTGATTAAAGAGAATTTATTGGAAGAATAAAATTACTTATTGAGAAAAAATTGCACAGTATTTTAATTAGAAAATGAGACAAGTTAGCTTTTTAATAAAAACTGATTATTAAAAGAAAGATAAATGGTTTAAAATTTTTCTATCATATTTTGAATAACCTTCCCAACACTATTTATTTATTTGTATTTCTGAAAGCATTTTTGGAAAATAATAAATTGAGCAGTAATTTTAAATATTGGCACAGTAATTGCTTCTATTATTGGTTAGAATAAAAAAATAAAAAAATCAGAGGGGAGGTGAAAATGGATGAAAACAAAGTTTGTCATTTTAACCCTAATAGTAGCAATAACTGTAGTGTTTTTAGGCGTTGCTCAATATTCTTCCGCCCAACAAGGGAAATTATTACCTGGGGTAAAGCAAAAGGTACAACAGCAGAACTGTTATGAATTTAGAGATATGATGAAGGAGCGCTTAGAAAAAAGTCCGGTTGCAAAGATGAAAGAGTTCGTTGAATCTTTAAATCTATCTGAAGAACAAAAGAATAAAATAAGAAGGATAGATTTAGATTTTCAAAAAGAAATACTGGGATTAAAGAACAAAGTAGAGATTAATCAGTTAGAAATTAAGATTTTATTCTTAGAGAAAGATCCTGATCTAATAAAAATTAGAACAAAGCTACAAGAAATTGCTAATTTAGAAACAGAAATGAAGATAAAGGCGATTGAAGAATACCTGACAATAAAAGGTATTCTAACTCCAGAACAGCAAGAAAAATTACCAGAAGGAATTCCTTTCCAGATTTTTGCTTTTAGAAAGTTCATTGATGCTGCTAAGATGTTTGGAAACAATCTTTGATAATTAAAGTTAGATACATATAAAAAAGGGGGGGAGAATATAGGTTTTTTCCTCCCCAAATCTATCATAATTTATTTATACGGAGGTGCAACTAAAATATGATGAAAATTATTTCCTTGAAAATTAACAAAAAATTTATACTGGTTACAATTTTAATCTTGTTGGTTTCTTTAAGTTGGGTACAAATTATAAACGCAGAACCTCAGCAGGAAAAATCTTATTCGTCTATACAAGCTTTAAGTAATAGCATAGCTGATATCGCAGAAAAAGTTGGACCAGCAGTAGTTAATATTGATACAGTGAGGATGGTAAAAACTGATTTCCCCTTCTTTGATGATCCTATATTCAGACATTTCTTTGGTGATAAATTTAAAGAATACACAAAAACGATTCCCCAAAAGGGTACCGGATCCGGGTTTATTATTAACCAAGAGGGATATATTCTTACTAATGAACACGTAGTGCATAAAGCAGATAAGATAAAAGTTTCTCTTCCTGATGGTAGAGAGTTTGATGGAAAAGTGGTTGGCTCAGATGTAACTACAGATATGGCTATAGTAAAAATACAGGCAGATCATCTGCCAACTGTGACCCTGGGTGATTCAGATGAGTTAAGAGTTGGGGAAATTGTGATAGCTATCGGTAATCCTTATGGGCTCCAACAGACTGTAACTATGGGAGTAGTTAGTGCTAAAGATCGTTCTATTCCTACTGAGATAGACGGACATATTTATAGAAATTTTATTCAAACTGATACGGCCATTAATCCCGGGAATAGTGGTGGTCCATTACTTAATACCAAAGGTGAAGTTGTGGGAATAAATACTGCTATTATTCCCTATGCCCAGGGTATTGGATTTGCTATTCCGATTAATATGGCCAAGAGGAATATAGAGGACCTTATTAATTTAGGACGAGTAAGAACACCCTGGATAGGCGTGTATATTCAAGAAGTTACCCCGGAAATTGCTGAACAATTTGGTCTTTCTGAAGCGAAGGGTGTTTTAGTAGGAGATGTGGTTAAAGACAGTCCTGCGGAGAAATCGGGAATAAAAAGAGGGGACATAATTGTAAAGGTTAATGACGAAGAGGTTAATTCCACCCAGAAACTTCAAGACAAAATAAGAAGTATAAATATTGGTGAAAAGGCGAAGATAGAAGTAGTGCGAGATGGTAAAGCAATTAATTTTATCGTAAAAATTGGAGAAATGCCTACTACTCAAGAAGAAGGCGAATTTCCCAAGGAGAAAGTATTTTCCATTCAGACTGGATTAAGAGTGGAAAAAGTGACTCCTGAGATTGCGAAAGAAGTAGGATTACCCTGGGTAAAAGGGTTGGTGATTACTGAGGTAATTCCTGGTAGTTCGGCAGAGGATATGGGTTTGAGCAGAGGAGACATAATTTTAGAAGCTAATCGAACAGAACTTTCTTCTCTTGAGGAATGGGAAGAAGTAATCAGTAAATTAGAGCCCGGAAGCACCTTATTATTATTAGTATTTCGTAACCATCATACCTATTATGTTCCGATTAAAGTAGAGAAGATTGACTGAATGAAACCGCATTTCGTATCTCGTAAAGAGAATAGTAGCCAAAAGTCAGAAGCCAGGAGTCCGATGTAGGGGCACGATGCATCGTGCCCACATTAAAGGTAAATAATATAAAGATAGAGGGGGCACAATTCATTGTGCCCCTACAAATTAAAATTCATAAAAAAGATAAACGGTCTATAAAATTGAAAAAAGAGAAAAATCAAAAATCATCTAAATCTACTCCTTTTCGAGAAAGAAATATTATTTTTGTCTTAATTACTATCTTAATCCTCACCCTATTATTGGGTTCACTAACCTATAAAGAAGTCCAAAGAGAAAGATATTATTTGTGGGAATTAGCCCGTTCAGAAGGTTTAAATATTGCCTTCTCTATTCAAACTCTTGGTCCTCGATTTATCTTAAATGAAAATGCCTTGAAAGAAATTTTGGTGCTTTTAAAAAAAGAGGGAGTAAGTTATATCGACATTTGTAATGATAAAGGCTTAATCCTGATTAGCACAGAAGAAGAAAGATGGAACAATGCCATACAAATTTCTAATCCAGGCAGAATCAATTTTATAAATACTCGGGATAAAAAGGGGAATAGAGTACTTCAAGTAATAAAACCATTTAACCTTGATATTAGTAGACAGTTAGATATTTGGAAAGTATTACCTCTTAGAAATAGTTACTTAGTAGTAGGAATAAATTTGGAGGGGTATTATGCCCGCTTGAATCAGACTAGAAGGAGAATTATGTTAAACTACGGTATTATAATGGTTCTGGTCTTGTTGGGAATATATGTAATTTTTAAATTGCAGGAAACCTATATTGTAAAAAAGACTTTAAATGAAATGAAAGACTATACTGCAAAGCTACTGGAAACTATGGATAACGCGGTAGTCTCTATAGATAATAATGGTATTATTAAAACCTTTAATCGCAAGAGTGAAGAAATTTTTGGTAAGCAGAAGGAAGAAGTTTTAAATAAAGAATGCCAAAAAGTATTAAATTTAAGAGTCGAGGGAGAATGTATCCTAAAAAAATGTCTTTTGGAGAATAGGAATGTTGATCAGGAAATATCTTTAGAAGAAGAGGGGTTAAAAAGGAAGATATTAGATGTCAGTACTTCCTTTTTAACTGATGAATCTGGTAAAAGAACTGGTCTGGTAGCAGTAATAAGGGATGTGACTGAGATCAAGAATTTAAATGATGAAATAGCTCGCAATAAGAGATTAGCTGCCCTGGGTAAGTTGTCAGCTGGTATTGCTCACGAAATTAGAAATCCTCTAAGTTCAATCAGGGGGTTAGCTCAATTTGTATCTGATTCATTTTCGAGGGATGATGAACGGAGAGAAGATCTTAATACTATTATCCAGGAAGTAGATAGATTAAATAATTTAGTGGTTCAAGTTTTAGATTATGCGAAAGTGAAAAAATTAAACATAACCTCTTTTTCTTTAAAAAATTTAATAAACGATGTAGTTGAATTATTCAAGCAGGAAATTACTAATAAACAGATTAAGTTTGATATAAAACTTTCTCCAGATATTTCTTTAATTCAAGCCGACAAAGACCAGATAAGACAAATTTTGATGAATATTATTATCAATGCAATTCAAGCCATACCTGAGAAGGGAGAGATCAAAATCAAGGCTGAAAAAGATTTTATAAGGGAAAATCCTGCTATAAAATTAGTAGTAGAGGATAATGGAATTGGTATCGCTGCCCAAGACCTTAATCAAATATTTGACCCCTTCTTTTCCACTAAAGAGCAAGGTTCTGGATTGGGGCTTTCCATAGTGTATAAACTTATAGAGGGTCATCAAGGGGAAATTAAAGTTGAATCTAAAGAAGGTAAGGGAACAAAATTTATTATTATCCTACCTCGAAAAAGGAGGAAATAATTTTGAGAAAAATATTAGTGGTTGATGATGAACAGAATATTAGAAGGATGTTAGTCCGCGTACTTTCTTCAGAGGGATTTATTGTTAAAGAAGCCATTAATGGCTTAGAGACCTTGAAGAAATTAGAGGAAGAAAATTATAGTTTAATATTGTTAGACCTTAGAATGCCTGGACTAAACGGAATTGAAACCTTACGGAAAATTAAAGAATATGATCTAAATTTACCAATTATTATGATGTCTGCTTATGGCAGTATTACAGAAGCAGTGGAAGCGATGAAGTTAGGAGCAATAGATTATTTAATAAAGCCCTTTGATATTGAAGAATTAAAGATTATTGTGGAAAGAGCAATTAGGCAATATGAGTTAAAAGTAGAAAATATTTACTATCGGGAGGAGGAAGAAAAAAGATTTAACTTTGAGGAAATTATAGGAAAGAGTAATTCAATTAAGAGAGTTTTAGAAATGATAGAAAATGTATCTTCCACTCCTGCTACAGTACTTATTACTGGTGAAAGTGGTACTGGAAAAGAGTTAATAGCTCGAGCAATACATAAGAACAGTTTGCGTAAAGATGGTCCATTTGTGGTGGTAAACTGTGCAGCTTTTTCTCTAAACCTTTTAGAAAGTGAACTATTTGGACATGAAAAGGGAGCTTTTACTGGTGCAATTTCTCGAAGGATTGGCCGTTTTGAAATGGCTCACGGAGGAACTATTTTTTTAGACGAAATAGGGGAAATGGATCTTTCTATTCAGACGAAATTGCTTAGAGTCTTGCAAGAAAAGGAATTCGAAAGAGTAGGGAGCTCAAAGAGCATCAAAGTAGATGCACGAATATTGACAGCTACCAATAAAGATTTGAAAAGAGAAGTAGAAGAGAGAAGGTTTAGAGAAGATTTATTCTATCGAATAAATGTTTTTAATATAGATGTTCCTCCTTTAAGAGAAAGAAAAGAAGACATACCTCTATTAGTGGAGCATTTTATTAATAAATATAACAAAATATTAAACAAAAGAGTTAAAAAAGTTTCTGCAAAAGCTATGGATTTCCTGCTCGATTATAATTATCCAGGTAACATACGAGAGTTAGAAAACATTATCGAACGGAGTATTATTATGGTAAAAGATGAAATAATAGACGAAAATTATTTTAATTTCATAGAACCTGAAAGAAAATTTGAAAAAAAAGGAACCTTGAAAGATGTAGAAAAAGAGCTAATTATAAAGTATTTAATCCAGAATAAAGGCAATCGCACTAAAACAGCAGAGATTTTAGGAATAAGTAGGAGGAGCTTATTGGATAAGATAAAAAAATATCAAATAAATTTATAGGAAAAAAGGGGACAGGCTACTTTTTAAAAAAGTTAAAAAGTAGCCTGTCCCCTTTTTTTGACTTGACATATTTATTAAAGTATTTTACACTATGGGCGTAAAGGAATAATCCTTTATTGATGGGCTTGTATCTTATTTAAGAACAAGACCTGAGGAAAATTCAAATTAATGCTTTTTCGTCTAGTATCTGAAGACGGAACTAGAACGGAGGTGAAAAAAGTGAATAGCAATCCTACTGCTTCCAGCTTTAAACTTACCACTCGGCAAATGGCTATTTCCGGAATGTTAGGGGCTATAGCCATTATCTTAGGGGCAACTCGATTAGGTTTTATCCCTGTTCCCACTCCTGCAGGACACGCTACCATTATGCATATTCCCGCAATTTTAGGAGGAATACTCGAAGGTCCAGTGGTTGGTGCTTTAACTGGCTTAATCTTTGGGCTATACAGTTTTTTGAATGCTACCAATCCTATATTCGCAGATCCTCTTATTGCTATTTTCCCTCGGATATTTATTGGAGTAACCGCTTACTATTCTTATAAATATCTGAGAGAGAGTACTGTGGTAGCAGCAATAGTTGGGACATTAACTAATACCATAGGAGTCCTGGGTTTGGCAACCTTAAGAGGGTATCTTCCAGTTAAAGCAAGCACAACTATTGCCCTTGTTCATGGTACCCCAGAGGTGGTTGTGGCAATATTGTTGGTAACTATTTTGGTTAAGGCTTTGAAGAAACTTGGTTATTAGTTATCAGGATAAATTCTTGTATTTTAAAAAACAGGTAAAAGGGCAGAGAAAATATTATTTTTCTCTGCCCAATTTTTTGATACCTTTATTATTTATGGTCAGGTGTTAAAATTATTAAATAAAGTTGAAAGTATAATAATAAAAAATGAAGTAAAAACTATAAAAGGAGGTTTATGGTTTCAATGATATTAGTAATAGATGTAGGCAATACCCATACAGTAATAGGGGTTTATGATGAAAAAAAGCTACTTAGTTATTGGAGGATTTCTACTGATCTAAATAAGACAGAAGATGAGTATGGAATATTAGTTAAAAATTTAATTTCCAATTCTAATTTATCCCTTTCTGATATTAAATCAGTAGTTATATCTTGTGTCATTCCTCCAGTGAGTTGGATATTAAAGAAGATGTCCATAGATTATTTTAAAGTTACTGCTCTTGTTGTGGACCCTGGGATAAAGACTGGGATTCATATTAAAACAGATAATCCTAAAGAAGTGGGAGCAGACAGGATTGTTAATGCCATCGCTGCTTACAAACTATATGGTGGACCGGTAATAATTGTGGATTTTGGAACAGCTACCACCTTTTGTGCAGTTAATGCTGAAGGAGAATATTTAGGAGGAGCGATTGCTCCAGGGATAGAGATTTCAGCAGAAGCTTTATTTGAAAAGACTGCTAAGTTACCCAAAGTAGAATTAATAAAACCGAAACATTGTATTGGCAGTAATACTGTTTCAGCAATGCAGTCAGGATTGTTTTTTGGTTATTTAGGGCTAACTAATGAACTAATAAGAAGATTTAAGAAAGAGCTGGGAGAAGATTCTTTAGTAGTAGCAACTGGTGGCTATGCAGAATTAATTGGAAATGAAAGTAAGATAATCGATAAAGTCAATCCCTTTTTGACTTTACAGGGATTACGAATTATTTACGAAATGAATAAGTGAACTTTGATTTGCCAATTGACCAATTTACCGATTCACCAATTAACTACTCAGTGGTGAATAATAATTCGTTTCGCGTATTGCGTATCGAGTATCGCGTAAAGAAATTAGGATTCAGGTATAGGGGGACAATGAATTGTACCTATCTAGGGTTTGCTACATTTTGTAGGGGGCGGATTTATCCACCCCAAATTTTTGGGCAACTTTTTGTGGGTTCGATGAATTGAACCCCTACTTCTGGCTTCCTTCTTTGCGAGATATAAATTAGTTCTGATTTCTATCTTATTTACTAGATACTATTTTTAAGCGCTATCTGCTATATTTCGATATACGATATATGTAATACGATATACTAAAAAATTTCCATACTAATATCTATCGCCTTTACAGAATGGGTGAGGGCACCTACAGAGATTAAATCTACTCCTGTTTGGGCAATTTCCCTTATATTTTTTAAAGTGATTCCCCCTGATGCTTCAATTAAAGTTTTGCCTTTTGCCATTTTTACTGCCTTTTTCATCATATCTAAACTCATATTGTCTAACATTACTATATCTACTTTCATATCTAAGGCTTCTTGTAGCTGAGATAAATTTTTTACTTCTACTTCTATTTTTATCGTGTGAGAGATTTGTTTTCGGACAGAATTTACTGCCGATTTAATACTTCCAGCCACTGCTATATGGTTATCCTTAATTAATACAGCATCATATAAACCGAAGCGGTGATTACTGCCTCCACCTATGCGTACTGAATATTTTTCTAATATCCTTAATCCGGGAGTGGTTTTACGTGTATCGACTATTCGAACTGGGAACCCCTTTATTTCCTCATAAAATTTAGAAGTGGTTGTAGCAATACCTGACATTCGCTGAAGGAAATTTAAAGCAACCCTTTCTCCTTTAAGCATAGTTCGAGCAGGACCAGTAATTTCTGCTAATAGCTCGTTCTGAGACACTTTTGCTCCATCTTCGATTTTTTCTTGAAAGATGATATTTGAATCTAACTTTTTAAACACCAGGTTGGCTATGCCCAGGCCAGCTATTACTCCTTCTTCTTTAGTCTTAATAATTCCTTTGGTTTTTAAATCATCAGGGATAATAGAATCGGTAGTAATATCTCCTGTACCGATATCTTCTAACAGGGCTTGCTCAATTATTTTATCTATCTGAATATTTTCTTTAATTGAAAAGTTCATTTCCAAAACACCTCTTTATAGAAAAATTGACCAATTTACCAATCCAACAATTTACCAATTGCTTAGGTTTAGAGTTTGACAGTCTACAAGTTAGTTAGTATATATATTTATAAAGTGGTAGTGAAAATACATATTTCTCACTTTTTATAAGAGTAAGATTAGAGAAAATAATTAGTAATTTTCTTTCAATTGGAGAATCGATAAATTGGCGAATTGGTTAATATATTATATGTTTCTTCCAGTTTATATTATCACTATCAGGAAAATCTTCACGATAATGGGCCCCTCGACTTTCTTCCCGCAGTAAAGCTGAATTAGTAACCAAATCAGCTAAGATAATAAGATTGGCTAATTCAAATTCTTCAACAGTTTCAAGTTTTGATTCAAATATAAGAAGTTTCCATCCATTAATTTTTTGCTTAGCCTGTTTCAAATCAGAAGAGTTTCGAATAATTCCAACTTTATCCCACATAAGATTTTGCAATTCTTGTTTTAATTTTAAAGGGTCGTAGGCTTTATTTTTTTCTCGAGGGAGGTTATAAGAAAGGTTTAATTCTTTTAATTTTTTAATAGAATAATACGGTCTGTCTTCTTTGATTTTTTGAGAAATTCTATTTCCGAAGACTAATCCCTCCAAAAGTGAATTACTTGCTAAACGGTTTGCACCATGTACTCCAGTAGAAGTACATTCACCACAGGCGTAAAGATTAATTAAATTGGTCTGTCCCCAGATATCAGTTTTTATACCCCCCATAGTATAATGTGATGCTGGAGCTACTGGTATATATTCTTTCTCAGGATTGATACCCAACGAAAGACATTTCTTATAAATATTCGGGAAGCGTTTAGAAAATTTATGTTTTATTTTAGTAGCGTCTAAATAAACATAATTACTTTTAGTCTTTTTCATTTGATCAACAATTGCTCGGGCAACTATATCTCGGGGAGCTAATTCAGCTTGAGGATGGTAAGAGGACATAAAGGGTTCTCCTTTTATATTTTTTAATATGGCTCCTTCTCCCCGAACTGCTTCAGAAATTAAAAATTTAGGACTTCCTTGATGGTAGAGAGCAGTAGGATGAAACTGGATAAACTCTAAATCTGTAACTTTAGCTCCACCTCTATAGGCAAGGGCAATTCCATCTCCGGTAGCAACATCAGGGTTAGTGGTATTGCAGTAGAGTTGCCCGGCTCCACCACTGGCAAAAATAGTAGATTTTGCTAAATAAGCCATAACTTTTTCGGTATTATTATCTAAGACCAATACCCCATAACAAGTGTTATGTTTAGTTAAAATATCTAAAACAAAAATATTTTCTTTAATTTTTATTCTATTTTCTTTAATTACCTTCTCAGATAGAGATCTTTCTATTTCTGCTCCGGTAGCATCTCCCTGAGCATGCAAGATTCGAGGTCTCTGGTGGGCTGCCTCTAAAGTAGTTTTATATTTACCTTCGATTTTGTCAAACTTAGTTCCTAATTCTATTAATTCTTCAACACATTTAGGACCATCAGTAACTAAAACTTCTACTGCTTTAGGGTCGCAAAAATTTGCTCCAGCTTTTAGGGTATCTTCCATATGTAAACGAGGGGAATCTTCATCTCCTAACGCTACAGCAATTCCACCTTGAGCATATTCAGTACTACTTTCTTTTAATTTGCTTTTGGTGAGAAGGGTAACTTCTCCTCTGTCGCAAAGTTTAAGCGAAGTGTATAGACCTGCAATTCCTGAGCCCACAACTAAGAACTCAGTATAAACTTTTTCTATTCTGAAAAGGTCGAAATTAATTAAATATCGTGGTAGCATTTATAAAATAATCCTTTCGAAAAGATTTTAGTATGATAAACTAATTAGATTGTTGAGTAACTACACCATACGATTCACGAGATACAAGATACTAGTTAATTAAGTTATTTCCATCATTCGATTTAATGCTTTTAGAGATTTCTTTCTTATATCTTCTTGCACCGTTATTCGCGGAGTCAAATTTTTTAACGAATAAAGAACTTTTTCTAAAGTGATAAGTTTCATATCCTGGCATATCATCTTTTCAGAGGCAGGGAAAAATTGTTTATCGGGGTTATTCTTTTTTAGGGGATAGAATATTCCCAGTTCTGTGCCGATGATATATTCCTTAGCCGAATTATTACTGGCGAAGTTGATAATTCCTCTCGTACTACCCACATAGTCTGCTAAATCACAGACTTCAGGACGACATTCAGGGTGAATCAGTAGTAAGGCTTTGGGATGGTGATTTTTGGCTTTTATTATATCTTCTTTGGTTAAAATGTTATGAACCGGACAATAACCTTGCCAGGCGATGATATTTCGTTTTGCTTTTCGGGCAGTGAAGTCAGCCAGATTCATATCGGGAAGGAATAAAATGTCTTTTTCAGCAGGAATTGCTTGGGCAACTTGAACAGCATTAGCAGAAGTACAACAATAATCACTTAAAGATTTTACTGCTGCTGATGAATTAACATAAGAAATTACAACCGCCTGAGGTATTTCATTTATTTTATTTTTTACTTTTCTAAATGGTGCCATATCAGCCATAGGACATCCTGCTTTAACTTCAGGAAGAAGAACGATTTTTTCTGGAGAAAGTATAGCTGCTATTTCTGCCATAAAGTGAACTCCACAAAATACGATTACTTTTGCTCGAGTTTTAGCTGCTTGCTGACTGAGGAAGAGCGAATCACCTGTAAAATCGGCAATGTCTTGAATTTCGCCTGGTTGATAAACATGGGCTAAGATTATTGCTTCTCTCTTTTCCTTCCAGAATAATATTTCTTCGGTTAAATCTTTTGGGGTAAGTTTATCAATTGTTTTAATCACTTTTCTCTCCTATTAAAATTAATCTTAAATAAATTATTTTCCAATTTGTTATTATATTTTAATGTATTGTTATTATAACACAAAAAAAAATTAGAAATAAAATCTATTTTATTGTAATATAATTTATTAAAAAGTAAAGGGTAGAAAAAAGTATCGAGTATCGAGCAAAAAATAAAGACCCAGGGAAATACGATACGAATATACATTAATTGACAAGGTTATTGAAGAAGGGTAATATTAATAAAAGTGAAAATGAAAAATGCAAAGCGAAAAACGCAAAACCAAATTCGTATCTCGTGAATTGTATCTTGTGAAGAAAATACAGTGATAAGTAATGTGTAATGAATAACAGGTTACGGTTAAGGGTTACGTGACACAACTAATGACTAATTATAAAGGTGAGAAAATTATGGAAAAAGAAAGATTTATAAACTTTGAAGGATTAACCTTCGATGATATTTTACTGGTTCCACAAAAATCAGCAATTCTTCCCCGAGAAGTGGATCTTTCAACAATTTTTAGTAGAAATATTAGAATAAATATCCCTTTGGTTAGCGCGGCTATGGACACAGTTACTGAATCAAGATTAGCTATTGCTATTGCTCGAGAAGGGGGAATTGGGATTATTCACAAAAATATGTCGATAGAAGAACAAGCAGAAGAAGTAGATAAAGTAAAAAGGTCAGAAAGTGGTGTGATAGTTGACCCGATCTCCCTTTCGCCAGAAAGAAAGGTGGGCGAAGCAATCGAACTTATGGCTAAGTATCATATTTCTGGGATTCCGATTGTAAATAAAGAAAAAAAATTAGTGGGGATATTAACTAATCGGGATATCAGATTTTTGGAAGATAAGAATTTAAGAATTGATAGTTTAATGACTAAGAAAAATCTGGTTACTGCCCCCGTTGGCACTACTTTACAAGATGCTAAAAAAATATTGCATAGAAATAGAATTGAAAAATTACCCATAGTAGATGATGCTTTTATTTTAAAAGGACTTATTACTATTAAAGATATCGAGAAGGTTGAACAATATCCTTATTCCTGCAAAGATGCGAAGGGAAGGCTTAGAGTAGGGGCTGCTGTGGGTATAGCTGGAGATATGTTAGATAGAGTTGCAGCTTTGGTTAAGGCTAAAGTAGATGTAATAATAATTGATACTGCTCATGGTCATTCTGTTGGGGTCATTGAAGCAATAAAAAAAATAAAAAGAGCTTTTGATATTGAATTGGTTGGAGGAAATGTAGCAACTTTTGAGGGAGCAGAGAGCTTGATAAAGGCAGGGGTTGATGCCATAAAAGTGGGTATCGGGCCAGGTTCAATTTGCACTACCAGGGTAGTTGCTGGGGTTGGGATACCTCAAGTTTCAGCGATTCAAGAATGTAAGAAGGCAGCAAAAAAATACAATATTCCGCTGATTGCTGATGGTGGAATAAAATATTCTGGTGATATAACCAAAGCTTTGGCTGTGGGTGCAGATTCGGTAATGATTGGAAGTTTATTCGCGGGCACAGAAGAAAGTCCGGGAGAAGTGGTGTTGTATAAGGGCAGGAGCTATAAAGAATATCGTGGAATGGGCTCAATTGGAGCAATGAAAAAAGGGAGTAAAGATAGGTATTTTCAAGAGGAGGTTGAGGAGAGTAAGTTAGTTCCAGAGGGAATTGAAGGAAGGGTATCTTACAAGGGGCCACTTTCTGCTTGTGTATTCCAACTATTGGGAGGAGTACGCTCAGGAATGGGTTATTGTGGAGTAAATAATATTAGAGAATTACAAGAAAAAACTAAGTTTGTTAAAATAACCTCTGCTGGTTTAAGAGAAAGCCATCCTCATGATATTATTATCACCAAGGAAGCACCTAATTATGGGATAGAATAAGGTACAGTCAACTTATTGGGGAGTTTTTATGGAGAAAAAAGAAGAATATAAAATTGATTTTGATAAAGCCGAAAATTATTTAAGAATAGGGGATTTTAACCAGGCTATTAGGGAATTTGAGATGGTTTTAAAAAAATGGCCTAATGATTCCAGAAGTTACAGTAAATTAGGCGTATGCTATGCGAGTTTAAAAAATTTTAATAAGGCAAAGTTATGTTTTGAAAGGTCTTTAGAACTTGATGTAAAATTTGCAGAACCTTATAATAATTTAGGAAATGTTTATTTGGAAGAAAAAAATTATGAAATGGCAATTGAATTATATAAGAAAGCCTTAGAGTTAAAACCTGATTATGCAGCAGCTCATAGTAATTTAGGATTGGCTTATAAAAGGACGAAAAGAGTAAACGAAGCAGTTAAACATTTTAAAAAGGCTGCTGAAATTGATAGAAGATCTCCTATATCAGATATTAAAAAATTTAAAGAGAAACCAAAAGGTAAAATCAATATTATTATTTTTTTGTTAGTTTTGATTGGCCTTATCATTTTGTTAATACTTTTAAACAGGTAAATTATTTTTAAAAAGAATGCATTCTAAGAAGTAGGTGGTATAATCTTGACTGAAACCAAAGACCCAGTTATACAAGCAAAACAAATACACCAGAAAGCAATAGTATTTGATGGACATTGCGATACTATTTTAAGGATTATGAATCATAAACATTCTTTGGTAAATAGGAAATCTACTGGGCACCTGGATATCCCCAGATTAAAAGAGGGGGGGATAAATATCCAGGTTTTTGCAGTTTTTATAGAGGATATTTATAAACAAAATAATTCTTTAAAAAGAACTTTGCAGCTAATTGATTGTTTTTTTAATGAAATTGAAAAGAATCAGGACAAAATATCTTTAATCACAAATTATAGTCAAATAAAAGAAATAAATAAAAAGAAGAAGATTGCTGCTATACTTTCTATAGAAGGAGGAGAGGCATTAGAAGGTGATTTGGGTATATTGAGAGTATTGTATAAATTAGGAGTAAGACTCTTAACTCTCACCTGGAATCAAAGAAATCAGATTGCTGATGGGATTGGCGAATCTCGAACAGGCAGTGGTTTAACCGAATTAGGTTTAAAAGTCATAGATGAGATGAATAGATTAGGAATGGTAATTGATGTGTCCCATCTTTCAGAGACAGGTTTTTGGGATGTTATTAAAAGGAGTAAAGCTCCCATCGTTGCTTCTCATTCTAATTGTTATGCTTTATGTCCACACCCTCGAAACTTAAAAGATAATCAGATAAAGGCTTTAGCTGATAAACGCGGGGTTATAGGGGTAACCTTTGTACCTAATTTTTTAACACAAGAAAAAAGAAAAACTACTATAGAAGATGTAGTAAAACATATTGATTATTTAGTAGAAAGAGTTGGGGTAGATTATGTGGGATTGGGTTCCGATTTTGACGGAACAAGAAGATTGCCTTTAAATTTAGAAGGTGCTGAAAAAATCCCAAATATTACTATAGAATTAGTTAAGCGAGGTTATAAGGAAAAGGATATTAAGAAAATATTAGGAGGAAATTTTTTAAGAGTATTTGAAGAGGTTGTGGGTTAATATAAAAGTTATATTTACAAATCTTATTTTTATTCTTAATTTAAAAATTAAAAAAGCAAGAAGAGGTTAATTTATGAAATTTTTGAGATTTTTAATCAACGACTTGGAGAAATATGGTATAGTTGAAGGCCATAAAGTTAGAGAGATAAAAGGAAATTTTTTTAGCAAATACGAAATTTTGGAAAATGAATATTCTCTTTCAGAGATTAAATATTTACCACCTTGTATGCCTTCTAAAATAATTGCATTAGGTTTAAATTATTTTGACCACGCAGAAGAGTTAAAAATGAAAATACCCGAAGAACCTTTAATATTTTTAAAACCTCCCAGCGCAGCAATCGGGCATAAAGACAAGATTATGTATCCCAAAATGAGTAAACATTTGGATTATGAAGCCGAACTCGGGGTAATTATAAAAAATAAGATTAAGAATATTGACCCAAAGGAGGTCTATAAAAATATATTAGGATATACTTGTTTTAATGATGTGACAGCTAGAGATCTACAAAAAAAGGATGGCCAATGGATTAGAGCTAAATCCTTTGATACCTTTGCTCCGATTGGCCCTTTTATAGTGACTGATTTAGATCCCAATAATCTTAAAATACAACTTCGAAAGAATGGACAGATAAGACAATATTCTTCTACGAATAATATGATCTTTAAAGTGGAAAAAATTGTAAGTTTTATTTCCCAGATAATGACTTTGAATCCCGGGGATATTATTGTAACTGGAACTCCTTCAGGTGTGGGTGAACTTAAAATCAAAGATGAAGTAGAAGTAGAAATTGAAGGAATTGGAATTTTGAAAAATACTGTATCTTTAGAAAAAAATGTTCAAGACTTTGATTTATAAAATTAGAATTTACTAAAAAAGAAAAATTTTCATTTTTTAAAGAGTAGTAGTATAAAATAAAACAAGGTAATTAGTTCAACAAAATAATATATATAAAGGAGGCGAGTTAGATAAAAAATAGATAGGATATTTGTCAGAGTAGATAACCTGCGTTAAGT
>DOTB01000077.1 GCA_003513845.1 Candidatus Atribacteria bacterium | reverse complement strand
GCTAGTTGTCAACTAACGACTAATAAACTAAAGAGACTTCAAAAACTTATCTGTTTTAAAACTTTTCTCTGAATGATAAGTCAAGTATGATTCTGTCACCTCTTCTAATTCCTTCATCCTTTTTTCAGGAATAGTGTAATTTGATATAATAGATAAAGGTGTAATTAATATTTTATTTACTAATTTTGCAAAATAATTAGATACGGGCCTATAATCTTTATTATCTTTAGATACACATTCATTACATATAATTCCACCATCTTTTACACTAAAATATTCGCCCATTTTTTGGGCACCTACTCTCTTATTACATCTACAACAAAGTTTAAAAGATGGTTTATAACCCAGAACCGAGATAACTTTCCATTTAAATGACAGGGTCAGCAGTTTTGGGTCATTGGTTTCCTTCAAATAATGTAAAGCTTCCTTTAATAAATTAAAAAGACTGAAATTGGTTTCTCCCTCCTCAGTGAGCTTGTTAACTATTTCTGCACAATTGGTAGCAAAGGCAAATTTTATTACTTCCTTACTCGTTGAGAAAAAAGATTCTAATATTTCACTCTGGCTAATTGTATCTATATTTTTCCCTTTATAAAATAAAAATACGGCATAAGTTAAAATTTCTAAACTGCTACCAAATTTACTTTTAGTCTTCCGTATGCCCTTAGCAATTGCTTGCACTTTACCATAATTTTTAGTATATATGGTAGCGATTTTGTCTGCATCCCCGTATTCTATACTTTTTAAAACTATTCCTTCGGTTTTATATAACATAATACTATTATAGACCCGTTTCCCAAATAATGTAAACAAAAGTGCCTGGCACCTTTGTTTACATTATTATAGTAAATCATTTTTGTTAAAGGCTTCGGGTAGTAGTTCACTTATTTTTTTAATCTTTACCTCTCCCTTTAAGTTAGACATAACAATTTTAATGTCTTCACCAAATTCAGATATTACTTGCCTACAAGCCCCACAAGGAGAACAAGGCCGGTTTGTATCACCTATAATTGCGATTGCTTCAAATTTGTACGAACCCTCTGAAATAGCTTTTAAGATTGCAACTCTTTCTGCACATACAGTTAAACCAAAAGAGGCATTTTCAATATTGCAACCGGTAAATATTTTTCCATCCGAAGTAAGTAATGCTGCCCCCACTTTAAATTTGGAATAAGGAGTATATGCTTTTTTTCTGACCTCTTCTGCCTCTTTAAGTAATTTTTCATAATTTACATTCATAATTATTCGCCTTCTTTTTTTCATTCTATTTAAACCATACATTTGTCTCCGTGGGTACTATTTGAATCCATATTTTCCCCTTGTTTAATTTTAAAGGATTACCCTGACTATCATAATACATAGTAGGTTGTTCTTTAGATTTTTTAACCCATTTAGATATAAAATAATGTCCGCCAAAAAATATCTTCGCAATACCTTCCCCAATAATATTAACCTCTAACCTCCCCTCTTTGTCTCCACTAATTTTTTCAACAGGAACATATTGGATAATTATATTCGAAGTAGATAAATGCTCAAGGGATTTACTATCCTGATGAGGTATATCATTTACATATCTCAAATAGGTATTGCGGTTTGGTTCGTATATATAAGACACAGAATATTTATGGTTATATTTTATGGATATTTTAGAGATATTCCCTCTTGATAAATTAAGAGTTCTTGAATTAATTAAATAATTTTCTAAATCTAACTTAGTTTGAAAACCTAACTTCCTGCATTTTTCCCTTAAATTATCAGTATTACTGAAAAGATTAATCCATCCCCCAATATTTTTATCTCGCCAATAAGGGGAGGAATAATGTATCTGGTCTAAATCAATAATTTTCTCATTTTTTATACTCTGCCCTCCACAATGAGCGAAAATAGGGCACCACTCAGCAGCTAATCTTGAAAAATAGTATCTACTACTTCTAATAGGCCCCACAATAGTTGAATCATTATTTAGGAATATAGCCATCAATCTGGTAAAAGGATATTCAACATTTATTTCATATACTACATCCGCATTAGCCAAACCAGTTTGATGGATAATCTCTTGCGGACTATTTCCAATCATTACTGCTATAGGTAAACTTTGACTGGAATAAGCATTGCCGATATTTATTGGTAGTAAGTAAAAAAATATTATTACTACTATAAATATTGTTCTATTAAAAATTGGTTTTAAATTTAATGTCTTTCTCAAAATCATACTCCCTTCTTTTTTTATTCTTCTATATTATCTCTTGCTTATCAAATTCGTCTTCTATCTCTCCGAATATCTCCTCTAAAAGGTCCTCAATAGTGACTACTCCAGATATATTTTTATTTTTATCTATAACTACTGCAATGTGTATTTTGCGTTTTTGAAATTCTTTTAATAGAGTAGTTACTCTAGTAGTTTCTGAAACAAAATAAGAGGGGTGAATTAAATTCGATTGTTTTAAAATTTTGTTTATCTTATCTTCTAAATTAATAACCAGAAAATCCTTTGCATAAATAAATCCTAGAATATTATCCGAGTTGTCTCTATAAACCGGGATTCTGGAAAGACCTTCTCTGTTCATTAATTTTATAGCATCTTTTATGGAGGCAGATTCACTGATAGTTACAATATTTTCTCTTGGCTTCATTACATTTTTAACATAAGTTTCGTTTAAATTTAATATTTTTTCAATCATACTTTTTTCTTTTTTTTCTAACGCCCCTTCCCTTTCCCCAACTTCAAAAAATAATTTTATATCTTTTTTAGTAAAAAAACCATTTAGAGGTACATATTTTTTTCCGGTTAGAATTCTGATGATAAAATTTGATATCCATCTAAAAAAGATTTCTAAAGGAGAAAGTAAAACAGAAGTAATTTTTATATAATATGCAGTATTTAGTGAAATCTTTTCGGGGCTGCTTTGGGCGATAGTTTTAGGAATTATCTCACAAAAAATTAAAATTATCAAAGTAGTAAATACAGCGGAGATGGAAACCCCTTTATCTCCCCAAAAATAGATTGCCAGAGAAGATGAAATAGTAGCAGTTATTATTACTGCAATATTAGTACCAATTAAAACTACTCTTAAAAATCTATCTGGTTTTCGGGTTAATTCGCAAATTATTGAAGCATTCTTATTTCTATTTTTTGCTAAATATTTAAGACGTAATTTACTTGCAGACATAACAGCAGTTTCTACTCCAGAGAAGAATGCAGCAAAAAACAAACTCATAAACAATATAATAGTGCTAATTTTAATCCACCATTCTGTCAAAATCGCATTACCTCCGGAATCTAAACTTTTTATTTTCCTGGGATTCTGTATATTTTTTAATTATTTTTACCCTTTTAATTCTATTTTTCACTACTTGTTCTATGGTCATCTGCAAGTGTTGGTACTCTATTTTTTCACCTTTCCGGGGCACTCTGCCCATTAAGTCATAAATAAAGCCACCTAAGGTCTCAAAATCATTTTCTGGTATTTCTATATTTAATAATTCGTTAATCTTGTCAATATCAATCATTCCGTCAACAATCATAGTATTATTATCAATAATTTCGTATAACTTTGTTTCTTTATCATATTCATCAATTATTTCACCCACAATTTCTTCTACTACATCTTCCAGAGTAATTAATCCCGCTGTTCCTCCATATTCATCAATAACTATAGCAATTTGAATTCTATCTCTCTGGAAAATATCTAATAAATCATCTATTTTTTTATTTTCGGGAACAAAGTATGCTTTCCTTAATATCTTTTTTAAATCAAACTTTTCTTTTGTTTTATACCATCGTTCATAAACTGCCAGGAGATCTTTTGCATACAATATTCCAATAATATTATCAATTGTCCCTTCATACACCGGAATTCTAGAATGCCCAACCTTCTTAATTAAACGTAATACCGAATCTAATTTAGTATCTGAAGGAATGCAGGCTATATCTACACGGGGAACCATTACTTCTTTTACTGTCGTATCACCGAACTCAAATATATTTCTAATCATTTCTTTCTCTTCTTCCTCTAAAACTCCTTCATCTTTTCCCGCATCTATTAAACTTATCAAATCATCTTCGGTAATTTCTTTTTTTCTCTTGGCTATTTTTTTACCGAGAGAGTAGAATAATAAATTAATTATAATTTTAAAAAGCTTAATAAGGGGAAGAATAATAGATGCTATAATATCTATTGGCTTAGCAACTTTTCTGGAAATCTTTTCATCATTAGCCACAGCTAATGATTTTGGTACAATTTCACCAAAAACAAGTATTAAAAAAATCATTACCCCAGTAGCTATGCTGGTACCTATATCACCGAAAAGTTGAATAGCCAGATAGGTAGCTAAAGAAGAAGCTGCAACGTTAACAAACATATTTCCAGTTAAAATGGTAATTAGTGTTCTTTGTGGATCATCAAGAAGTTTAATAATCGATTTTACTTGACGATTTTCTCCTTCTTTTTGTTGCATCTTCTTCAACTGCAGTTTATTAAGAGAGAATAAAGCAGTTTCCGAACTTGAGAAAAAGGCTGATAGTATTAAAAAACCTAATAAAATAACAACTTCGGATATCAAAATAACTAAATTTTCAGGGTCATCCAAATAAAATCACCGCAACTTAATTTTATAAAACTATTTATTTTAAGCTAATTTTACCTTAGTTTTGGCTTTAGAAATTCTTGTTTTCTGTAAAATTATTATTGCTCCTAATAAAACAATACCTATTATATCAGTTAAAATCTCAGGTCTTAGTAAGGCAATTGCACTTATCATTAATATAACTCTCTCATATATCTTAGTATGATCAAGTAGATATCCACCAGCTGCTGCTCCTAAAGCTAATACACCAGCTAATGAAGTTACAATTAATACTAAAGTGTGGCCAACTGAACCAGTTAAAAACATTAATCCCGGATCAAGGGCAAATAGATAAGGAATCATAAATCCGGCTACCGCTAACCTTACCGCAATAAAACCAGTCTTCATAGAGTTACCACCAGCAATTCCTGCTCCAGCATAAGCTGCTACTGCTACTGGAGGAGTAAGATCTGCAATTACTCCAAAGTATAAGATAAATAGATGGGCAGCCAGAGGAAGAACTCCTAACTCCACTAAGGCAGGAGCAGCCATTATAGATAAAATTATATACTTGGCAGTAGTGGGGAGTCCCATACCTAATAAGATTGAAGCAATCATAGTAAAGAACAGAGTTAACATAAGATTTCCATGGCCCAAAGCTACAATTCCGCTGGCAACTTTTAGACCTAAACCAGTAAGAGTTACGGATCCTACTACCATACCTGCACAGGCACAAGCTGTGACAACACCTAAGGCACTCTTAGCTCCATCCTCAAAAGCCTCACCTAATTTCTTTAAATTTAAACGAGTCTCAGGTCTTACCATACTTATAGCCAGGCTCATTACAATAGCCCAAAAAGCCGAGAATAGAGGAGTGTAACCTCTAACCAGTAAATATACCAGGCCAATTATAGGAATAACTAAATGTCCTTTTTCTTTCAAAACCACACCTAATTTAGGAAGTTGTTCCTTGGGTAACCCCTTTAGTCCATATTTACAAGCCTCCAGATGAACCATAGTCCCCACTGCTATATAATAGATTATGGCAGGTATGGCGGCAGCAGCAGCAATTTTGATATAAGGTATCTCTAAAAACTCAGCCATTACAAAGGCAGCTGCTCCCATTACCGGTGGAAGTATTTGTCCACCGGTAGAAGCTGCAGCCTCTACAGCCCCGGCAAAGTCCTTTCTATAGCCTATACTTTTCATTAAAGGTATAGTAAAACTGCCAGTAGTTACAGTATTCGCCACTGAACTTCCATTTATAGAGCCCATAAATCCACTGGCAATGACTGCAACCTTTGCCGGTCCACCGGTAGTATGACCGGCAACCGCCATAGCTACATCAATAAAAAATTTACCCATTCCTGTCTTATTTAACACTGCTCCAAAAAGAATAAAAAGGAATACAAAAGAAGCTGAAACCCCTAAAGGAATGCCGAATATCCCTTCTGTGCCAGCATATAAATGTTCTATCATTCTTTCTAATGAGTATCCCCGATGAGCAAAGAAACCAGGCATTATCTGACCAAAATAAGAATATAATAAAAATACCATTACTACTATAGGAAGAGCTGAACCAATAACTCTTCTCGTTCCTTCTAAAACTAATATGATAGCCAAACCACCCATTATTAAATCTAAAGTAGTTGGCAAACCAGAGCGGACTACCATTTCCTTATAAAATACTACCAAATATAAGCAGGTCCCTGCTCCTAAAATAGCTAAAATTATATCGTATATAGGTGTTTTATTTTTACTTTTAGCGTATTCTTTTTGAGAAGATGGATAAATAAGAAAAATCAAGCATAGAGCAAAAGCTAAATGAATTGCCCTTTGTTTTAAGGCTAAAAGTAAACCAAATCCTCCAGTATAAAATTGGAAAGCCGAAAAAGATATAGCAATAATAGAAACAATTATGGCCATAATTCCTAAAGGCCTTCTAACTCTTGACTCAGTATCATATTTTTCCATAAGTTCCTGAACGTCTATTTCTTTATCTTTAATCTTATCATCTTTTGTCATCTAAAAATTCCCCCTAAAAGATACATAATTAAATTTATATTATGATTTTCAATAATTAATAATTCATCACCTAATAAATAAGACAAATTAATTTTATTATCTTTAAAATAAAAGCAATTATTAGAATTTTTACCTACCATATAATAAATTGGATCAGGCATAATCCTATGCATATTTTTTATCTTGAATTTACCCTCTTCTTCTATAAATATTTCCTGACCAAAAGGAGCATAAGGCATACCTGCTCCATGGTCTAAAAAATCTGTTTCCACTAATATAATCTTGTAGTTATCATCGATGATGAATATTTCCCATACTGGTGTACGAGCAACAGAATGGTTATATTCTAAAATAAATTTATCTCCTGGCTGAATTCTCTGCTGAAAAATTACTTCACCACTAGAAAAAGTTCTAAGCTCTAAAGTATATATAGGGAGAAAATATAATATTAAAATTGTAATTATTAAAATACATAATCCCAATAATACTATATATTTCTTTTTTTTAAACATAAATTAATACCGGGTACCATTGAAAAAAATAACTTTATGGCACCCGGGTTTCTTTCTTCAGTTTATTTAATTAATCCTACTTCTTTATAATATAATTCTGCACCTGGATGAAGAGGAATACCCATACCATCAAGAGCAGTTTCTAAAGTAATATCTTTTCCTTTCGCATGTACTTTCTCTAACACATCTCTATGTTCCCATAAGGCTTTAGTCATCTTGTATACTAAAGAAGGTGATAACTTAGCATCACATATCCATAAAGCAGGAGTAGCAAGAGCTGGGACAGGTTCATCTACGCCTTTGTAAATTCCGGCAGGAATAACGGTTGCCCCATAATAAGGTATTTTTTCCACTAACTCTTTCATCTTCTCCTCACTTATTGGAACTAATACTATATCTCTTTTAGTAGCGATGTTAATTACACTGGAAGTTGGATAACCTGCAGTAGTAAATCCAGCATCTATCTGACCATCAATTAAACGTTGGGCAACTTCAGCAAAACTCAAGAAATCTGGTTTTATATCATCAAATGTAAGTCCATGAGCATTTAAAATTATCTCAGCATCTGCAGCAGTTCCACTGTTAGGAGCACCTACTCCAACCTTTTTACCTCTAAGATCTTCTACAGTTTTAATTCCAGAGGCTTTAGTAGCTATTATGTGAATAGTTTCAGGATACAAAGAAGCAATACCTCTTAAATTAGTAATGGGTTGAGCATCTTTTAATATTCCAGTAGCAGTATAACTCCAATAAGTAGTATTGGCTTGTGAGAATGCAGTTTCAATTTGGCCCCTACCTATCAGATTACAGTTAGCTATTGATGCATTTCCAGTTTGTGCTGTTACAATTAATCCTTCGACATAATTAGAAAGTAGTTGAGCCAAAGCTCCTCCCAAGGGGTAATAAGTTCCCCCTGTTCCTCCGGTAGCGATAGCTACAAATTCTTTTTGGGCAGCAAATCCAAAACTAAACATTCCCATTACTAAACTAACCGTTAATACTAAGACTAATATTGTTTTACTTCTTAACATTAAAAATACCTCCTTTTATTTTTAAAATTTAATTGTTAAGCTAAAATCAGAAAAACAAATTAGTTAATTTTTTTGCCTCACCTCCTAAATTTCAAATTTATTTTATTAACCTATGGTGAGTTAAATTGTTGAGTTGAATTTTTTGGGCATATTTTTTGAAAATGCCAAAAATAATTTTATTTATTAAGAGTTAATATAATTATATTAAAATTTTAACTAAAAATCAAAGTTACTTAATAATTCCATTTCTTTCTGGTGCATAATTTTGCTATCTTCTTCCTCTATATGATCATATCCTATTAGATGTAGTAAACCGTGAATCAGTAATAATATTACCTCTTTTTCGACACTATGATTTAAAGTATCAGCCTGTCTTTGAGCGGTCTCAGTAGAAATAATTACATCACCTAAAAGTCTATTTCCTTGTACTTCGGGGTATTTCATTATTTCCTCTTGCAAGCTAAATGATAAGACATCAGTAGGTTCATCTATATCTCGATATTTTTTATTTAAATATCTTATAAATTTATCGGTAGTAAATAGAATGCTAACCTCTACCTGCTCATCAACCTTTAGTTGTTGTAGAATTTTTCTGATTATCTCCCTTATTTTCTTCTGGTTTATTTTTATTATTTTCTGTTGGTTTTTTATCAAGATTTCCATTCTTTTTCTTTTCTTCTTTTAATTTTTTTATTAGCTTTTCATCAGGATATTCTACTCTGCTATGAAACATTCCGGTAAGTATCCGAGAAAAGCTATCTCCAATTTTGTCTAAGTCTTTCAAAGTTAGGTCACATTCTTCCAGCTGAGCATTTTCTAAATTTTTCTGAATAATCTCTTTCACCAGAGTTTTTATTCTGGTAGGTGTGGGGTTAGTTAAGCTTCTTGTTGCTGCTTCCAGTGAATCAGCCAATAAAATAATCCCTGCCTCTTTAGTCTGAGGCTTTGGGCCGGAATAGCGGTAATTCTCTTCAGCAATTTTATCGGTACTTGAACCATTTTCTTTTAAAGCCCTATGAAAGAAATAGGTTATCAAGCCAGTACCGTGGTGTTGACTTATTATATCTATTATATCTTTAGGAAGCTTATGTTTCTTAGCTAATTCCACCCCTTCCTTAACATGTGAAGCAATAACTAAAGCACTTAAACTGGGTTCCAGATCATCATGAACATTCTTATAAGCTTCTTGATTTTCGGTAAAAAAATAAGGCCTTTTTATTTTACCTATATCGTGATAAAGGGAACCAACTCGAGCTAATAATCCATTTCCTCCAATCTCTTCAGCAGCAGTTTCAGAAAGATTACCCACTACTATACTATGATGATAGGTACCAGGGGCTTCTACTATTAGTTTCTTCAGCAAAGGCTGATTAGGGTTAGATAATTCCATTAGTTTAAAAGATGTGGTAATGTCAAAAAAACTTTCCAAAAAAGGTAAAATTCCAATAGTAAGAATAACTGCTAAAAAACCATTTAATATCCCCCACAAATCCTCCTTTAAAATAATATAATAACCTTCATTATTTATTAATCCTAAAGCTGATATGGTAATTACATTTATCCCTGCCACCATTAAACCTGCTCTGGTTAAACTTGACCTTTGAGTTGCTTTACGAATACTATATATTGCCACAATTCCACCAATAACTGCAACCAAGATGTAATTTATATCTCCTCCAAGAATAAAACTTAATAATAAACTTAAAAATACAGTAATTAATAATGCTATTTTAGGATCTAAAGAAATTGCAATTAACATCGAAGCCGCAGCAATAGGTATTATGTATCCTGATACCTGGCTAATTAACCTAGCTAGTAAAATTGTGAAGATAGAAATAATGCTCAATAACATTAATTTATTTATGTCTTCATAAATCCCTGGATGAAAATAGCTTAAATATAAAACTACTAACATAATTAAAATTGCGGTAATTATTATTATTCCGATGACATTATTGTAATTAAATTTTGGATTTTGTAATCCCAGGGCATTAAGCATAGCAATATCTTCCGAAGTAGCAATTTCTCCTTTTCTTATAATTATCTGTCCTTTTTGAATAGTCTTTTTAACTTCCTGGACAGAAGAGATAGCTTCTTGCCGTCTTTTTTTGGTTTCCTCCTTATTCAAGAATAAACTGGGTAAAATTACCGCATTACCAATTTCGCTGGCTATCAAAGCATCATAATGATTAAGAGAAATCTCACTAATTTCTCTTACCAATTGTTTTTTAGCACTTTCTAAATCATTTTCTTTAATTCCTTGTTCCATAATTTTTCTTACAGTATTTTTAATATCTCTATTTATCTTATCTAAGGATAAATCATCGAGCCTAAAACAGCTTACTATAATATTTTCATTAATAATTATTCCCAAATCTTCGATAATTTCTCGAGCTATTTTCTTTAGTTCTTCATCAGTTAATCTTTCTACGTTTTCTGCATTAATATCGGCATAATTTGAAGATTCGATTAGAGTTTTTTTGTATTCTTTTATTTTTAGGAAGATATTATCTATCTGTTTTTCTGCATTTTCAATATTTGCCAAATTTAAATCATATACCTCTTTTATGGATTTAGCTGCCTTTTCTTTTAAATTCTGGGTGGTCTCTAAATCTATAAATTCAACAGTTTTTGGCGAAAGAATATCTCTTGAACTAATTTGTCCTTCTTTTAAGACAATTTTATCGGGAAAGAAATTTATAGATAAAATTAAGATTAAAATAATTAAGGTAGCAAAAGCAAGCATTATTTTTTGTAGAAACAATCCTTGTACCCATTTGCTCTTTTTCTGAGTACTTTTTTCTATCATTTTGTCTTTATTTTTCCATTTCATCCATTTATCATATATGGACATAAAAATCACTCCGTTTTCCGGTGTTGCGAATCTTCTCTTTCGTAAGCACGAATAATCTCTTGAACCAATCTATGTCTCACCACATCCTGGTCAGTGAGATATATGAATTCGATACCATCTATATTTTTAAGTATTTTTGCGACCTTTATCAATCCAGAGTTTTCTTTTTGTGGTAAATCTATCTGGGTAATATCTCCGTTAATTATAACTTTGGAACCGAAACCAAAACGTGTTAAAAACATTCTCATTTGACCTAAAGTAGTATTTTGAGCATCGTCTAAAATAATAAAGGAATCATTTAAGGTTCTTCCTCTCATATAGGCTAAAGGAGCTATCTCTATTATCCCTCTCTCCATATATTTTTGAAATTTTTCTGCAGGCATCATTTCATACATTGCATCATACAAAGGGCGAAAATAAGGGTCAATCTTCTCCAACAAGTCTCCTGGTAAATATCCTAAACTCTCTCCTGCTTCTACTGCCGGTCTAACTAAAATTATCCTGCTTACTTCTTCATTTTTTAGAGCTGAAAGGGCCATAGCAACAGCTAAATATGTTTTTCCTGTTCCCGCAGGTCCGATAGCAAAGACAATTTCATTTTTTTTGACCGCATCTATTAATCTCTTTTGCCCTAAAGTTTTGGGTCTGATTTCTTTTTCTTTTTTAAAAACATATATTATATCTTTATATAATGATTTCCAATCTAAATGCTGCTTTTTTTTGGCCATTTCAATATGATATTTTACTTGTGACATAGAAAGAGGATATCCTTCTCTTATTATTGAAAGAAGACTTTCGATTATCCTACCTGAACTGTTTACTTCTTTTTTTATTCCTGATATTACTAATTTGCTATCATTTTGTGTTGATATTTTTACTGAAAAATATTGATTGATCAACTTAATATTCTCATCGTATTTACCAAACAATTCTCTTAATTCATCTTTATTTTTAATAAAAATATCTTTTTTAATAACATTTTTCAATTCCATAATATTTCTACTTTCGTAATACTAATGACTAATTTCCCTCCATCTTTTATATTTTTTAAATTTATAAGGATTTAGGGCTCGAGGTGGAGCAATTATCTCTGATAATATTATTCCATTTACCAATATATCATTAGACAAATACTCCTTTAATTCGCTTTCCTGGTCGAAAATAATTTTTTTCTGGTCTATTAACTGTGGTTTATCATCCAGAGGTTTTTTTTCTTCCTCTTTATAAAATTCTTTTACTTCGTCATCGACTATAATCTCATCTTTTATTTCTTTATGGTCAACATTTTTAAAACTACTACTATACTCAGGTAATTTTGTTTCATCCTGAATAATAATTTCTTTATCAATGGATTCTTCTTTTTGTTGATCAGATATATTAGATAATTTTATTCGATATTGCAACCAACCAAATAAAATTATCAAAATATATAATAAAAAAATAAAAAGAATTATTGACATTATCTTACTCTGCCTTATCCAAACTTGTGCCCGTGAAAGAGGGCAAAATAAATCTGTTTTACTTAGTCTCTTTTTTCTTTGATATATCAGAGATACTATCTCTCATAGCAGTATCAGCAGCAATATTTTTCAAATTATAATAATCTATTACTCCTAATTTCCCCGTTCTCAGTGCTTCTGCCATAGCTTTGGGAACTTCTGATTCCGCCTCTACCACCTTTGCCTTCATTTCCTGAACCCGGGCTTTCATTTCCTGTTCCTGAGCTACTGCTAATGCCCTTCTCTGTTCAGCTCTGGCTTGAGCAATCTTCTTGTCAGCTTCTGCTTGATCAGTCTGTAACATAGCCCCAATATTTTTACCTACATCGACATCAGCAATATCGATTGAGAGTATCTCAAAAGCTGTCCCGGAATCTAAACCTTTTTTTAACACAGTCCTGGAAATATTATCCGGGTTTTCCAAAACATCTTTATGGGTTTCCGCTGAACCAATAGTAGTTACAATTCCTTCTCCTACCCTGGCTATTATTGTTTCTTCACCTGCTCCACCCACTAAACGTTCTATATTCGCTCTTACAGTTACTCTGGCAGTAGCCATAACTTGAATGCCATTTTTAGCTACAGCAGCTACTACGGGAGTCTTTATTACTTTCGGATTTACACTCATCTGAACTGCTTCCAAAACATTTCTACCAGCTAAATCAATGGCAGTTGCTTTTTCAAAAGACAGAGGAATCCCTGCTCTCTGAGCAGCAATCAGGGAATCTACTACTCTATCAACATTTCCTCCGGCTAAGTAATGTGCCTCTAATTTATCAATAGAAATAGTTAATCCAGCTTTGGTAGCTTTTATTAAGGCATTGACAATCTGATGGGGAGGTACCCTTCTAAGTCTCATACCCACTAAAGTAAAAATCCCTACCTTTACTCCAGCAGCTAAAGCTGAAATCCATAAACCTACTGGTATAAATTGAAAAAAAATATAGATTACGAAAATAACAACTATAATCGGAATCAACGGAATTAATAAATCAATCATCTTTAACCTCCTTTTCCTATCATTCTTGCGGAATAGATAATCTATTCCATCCTTTTTGTCTTTCAGTATTTTTGGGCACGATGCATCGTGCCCCTACTTATGTATCCCAAATCAAGTGCAGAATAACCAAAAATAATATTTTTTACAAATAGAAAGTTGAGCCTGTCCTGCACAGTATTACAATGTCTTATTAGAAGCATCGACTGCTTCAACTGTTATCTTGTTGCCTTCAATATTTATTATTCTAACTTTTGTATTAGAATCAATGTATTCTCCTCGAGTAATAACATTTAGTTTCTGGTTATTCACCTCTACTATACCAGATGGACGTAAAGGTGTAATGGTTATCCCCTCTTTCCCTTTTAACTTTTTCAATTCTTTTGTTTCAACCGTGTATCCCAACTCTTTTTTCTGCTGAGTAAAAAGGATAAATTTTCTCCAGACTCGAGTAGAAGGTATATATCTAATTAATAAGAAAAATCCTACCAATGACAAACTTAAAGCAATTAATATAGAATAAGTAGCCTGAATAACATTTCCAAAGGTAAGAAATATACTGATTACAATGGCAATAATTCCGCTTATTCCTGCTAAACCAAAACCAGGAATAAAAAATATTTCTGCTAAAAGCAATAAAAAACCAACCAAAAAAAGGATAATTGCTTCCCACCCAGCCAATCCAACGATTATATGACCTCCAAAAAATAAAGACAGAGAAATTATTCCTATTGTTCCGGCAATTCCCCAGCCCAAGGTCCAAAATTCAATTATTAATCCTAAAAATCCTATAGATAATAACAGTGAACTGACTGTGGGGTTGGTAACAAATCGGCTTACATTCTCTGCCCAGTTAGGGTAAATATATTTTATTTTCGCATTGCCGAGAGTTAAAAATTCTAAAACTCCTTTGATATCGGAAACAATACCGTCTGCAAAATTTAATTTTATAGCCTGTTCAGCATTTAAAGTTAATATTTTATCCTTTTCTATAATGTTCTCAATTTCTATATCTTTATCTACCATTGCAGCCGCTATCTTTTCTGGACGCCCTCTACTTAAAGCAGTAGATGCAAATTCAGTCCTCAAGGCTGAGACAGTTTTTTCGTCAGATGGCTGCGGTTCGGCGGCACCAATACTACCGCTTTTATCCATTAGAATATATTCTGCAGATAATGCAATCAATGCCCCAGCAGACCATGCTCTATTCTTAATATAAGCTACACTTGGTATGTTCAAATTTATTAATTTATCTCTTACCTGAACGGCAGCATCAACCCTTCCACCGAAGGTATCAATTTCTAAAATAACCGCCTTCGCTTTATTTAATAACGCCTCTTCTATAGTCCTTTGGACATAGGACGATAAGCCTAAGTCAATCGTTCCTTTAATCGAGATTACATATACATTTTCTGTTTCATTTGCAAAGGTGACTAAATTAATTACACTGATAACTGTCAATATTATGATAAATGTAACATATATTTTATCATAATATTTTTTGAAATCCTTTTTAAATATCAAATAATTTGCACTCCTAAATCAGTCGTTAGTACAAATATAGGAAGTAAACAAAGGTGCCTGGCACCTTTGTTTACTTCTGCGATACTCCAAGATAAATAAATTATATAATTATAAAAACTAAGAAAGGCTCAAATATCTTGCTATAGAGCAAGAATGAGTCTTTCTTAATTGACATCAATTATTTAAATTTTCCAATAAATCCCTCGCTACTTTATTAACCAATTTTCCATCTGCTTTCCCTTTTAGTTGGGACATAATTTCTCTCATAGCAGGGCCAAGGTCTTTAAGGGTCTTAAAATTATGTTTTATAATTGTTTCTTTAGCTATTCTTGTAATTTCCTCTTCAGATAGTTGTTCAGGAAGATATTCCTTTATTATTTCAATTTCTTTTTTTGCTTTATCAATAAGGTCTGGTCTTTCCCCTTTTATAAAAATATCTAAAGATTCTTCAGCTTTCTTTAAATTGTTTTTCAATATCGAAATAATTTCATCTTCCGTGAGTTTATCTTTCTTGGATATTTCAGCATTTTTCATTGCTGCCCTAATCATTCGCAAAGTTGATAGTCTTAATTTTTCTTTATTTTTTAATGCCTTATTCATGTCATTGAATATAATTTCTTCTAAAGATAATTCTTTGGTCATTTAAAATCTACCTCTTTTTTTCTGTTTCCTCTGAGCAGCAAGAATTTTCTTTTTTCTTCTAACGCTTGGTTTTTCGTAATATTCATGACGTCGTATTTCAGAAATTATTCCGCTTTTTTGGCATTCTTTTTTAAATCTTCTAAGAGCGTGATCTAATTCTTCGTTGTCTTTTACTTTTACTTTGGTCACATTTACACCTCCCATCCTATTCATATTAAAGCTAACAAAATGATAGTATTATGGGTTTAATTCATACTACTATTATCTTTCATACATTTTGTTAATTTTAGCATTATTTAAAACTTGTAAATTCTTACATATTATATAATACTACTATAAAATTTTCAACAAATGAACTTCTACTAAAATTTTATATGATCAAAAAATTATAATTAGAACTCCTATATTATTATATTAACTTTGGAATATGTCAAATCTTTTTATCTCTCTCTTATCTCGTAAAGAAAAGAGCACGATACATCGTGCCTTTATATCTTATTCAAAAGACCAGGATTAGGGAGTAAACATTTGACAAAACATATATATGATATTATATTATATACAACTAAATCAAAAGGAGATTTTAGATAAATTATGATGCAATTATTAAGAAAAAAGATGAAAATTGTTTTAATCATAGTAGTGGCCTTTTTTGGTATATCTATTTTTTATGGTTTGGGTCAATATAGGAGTTCCCAGCCAAGAAAATTTTATATCGCAGAAGTAAATGGTGTAGGAATTAGTTACAATCAATGGCAATCTACTTTCCAAAATGTAATATCAAGATATGATAACCAAACTCTCTCAAGTATGGATCAATCTACCATTAATATGCTGAAAAATAACGTCCTTAAACAAATAATTAATGCAGAATTATTATTACAACAAGCTAAAAAAGAAAAGGTTAAAATTTCCAAAGATGACATTGATTCAGAGGTAGATAAAATAAAAGAAAATTTCTCTTCTCCTGAAGAATTTAATGAAGCTTTGAGAGTAAATAATTTGACCTTAACTCAACTTAGAGATGAAATAAAAAATAATCTTATGATAAATTATATTTTAAATCAGGCAAAAAATAAAATTATTATTACCGAAGATGAACTATCGTCCTATTATGATGAAAACAAAGAAAGTTTTTTTGAGCCAGAAAAAGTCCGTGCCCGCCATATACTGGTAGAAACAGAAAAAGAAGCAAACAATATTCTCCAGCAATTAAAAGAAGGTATAATTGATTTTGCTGAATTAGCCAAGGAAAAATCAATCTGTCCATCTGCCTCCAATGGCGGAGACCTGGGATTTTTTTCTAAAGGCCAAATGGTTAAAGAATTTGAAGATGTCGCCTTTTCTTTAGAACCCGGTGAAATTA
The DNA here is from genome assembly GCA_003513845.1 of Candidatus Atribacteria bacterium. Lineage (GTDB taxonomy): Bacteria > Atribacterota > Phoenicimicrobiia > Phoenicimicrobiales > Phoenicimicrobiaceae > Phoenicimicrobium > Phoenicimicrobium oleiphilum. Next base: position 6,318 of record DOTB01000077.1, on the reverse strand, counting down.
GTGGAGTAGTAAAGACCGAATTTGGGTATCATATTATAAAATGTGAAGAGAAAAAAGAAGCATATAACCCTACTTTTGAAGAAGTAAAAGAACGAATAAACAACATCTTAAAATATCAAAAGGAAAGTGAAGCCATATCCAACTTAATCGCCCAGTTAAATGAACAGGCTGATATTATTATAAATTACGATTTTGAAAGCGAAAACCTACTCTCTGAATCTTCTCAAGAAGATAACCAAGTTTCCAGCTCTCCAGATGAAACAACTTTGAAAGAAACAGATGATACTGAGGAGACTAAAGAAGATACTTCAAATAACAATTAATGTGTGTGTTGCCATCTCAGTGGGCAGTTCTTTGTTACTTTTTTTATTTCCTGTAGAGGGCGGATTCATCCGCCCTTTTTTAAGTAATTTATCTCTCTAACTGTAATCATATTCCACCTAAACAATATTAGTTTCACCAATTTAATATGTTCTTCTATCCGAAAAGATAATGGCAATTTTCTGCAGGTCTCAAAGGTTAATGCGGGAATATTGAGTTGATGATAGGCACTGTATGCAGCACTTCCTTCTACAGGCTTCACTAAAACCTGATACTTATTATTGGAGTCAAGGATTTCTTGATTCATCTCTTCTACAATAGAAGAACTTAAATTAAATAAATAATCATCGTTGGAATCTATAACAAGAGTTTGCCCATAATTTTTGGGATTATTTTTATAAAACTCTATCGATTCATGTAAATCAACAAGTAAATCAATATTATATTTTTTTGCTAGATTAAATATTTCGTAAGCTAATCTTTCTATCTCATTCCCTTCAGCGTTTCCGGGATAAACTCTATTTAGATTAATATCTGGAGGGAAATTTCTTACACTTTTTTCGCAAGCCAAAATATTTGCTTTTGGTATTATTATTAAAGTTCCTCTTTCAATTTCAATATTATCTTTTAAATATTGGGTAGCTTTAATGCCAGCTATTTCATTACCATGTGTTCCGGCTATAATCATTACAGTCGGTTTTTTATAATCGGTTTGAAATTTATAGACAGGGGTTTCATAATCTGTTTCTGCACAAATATATTCAACAGAGGTTGTCTGAGGTAAGGCAATCTGAGGCAAACAAATAAATACTAATATAAATGCTGTAAATATTATTTTTAAAAAATATTTCCTTGATAACAACTTAAATATTTTCATAATTTAATAGCCGTATCTTTATACGCAATACTAATTAAGCTAATTTTCCTTAATTATCATCGGAACACTTTTATAAGTATCATCCGATAATAATTCTATCTTCTCTTCTCCATTTTTTCGAATAATGCGGTAAGTTTTAACTTTATAACCAGGCACCCCTTCTTGTACCACTATTTCCTGGTTAGCTTCTAATCCAGGGTCTTTTTCTCTAATTATCTGATAGTCAATAACCTTCTCATCTTTACTAATAATTTCTATTTCGGGTTTATCTGAGTATTGGCCAAAGATATTTACCTGCAGCACATCCCCTAAAACCTTTGCAAAAATAACTATCTCATTATCTAAATTATTCTTAAATCTTAAGTCTTTATATCCAAAAAATATAGCAGCATCTCTACCCAAAGGGACATATCTGGTAGCATCTCCATATATTGAGTGGTTATACCTCTCCACAATTGGTAAATTGGCTAAAAGTGCTGCATTATATAGAGTGCTTGATACCTGACAAACTCCTCCACCATAACCATTTTCAAATCTTCCATTAGCAATTATAGTACTTTCTTTATAACCATCTTCTTTTTCAGCTGGACCTACGTATTCATTAAAAGAAAAAACTTCTTGTGGCTTTACTAATCTACCGTTTATCATCTCAGAAGCTAATTTTATATTATAAATAGTATTTTCTTCTTTATTCTTTAGAGAAGTAGAATATGCCCCTAATTCTTGAAAAATACCCAATTTTTTTAATAGGTCTTGAGTAGTGTATTGAGGAGGAATAGTTATAACAGGAATACTTATAAGATATTTATTTTCGTCCCAACAACTTAAAGTTTCTAAAATTGCTTTATCAAACTCCTCTAAATTAAGTTTTACCCCTGCCCTGCTTTCAACAATACGATTATTTTCTAAATAAGCATCACAGGGTATACGATTTATTAAAGAACTTACTTTGTTCTGTAAATCTTTTAATTTTTGGGAATTAAATTCAGCTTGAAAAGATACTTCATAACCCTTTCTCCAGACTGCAATTCTTTCTTTTATCCGTTTAAAAATATTACCACTGCGAGCAATTCTATATAGTTCATTAACTGTTTGAGATAAATCAATAGAAGCATCTAAATCATCCTTAGGAACAATCTTTATTTTTTCCTCTTCAAATATTAATACCCGTGGAGAATCAGTTATCTTTAAGACAATTGGTTGAAGAGTCTTCTTGACTTCTTCTTTATTTAGCCCACCTAATTGAATCCCAAAGGCTGATACCCCAGGAAATATCTTATTTCTATTTATGTATAAATCAATGCCTTCAAATAAACTAACCACAATTATTAATATTATTAAAAACGAAAAAAATTTTCTTACCTTATTTTTATTGTTTCTTCTCTTCTGCGAATAATATTTCAATAATTTACACTCCTTCTATTTTTATCATTTCTTATTTCTTACATATTTTCATTGTCTTGGTGTAAGCTTAATGTAAGCCTTTCTTCTTTTTCTCCATCATCTGTGGGCACGATGCATCGTGCCCCTACCTTACCACTGAATTCTAATTTTTTCACGCGATACGCGATACGCGATACTTTTATTATAAGTATTGATAATTTATTAATATTTAGGTATAATATCTCAAGCAAATATTTTAATCGTATCGGAATAGATAATCAATTCGAATAAAATATGACCCCTGCTAATAACTATTTACAGGCGATTAATTTAAATAACTGCTGCTCATTAAGCGGGAATAGCTCAGGTGGTAGAGCGTTGGCTTCCCAAGCCAAAGGTCGCGGGTTCGAGCCCCGTTTCCCGCTCCATGTTTTTTATCTACTGCCAACCATATTTACCTACCAGTGGCACAAAAACACATCCACCAAAATTCCGTATCTTTAATTTTCCTTTTACTTTAATTCCCTGTAAAAGGTCTTGAGAAAAAGAATTACCTACTGGTATTACTATTCTCCCATTCTCTTTTAATTGGTCCACTAAGGTCTTTGGTATTTCCGGAGCCCCTGCAGTAACTATAATGCCATCATAAGGAGAATATTCTTTTAAGCCATTGGTACCATCCCCTACTACCACTTTGATATTCTTTATTCCCAATTTTTTAAATATTCTTTCCGCTCTCTCTGCTAAAATCTTAAAGCGTTCAATAGTATAAACCTCTTTGGCCAGTTTAGACAAAATTGCAGCCTGATAACCTGAACCGGTACCCACTTCTAAAACCCGCTCTGGCCCTTTAAGAGACAAGCATTCAGTCATTAAAGCAACCATATAAGGTTGTGAAATAGTCTGTCCCATACCTATGGGCAAGGGAGAATCCATATAGGCCTCTTCTTCATTTTCTTTTAAAACAAATTTTTCCCGAGGGACGATACTCATTGCCCAGAGAACTCTTTCGTCTTTAATACCTCTACCCTTTATTTGGTATTTTATCATTTCCTCTCGTGCTTTTTGGAAATCCATAAAAAATCACTTCATTTACCATTGATTTATACCTTATTTATTTATCCCTTAACCACCATAAAATCTTTCTAAAGCATTATGTCCCCTGATTACTTCGATTATAATATAGATAGTCATTGCAATTAAGAAGCCTAACAACATCCTAAAATAAAAAATTGCACTTCTGACTCTCGGATGATTGATACTATAAAGCCGGACAATAAATCTGGAAAGTACTATGATTATAAAGATTAATATTAAAATTAAATATATCTGTTCATTCATCTGTTTAGTTGCTCCAATTGGTAATTTTTCTATTTAAGATACCATTTTTTCACCCAATCTTTAACTTCAAGCATATTATGATAATTAGTTAAATCCAAAGAAAGAGGAGTTATAGACACTTTATGGTGATAGATCGCCTCAAAATCGGTATCAGGTTCAATCTTCCCTTCTGGCAAATCCCCTCCTAACCAATAATGAGTATTGCCCTGGGGATCATGTATTATCTTTATTTCATCTTGATATACTCTTTTCCCATGCCTGGTTACTACAATTCCTTTTATTTTATCATAATCAATATTAGGAACATTGATATTTAATATTAGATTACTGGGTAAACTATTCTTTATCAAATGAGAAACTATATTTTTGGTAACTAGTGCTGCAGATTTGAATTTAAAATTTTCATAAGCTGCAATGGAAACGGCCAGAGAAGGGACATTTCTCATCGCCCCTTCCATAGCTGCAGAAACTGTTCCAGAATAGATAATGTCATCACCTAAATTAGGTCCTCGATTGATTCCTGATACAACCATATCGGGCTTATTATTTTTCATAATTTCCAACAAACCTACAATTACACAATCCACTGGGGTACCATCAAGGGAAAATCCCCAAAAATCACCATTTATCTTTACCTCGCTAATTTTTAAAGGTTTACGCAAAGTCATAGCGTGACCGATAGTGCTTCTTTCTCGATCTGGAGCAATTATGGTAACTTTTGCGATTTTTTCTAACTGTTTCTTTAAAACTTGAATTCCTTCAGAATATATCCCATCATCATTAGTTAAAAGTATCCTCATATTTTATTTATCCTTATTTCTTCTTTTTAATATTTCGCGAGCTACTACAATCCCAGAAGTGGAAGCCTGAATAAGTCCACGAGTAATGCCCGCACCATCACCGGCAGCAAATAGATTAGTAACTTTAGTTTCTAAAGATTCTGAAACATCTAATCTTGAAGAATAAAATTTTACTTCTACCCCATATAAAAGGGTATGTTTAGAATAAACCCCGGGTGCAATTTTATCCATAGCTTTTATCATTTCTAAAATACCGGAAAGTATTCTATAGGGCAAAACAAAACTAAGGTCTCCTGGAGTAGCCTCTTTTAAAGTCGGAACAACAATTGAGTGTCTAAGCCGGTCTGGCGTAGATCTCCTGCCTAACTCTAAATCCCCTAATCGTTGTACAATAACTCCTCCACTTAAAATATTCGCCAGATGTGCAATGTACTTTCCATAGTCAATCGGTTCTTTAAAAGGTTCAGTAAAATTGGTGCTTACTAACAAGGCAAAATTAGTATTATCAGTTCGATGTTCTTGATAACTGTGTCCATTTACTGAGGTAATACCATCATTAAATTCAGTAACCACTTCGCCATAAGGGCACATACAAAAAGTTCTAACTCTATCATCAAACAATTTAGTATAATACACTAATTTTGATTCATATATAACATCAGTTAAACGCTTCATAGTTATAGCAGGGACTTCTACTCTTACTCCCACATCAACTGGGTTATTAGATATTTTTATATCTAAATTATCTGCCTGTTGTTTCAACCATTCAGCCCCTGCCCTTCCAGGTGAAGCCACTACGAACTTTCCTTTAATTATTTCACCTTTTGTGGTTTCAATTCCTGACACCCTGTCTTTATCAATTAGAAATTTTTTAACTTCGGTATTAGTTTTTATAGTAATCTTATTTTTTAAATATTCGTACATTTCCTTTAATATTTCGACACATTTTTCTGTCCCTAAATGTCTGATTTTAGTAGGTATTAATTGCAGGTTTGCCAGAGAAGCTTCCTTTTTAATAATATCTATCTTCTCTCCATCTGTGCCGAAAACAGTCTTACTTGCTCCAAATTCAAGGTAAATATCATCAACATATTTGATTAACTCAGTAACTTCATCTTTATCTATATAATTATCCAGCTGTCCCCCGATTTCGGTAGATAAATTTAATTTACCGTCGCTAAAGGCGCCGGCTCCTCCCCATCCGGATAACAAGGAGCAAGGAGAACAATGAAAACAGCTCCCCTTTTTAGTTCTCATCGGGCAGTCTCTCTGGTCAATATCTTTACCTTTTTCTATTATCAATACAGATAAATTATTCTTTCTGGTTAGCTCGAAGGCGGTAAAAATACCGGCAGGGCCTGCTCCAATGATAATAACATCATATTCTTTCTTTTTCATATTCATACCACTGCACCTTTAAAATATTTTTTCATACGTATTAATTTTATAGCATTTTTAAAAATAAGACAACTATAAAAAGAATGTCAAGGGGACGGCAGACCGTGTGAAAAGGCACCTTTTATTTGCATATAAAGACCTAATATGGGATAATATAACCATAAAAAATAAAACAAAAGAAAGAAAAAGGAGAATGCC
>DOTB01000089.1 GCA_003513845.1 Candidatus Atribacteria bacterium | reverse complement strand
CCACCTCGAACCAGCTCTTTCAACCCTAAGTCTTGTCTAATTTTTAAAATATCTTTCTCCCAATTTTCAGTTTTTACATATAAATAAATATCTGTTGTTCTAACAAAAGAAGTGATTAGATTAGCACCTTGGTGCAATGTTAAAGCATAGTCCTGCCCTTTTAAAACTGATTTTAATTTTTCTATAATATTCTTATCTGGGGAATAATAGGAATCAATTTCATTTTTTTCAAAGTGGTACCATTTAAGCCAGTCGGTAATTAGCTTTTCAGAATTGGTTAAAAGAGAAAAACTTTTTGGACCCTTTTTTATTCTTTCGATATACCCTTTAATCTCCATTGATTGCAGTACTTCTTGGACCATACCAATGCTTAATAATTTTTTTTCAACGAAGTCACGAACAACCCATTTCTTTTCAGGATTTTGCAACATCATTCGTAAGACTAAAGATGCTTTATCTGAAAAAACATTTTTTATTTTTTCATTTTTGGTCATATTGTTCACCTTAATATAATGTTCACTTTTTATTGAACATTATATAATGAGTGAACATTAATAGTCAATATAATATAAGTATTTTATTTTACTGTTCTTAGCATGTATAACGAGTAACTTTATCTTTGTGTTTCCATCTGATCATTTCTATACCTTTTCTAGTATGCTTATGCTTTTTATTTTTTCTTGCATTAATTGGATAATGTCATATTATCTAACTAATATTTCTATTATATTCTAACTATCTCTTTATAAGCTTTGAAGACATCCTTTCTCTGAATATCCTATTATTTCCATTTACTTTTACCTCCAATGAAATTGTAAAGCCTGACCCTATAAAATACGTGCATTTTTATCTCCTATTAAAAATATTTTCTTCCCCTCGATAACATCTAAGATAAAAGAATTTCTTTCTTCTTTCTTTTTAGTAAAGTCTTCCTTGGTATAAATGGTGTAATTTATTTCTCTCTGCAGTTTCCCTTCTAAATTATTTAGTTCTTCTATTAGCTTGTCCTCATTAATTTTTCCAATGATGAGTAAATCAATATCACTATCAACTCTTTCCTCCCCTTTGGCAAAAGAACCGTAAATGAAAGCATGAGTTATTCCCTTAAATTTCAATAAAACATCACGAAGTATTTTGGGGATTCCTGAAGTTTTAAAGATAATATTCTTTAATTCATCATACAGAGGGTAAGATTGATTAAGGTAATAATAAACCAGATTTCCTTTGCTTTCGCTCAGGAAAAGACCTGTTCTTTCCAATTTGATTAATTCCCGACGGATATTAGCTACAGGATAGTTGAGTATTCTCTCCAGTTCTCTTAAGTAGTATTTCTGGTCGTTATTGGTAAAATACAATGTTAAAAGGTCTTCTCTTAACTTAGATTTAGAAATAGAAAATAAATCCATTATTGTAATCCTTTTTGACTACAATTGTAGTATGTCTTGAATACAATGTCAAATTATTCCGCAAATTTAAAAAAGCAGGTCAAGGGGTCAAATCTTTATAGTTGACAATTTATTTCTTATTCTTCTTACTAAATTACTTACATCATTATCCTTAGCTATTTTGCTTCTTAATCTTTTTCTTCCCACACTGACTGTGCTATAATCCAGATCTAATAATTTACCGAGAAACAGGGAATGGTTCTCTGTTTCAAGCTCTCACCATCTGATTCACCGTCAATCCTGCTAACCTGGCCAGCTGTCTCAAAGAACAGCCAGTCCCTTGTGATATTGCCAAATCTTGCTTTGAGTCTCTAGTTTGACATGGAATAAATAAGGTGTTTAGGAATTCTTTCTAATCTGCAAAAGAGGAGAAAATATTTTGTTGGTTAATACCTCATAGTTATAAGGTAGAGTAGATTTCGCTATTGCTTTTGATACAGGCTACTCTGGGCATAGGAAAATCTTCTTTCGTAAGTATATTAATAATAACATTTTAAATCATCAGAGGAAAGGGGTCAAACAGAGAACCGTCCCTTGTTCTGTTACTTGTTCCAATATAATAAGATTCAGGTTTAACGAAGTCACTTCCTGAAGTAACAAAATATCAGAAGACAATTCTTGCAAATAATTCCAAATTTTATTCTCTTTATTAGCGCCTTTACAATTCCAGGAAAAAACTATCATAAATTTCTCCAAATTATTAGTTATAAGAATTATAAGTTTTGTTCTTTTGTGTTATCTTCTTCTTTTAACTCTAGTAAGACATTTTCAACTATTTCTCTATATTCTTCTTTTAATCTAAAATTATCCTTTTCCCAGGGATAATTGGGATACTCATAACTTATTATTTGTCTTAAATAATCTTTTTTCTGTTGGCCTAATTGATTGGAAATTAATGACAAGAAATATCCTGCTTGCTTTTTATCATCTGCTGCCTTTGTTCTTACAAATTCTTTCTTAAGTTCTTCTCTTGTTGCAATTTTATTCTTTAATAAATAAGGTAATATAACATCTTTAATTCTTTTGGCTGAATACAAGTTTTTAGATAAGTACTTTAGCAGTAAATCTTTTAATTCTTCAGGAGTGTATTCCCCAGGTTCATCAGACATTAAAATCTTGAATTTTTTCTTGTCTGATTTTGCTTTTTCAATTTCTTCAGGTATTATGACTGTCTTCGACAATAATTCATCACCAGATGAAGTCTTTATATAATTTAAAATAATGGCATTGACACCTAAGTCATAATTGGAAGATAACCACTCTATCATACGGCTTAGAGATTCTTCAATTGAAAATCCAACTAATAAAATTCTTTGAGCTTTATTGATAACCAGATCCTCTAACTTTATTCCTTCAAATTTTTCAGAAATATAATCTTCCAGAGATTGACCGCTATATTCGAAACAAACTTCACTTAATTTATCGATATCCCAAGAAGCCACTGCAGAAGCGTAATCTATAGCCTGAGTAAGCACCTCCCTCGGCAACATATCTCTTTTTAATTCTACTATGACAGTGTTCCCAGAATTATCAATTCCTAAAAAGTCTAATGGACCAGATTTCGTGTAAACCTGTTCACCTATTATTAATATATCTTCACCCAATATTTTTGAATTTGTTTTAATCCATTTTTCCAAATGTTCTTTTTCTTTCTTTTCTGCCTCAAGCATTGATTCCCCAGTTTCTTTTAATTCATCATCAATAATTTCCCATGTCTTTATTATAGTAGCCATAATAGTCCCTCCATATACTTTTTGTAAACCTTACAATCTATATTATTATTTTATGTGTGAAAAAGTGAAGCCTGACCCTAATTACCCTCCTCAGCGCCTTGTTATGTGCTGGTATCATGCTCGGTCTTTTTTAATTTGATATAATTTTCTATTCGATTGTTTCTTGACTTAATAAAATTTATTACTCCTTTTTTGTATGATAAATATTGGCTAACGTCAGAAAATGTTGGACGAGTTTTGAAGTTATCAAAAGACAAATAAAATTTAATATTATTACTTTCATCAATCAAATCATCCAATAAAAAGAAATGGATATAACCCATAAAATCATCAAACAAATTGAAGAAATTCTTATATCTCAACAAAGTGGAATAAAGTGGATTATCTTTTCCCATGTAAAAAAGACGAATACATTCTAACGTTAAATCGAATCGATCATCAATTAAACTATTTACTCCCCGTGCTTGATTGATTGTATGTTTGCCATCAATTATGTTATTTGGAAAAACAATATAAGCTCCGATGGTAAAACCTGCCTCGAAAAGTTCATTTACTTCGTTTGGAATTTGCTTTGTAAGCCACTGCTTCCGCTTATGATTTTTAAACGAGTGAGTTATAGCATCGCTACCCAAAAAGAATTCTCCAAGTTCTGACTTGTGATATAAATAAGCGCCATTTTTATTATCATATAATTTAAAGATGCTACCATTTGGCAAAGGTTTACTCCATAATATCTTATGATAGCTACGGAGTGTTGAACTAGTGCCGTCCGGGTCACCACCATTTGAATCGGAGGAAAATTTTAAATTTGTATCAATTATCAATTTGTCCCAGCCCATTTAAAATACTTTGTTTAAGTGTCGTTTTTAATGAATATCTCAAACTGCCGTCTTTCTACACTTCACTTTATAGTTTATTTACATATAGCTTTGATATTCCACCACAAAACATCGCACTTTAACTTAATTATAGAAAAAGAAAAGATTGTTTGCAAATAAGAAATCAAAGATAAAAATGTGAAATTGTGAAGCCTGACCCCTTTCTTCCCCCACTACCTCACTTACCGCATACTTAGGGGGGATGAGCATATACAGATGGATGTGATCAAGGTCTATACTATCTCCAGATATTCCCAGTCAGGATAGTACTTTCTTATCTTAAGAAGCTTTATCCTTAAGATAATCTTTGACTCCCCTAAGGAGTATCTTCCTTCGGAAACGGGTAATCCAGACGAATGATATTGAGTCTGGTATACGGTATGGGACGATTTTCTGAGTTTCATATTATAATTATATCAAAGTGCGAACGGAAGATACAGGGACTAGCTCTCATCCCCACCTTTACAGGTGGGGAGTCCCCTATCTGACCATATCCGACATAATCATCAAACAGAGAACCACCCCTTTTTCTATTCCTGTTGTACCTCTTCTGTATCCTCCTCCTCCAAATATCG
>DOTB01000005.1 GCA_003513845.1 Candidatus Atribacteria bacterium | reverse complement strand
TTGACAAAGAAATAAAAGATCTTGACAAAAATAAAAACTTGTTTAAAATATACCAATGGGATACTAAAATAAAAAATATTATTTTTGATATCACTTAAAGGAGAATCTAGATATGCCAACCTACGAATACAAATGTAAAAAATGTGGAAACACTTTTGAAAAATTTCAATCTATCACCGAAGAGCCCATTAGAAATTGCAAGACCTGCGATGGAGAAGTCTATAGACTGATTAGTAAAAATGGTAATTTTATTTTAAAAGGTAGTGGATTTTATAGCACTGATTATCGCAATAATGGTGGTAAATCAGAAAAGAAAAGTTTAGTTGGCTCTAAAAAAGAAGAACCGGTCAAAAAAGAATCGCCTCAAAATTCTAAACCAGAAATTAAAGATAAAAAAGAAGAATAAATTTCAGTTAAATAAACAATCTTCTCCACCAACTTGGTTTGGCATATTTTAATTTTTCTTTTAGTTCTGACATACTATTTTGAGCGGCAATTTCACCCTCTTTAATACATTTCTCTGGTTTGGAAAAATCTGACCAATGAAAACGTTCTACTTTGGGAGTAATTACCACATCTGCAAAAGACAATTGCAATTTCCTTAATTCATTAGAAGTAATAGAATCAGACCGAAAAAGAATTTCTACCGCATTGCTAAATTCATACCTCTTTTTTAAGGTGCTACTTACATTTACTGCAATAATAAAATTTGCTCCTAAAGACCGGGCAGCTTCTATTGGGACTACCTCAACTATTCCACCATCAACCAATACTTTTCTATTTACCATTAATGGCGGGAACATCCCGGGAATTGAGGCACTCGCCAGGAGGGCATCAAATAATTTTCCGGTTTGCAAGATTACTTTTTCCCCTTTTACCAGGTCTGCCGCCACGGCAGCAAAAGGAATTTTAGTATCTTCAAATGTTTTATCATCAACCAATTCCTTAATTACCTTCCTTAATTCCTCTCCTTCATTTATATATCTCTGTCTAAATTCAAGATTAAGAATGTAGCCTTTTTTTAAAAATTCTGACACTTTTTTCAGAATAAAGGGCTTATCTTTTCTGTCTTTTTCACTGATAATAAAGTCTATATCAAATCTACCGATGTCAGAATATTTTTTGGTATTTTTTTCAATAGACAAAATATCTTTTTCTAAGGCATACACTCCCCCTATTATCGCCCCCATAGAAGTACCAGTTATCAAATCAATAGGAATATTTTCCCTTTCCAAAACTTTTATTACTCCAATATGAGCAAGGCCACGAGCTCCTCCCCCTCCTAAAGCTAATCCTATATTTAATTTATCCTTTGTCACTCTTATCAACTCCGATACTTGCTATAAATATATAATTATCTTATTTTAACACCTAATATATCTTTCATCTGTTGCAAAGCAAAGTTATGAGCATCATCATCAAAAGAGGCCACTGCATCTTTTAATACTGTTACTTTATAATCTAACATTCTGGCACTCGCAGCAGTATACAGAACACAGATATTGGTACATACACCAACCAATTCTATTTCGGAAATTCCTTTTTCTCTTAAAGAAATATCTAAATCGGTTTGAAAAAATCCACTATATCTCCTTTTATGGATTATAAAATCATTGTGGGCTGGTTTCAATTCTTCAATTATTTCTGCTCCTTTAGTTCCGCTTACACAATGAGAAGGGAAAAGTTTAAATTCCTTATCATCAAAGCGATGACAGTCACAGATATAGAATATAGGATTATCTTTTTCTCTAAAAGATATCAGTTCTCTCTGAATTGGTAAAATGATTTCTTCTCCCCTCTTTCCAATATAGAGTTTTCCCTTTTCCCGAATAAAATCATTGAGCATATCGATTACCAATAAAGCTTTTTTAGTCAATTAAAATTCATCCCCTTGTGGTCTTTTTCTTTCCAGCATCTTTCTGGTAAATTTTTCTAAATCTATAATATATCTTTCCACAGTTCCTTCTCCCACCTTCTCCATTTCATCAAAAGCTGCTACTTCAAAGGTTAATCGATTTTGAAAAATATCGACCAGAGTTGCCTCAGCAGTAACAGTCATGCCTAAAGGAGTGGCTGCTATATGAGCAATTGAAATCTTTGTAGCCACCGTGATATAACCTTCGGGAAGATAATCTTTGACTGCATTTATGGCAGCTGAATCTATTAAAGAAACTAACATGGGAGTAGCAAAGGCAGGAACCATGGGTTTTGCAAATCTTTCTGCAGAATTTTCTTCATTAACTATTGTTTGGGCTACTCCTTTTAGACCTACTTTAAGATTTTCAAATTCTATCATTGTTATCCTCTCCTTTTAAAGATTTATGGAATTTTATAATTTTATAATTTATGGTGGCAATCATTTAACTTTTATAATTCTTTAAATTCTTTATTTAATATTTTCCGTCTGAAGAACAACTTTAATGGAATTCTTTTCTTTTGCTTTCTTAAAGCCCTCTTTCCAATCACTTAAAGGTAACACATCACTTACCAGTTTTCCTAAATTTACTTTGCCTTTGTCTACTAATTGTATCGCTTTATCCCAGGATGAAGGCTTCTGAGTGCGTGAACCTATAAGGAGTAATTCTTTATTAAATAGTAATTCATTAAAATCAAGTTCTATTGGCACACGTACAATTCCTGCTTGTATAAACCTCCCCCCTTTCCTGATCATCTTTAATCCATATTTTATTGCAGTTATTGAACCAGAACATTCGAAAACCACATCGATATCATTATCTATAATTATATTCGACAAGTCTTCCTCTAAATCCTTCTTTTCTATTTTAAAAATTAAATCAATTCCTAGATTTTTTGCCAAACTGAGTCTTTTCTCATCTCCTTCAATCCCTACTATAATAACCCTTGCTCCCAATGCTTGAGCAACCTGGGCAATTAATAATCCAAAAGGTCCTGGTCCCAATATTAAAGCAACCTCTCCTTTTAATAAATTAGCCTGTTCCATTACCGAATGAGTAGCACAAGATAAAGGTTCAAAAAGAGAGGCAGAAATAAAATCAAGGTGAGAGGGAATCTGGTGAATACTTTCTTTTCTTATTACAAAATATTCCGCAAAAGCTCCGTTCACAGAAGACCCTAAACCTTTGCGATACTCACATAAATTATATTCTTTGTTTTGACAGTACCTGCATTTTCCACAAATATAGGCAGTAGTTTCAGTAGTAACTCTATCACCTATTCTTATATCCTTTACTTCTTCTCCTACTTCTACTACAATTCCAGCAGTTTCATGTCCTAAAACCACTGGAGGTTTAATTGCAGAATATCCATAAAGATCAGTCCCACAAATTCCTGTAGCTTCTACTTTTACTTTCACTTCATTTGGCTTAGGAATAGGTTCTGGAATATCTCTTAATTCTATATCATTTTCTCCCATTCCGTATTTAACTAAAGCCTTCATCTTTTTTGTCCTTTTCCTTTTAATTGATTATCAAACCAATTTAATATTATATATAGAAATGATAACAAATAAAAAATATTATTAATAATACGTTGTACCTTTAACATTGAATCCTAATTTTCTTCACGCAATACGCGATACTCGATGCTCGATACAAATTTAGGGAATTACCGCTATTTTAATGCCTTTGTGAGCCAACATCAGTTCTATTATGGTAGATATCTCACTAAGAGGAAGTTCATCGGTAATTAATGAGTCCACATTAATCACTTTATTACAAATTAAATTCAAAGCTCTTTTAACTTGTCCAGGTGTATGATGAAAAGCCCCCTTTATGTTTATTTGGGAATAGTGAATTAAACTAGTATCGATAGAAACTTTCGTACCGGTTTTGCATCCTCCAAAGAGATTTACGGTTCCTCCTTTTCTCACCATTGAAATAGTCTGCTCCCAAACCTGTGGTAAGCCAACTGCTTCAATAGCTACATCCGCCCCTCTATTGTCTTCAGTATATTTCTTTACTTCTTCAACAACATTCTGCACTTTAGAGACTTTTATTGTCTTATATGCTCCTAACTTGGAAGCTAATCTTAATCTCTCCTCATGTAAATCAGTTATAATAACCCTTGCCCCTTTTAATTTAATTACTTGCAAAAACATTAAACCTATCGGGCCTGCTCCATTTATAACTACTGTATCACCTAATTTGATATTTGAATCTTCTACTCCATGAACTACGCAAGAGAGAGGTTCTAATAATGCTGCCTCCTTATAGCTTACTGTTTCTGGAAATTGTAGTAAATTTTGCGAAACAATTATCCCAGGAATCTTTATATATTCTGCAAAAGCACCACTTAATTGAATAAATAAACTATCACATAAGCTATGCTCCCCATTTTTGCAATAAAAACAAGAATTGCAAGGAGCTGAATTCGCAGCTACTACTCTCATCCCTGGTTTAAAATTTTTAACTTTACTTCCCACCTCTACTATATCACCAGCAAATTCATGTCCAAAAACAAAAGGGGGATTAAATAAATGGTGTCCCCTTAAGTATGTTTTTCGGTCTGTCCCGCAGGTTAGTGCAGCTTTCACTTTTACCAAAACTTCATCTGGGCCTACATCGGGAATATTAATATCTTCTAATTTTACCTGGTGAGGAGCATAAAATACTGCTGCCTTCATCGTTTTATTTCTTAAATCTAATTTTTTATTTTTCATCTTTTTAATATTATCAATCTCCTACTTAGCCTTCTTAAATTTTAATTAATATAAATTTTTTGTTGTTCCATACTTTATGTGAAATCTATATATGCACAATATTTAATATTTAATCAAGATAAGTTCCCACTTCCGCGAGAATGACGCTGGCAAAGTCAAGAACACATTACCAATATCATAGACCGTGAACTTAAAAATTTGATTAAATTTTAAATCTTGTGTGATTTGATAGCCAAAATATTTCTCTTCAAAATTATATTTATGCTATAGGAATAGATAAATATATGAATAGGTTCTGCCACCATTCGCGGAGGTAGCAGTACTCCCCAGGGGAGTCCGAATA
>DOTB01000074.1 GCA_003513845.1 Candidatus Atribacteria bacterium | reverse complement strand
ATTGCTTTTGTGGTGATGTTAGTAATTGTGTTGATTAAACCTCAGGGATTATTTGGTTCCAGGATATGAAGAAACAAAGAAACTGGGTCTGGTCTTGGAATATATCTGTCCTTATTTAAATTTAAGGAGGAGAAATATTGTCCGAAGTTTTATATTATTTTTTAGGATTTACCGCTATTTATATTTTAATGGGATGGGCTCTTTATTTACCATATAGAGTAGGTCAACTTCACTTTCTGATAGTGGCCTGTATGGCGGTAACTGCCTATTTTGGTGGTTTTGCTGCCCGGGAATGGGGTTGGCCTTTTATTTTACTCTTATTGGTCGGGATATCTATAGGTGCAATTATTGCCTTTGTTTTTTCCCAGGCCATTGGTAAAGCTCCCTGTTTTACAGTAGTAATTGTAGGGTTAACCTCTGTTTTTATTGTAAAAACCATTATTGAAAATTGGGAACTTTTAGGAGGCACCATAGGTTTTTTTCATATCCCTACCGTAAAATATTTATTACCTATTATATATATTTTATTATTAATAGTGGGATTTTTAATTTATAATATCGATCACTCAAGATTGGGAAGAGCTGCATCGGTAGTTTTTGTAGATAGAGAGGTAGCTGTTAGTTTGGGAGTTGATATAAAAAAGTTAGGGATGTTTTTTCAAATCATAGCCTGCGCCATAGCTGGCATGGCTGGTATTTTAGATGCTTTTTTAGTCAATAGTCTTTCACCCGAATTTTTTACCTTTAGTATGATTGGTTATTTAATGTGTATCCTATTTGTGGGCGGATATACTACTATGTGGGGAGTTATTCTCTCTGCCTTTATTTTACAAGGAATTCCACTACTTTTCCCTAGTGCAATTGCTTCCTGGCGCCAGGTTATCTACGGAGCTTTGCTGGTAATAATTATCTTAATACGTCCCGAGGGTTTAATAAGTAGAAAAATGTTGTGGAGTATGAAACCGAAATTTTCTTTTAATAATAAATAATCGTTCACTTAAACAAAATCAAGCAATTTCTCCAAACCTAATGAAATTGAGTAAGGATACAGAAAGAGAGAGGAATTAGGGATAAAGAAGAAAGGGGGTGCCTTAAAAACTAATTTATAACTGGTAATTTCCAAAAATTTCGATATTCAGGTAATTTTTCGAAGTTCAAAATTTTGAGGAGGAGAAATAAGATGAAGAATAAATTTTTTCGATCATTCAGTCTTCCCTTAATAGTTATAGGGATGATACTTGTTTTTAGTTTTAATATCTGGGGGCAGGAAGTGGTAGTTGATGAATGGAAGATCCCGTTTTTAAACTGCGTAACTGGTCCCATAGCCAGTATTGGAGAATATATGTCCTGGAGTGCCAATCGAGCTGCCGAAGAAATAAATGCGGCTGGAGGGGTGAGAGGGAAGCCAATTAAAATTGAAATTATTGATACCGGAGTCAGCAAGGATAAAGCCATGGAAGAGATGGCTAAAGTGGTAGATTGGGCACTGGTAGTGATGGGTCCGGTCCCGGAAGCCTGTATTATGGCCGCTGTGCCCATAGCGGTAAAGGCTGGATTATTTTGTATGCCTTCTTCTACCAGTTATGAATATACTGTGGAGTATTTCCCCTGGACCCTTTCCTGGTATCCACTGACTGAGGAGAAACTTCCGCCCATTACTGCAGCCTGGGCAGAATTACATCCGGATATGAAGACTGTAGTCCAATTTGTAGAAAACTGGGCTGCCTGGCCCCCGATGGCCAAGGCGCATGCTATAGGGATAGAATCAGCAGGAGTAAAGATGTTAAAGGATGTTGATGTCCCTACTGATGCGGTCATGTTTGAACCGTTAGTATTAAAGGCCTTGGCTCAAAATCCAGATGGTATTGTGCTAACCTGTAGCCCTGAAAAGGCGGCAAAAATAATTATAGAATTGGAGAAGAAAGGCTGGAAAGATAAATCAAAAATATTAGTGTTTAGTAGTGCTGATGATACGGCATTGTATACTACCGGTGGTAAGAGTTTAGACGGGATTTCTATTTACAATTATATTAACCTGGATTTAGATGATCCTCGTTGGCAGGCCTTTAGGGAAGCATATAAAAAAGATCATAACGGGATAGAGCCCGCCTCTCTTTCAACTAATTATTATGATAGCGTCTATATGATTAAAGAGGCGATTGAAAACACTGAAATAACCGGTGACCCCAGTAAATTAGCCGAAGAACGGATAAAAATAAGAGATTATTGCCGGAATATAAAAGGATTTAAAGGAATCCAATTGACTTGGGATATGACCGATGGTGTACCTACCGGGAAAGGAGCCTTTCTCTTTGTTTTAGAAAATGGGGAGAAAAAATTTCTGGCAGCTACCAAATAGTTTAAAAACAAATTTAGATTAATAAATTAGTAACTTGTTCTTAAAATATTCTACCCCCTCAACTTTTACCTTGGTTAAAACAGAAGAAGAGGGGGTAGAAAAAATAAAAAAGGAGAAAAGATAACTCCGAGTGTGTATATCTAAATACGAAAATATCTTAAAGGAAATAGATAAAGAAGGATTAGTTAAATTTACTCAAGAGCTAATTAGGATAAGGAGTGTTTATAATCCAGATAAAGAGGGATCTAACGAAGAAGAGGTAGCTCAT
The DNA here is from genome assembly GCA_003513845.1 of Candidatus Atribacteria bacterium. GTDB lineage: Bacteria > Atribacterota > Phoenicimicrobiia > Phoenicimicrobiales > Phoenicimicrobiaceae > Phoenicimicrobium > Phoenicimicrobium oleiphilum. The sequence continues at coordinate 105 of DOTB01000074.1, read as the reverse complement.
TTTGTGGCAGAAAGACTGAAGAATATGGGGTGGAAAGTATTTGTAGAAGAAGTTATGCCGGGAAGACCAAATGTAATTGCTGTTTTAAAGGGAAACCAAAAGGGG
>DOTB01000084.1 GCA_003513845.1 Candidatus Atribacteria bacterium | reverse complement strand
TTTGAGGGAAAAATCAAGAGGGCATTCTTATGTTGTATCCCGGAATCGAATCTTGTTAAAAAATAGAATTCAGAAGCCAGAAGTCATTATTCAGAATATTAAACAACGTATAGCATTTAGCTTAGTCCTACTTTGAGCACGATTCATCATGCCCCTACCCTGAATTCTTATTTTCTTCACGCGATACGCGATATAATATACTAACAACTAATTAATAATTTTCACTTAAAAAATACTTATGTATTCTTAAATCATCAGTTAATTCTGGATGGAAAGCTGATACCAAAATATTGTCTTGTTGGGCCATTACAATTTTACTATCAAGTTTAGCTAAAATTTTTACCTTACTCCCTGTTTTTTTGATATAAGGAGCTCTTATAAATACTGCTCTAAAAGGTTCTCCAGTTAACACTTTAATTTCTAAATCAGCTTCAAAACTATCTACTTGCCTTCCAAAGGCATTCCTTTCTACTAAAATATCTATTAAGCCAAACCTTATCTGGTTACTATCTTGTATTTCTCTGGCTAATAAAATCATGCCAGCGCAGGTACCAAATATAGGCATTCCTTCCTGTCCTCGTTTAATAATTGCCTTGTCTAACCCATATATTTTTGCTAATTTACCAATAGTAGTGCTCTCACCACCAGGGATAATTAACCTCTCAACTTTTTCTAAATCTCCTGGTGTTTTTACTTTAATCCCTTCAAAACCACATTTTCTTACCATATTTAGATGCTCTTCTACAGCTCCTTGTAGAGATAGTACTCCAACCTTCAATCTAATTCGCAACTCCTCTCTATTCTAATTAGGTATTTTTTACCAACCTCTATCTTGCATCCGTGCGGCAGCTTCAATCTTAGAAATTTCTATACCTTTCATGGCTTCTCCCAAGCCCTCCGAAACTTTAGCAATAATTTCAGGATTATTGTAATGAGTAGTAGCCTCTACAATAGCTCTCGCCCTTTTTACTGGGTCTTTTGATTTAAATATTCCCGAACCCACAAATATTCCATCAGCTCCTAACTGCATCATCAAGGCAGCATCAGCTGGAGTAGCAATTCCTCCAGCAGCAAAATTTACTACCGGCAATCTTCCATTTTTAGCTACTTCTTGCAAAAGTTCAAAAGGGGCCCCTAATTCTTTTGCCATAGACATTAATTCTTCTTTAGGCATATTTTTCAATTTTCTTATTTCATCCATAACTTGACGCATATGTCTAACTGCTTCTACAATGTTTCCTGTTCCTGGCTCACCCTTAGTCCGTATCATAGCTGCACCTTCCCCTATTCTACGTAGGGCTTCACCTAAATTTCTTGCGCCACAAACAAAAGGAACTTTAAAATTATGTTTATTTATATGATATTTTTCATCCGCAGGGGTTAATACTTCACTCTCATCAATATAGTCTACACCTAAAGCTTCCAAAACCTGAGCTTCCACAAAATGGCCAATTCTTACCTTAGCCATTACTGGAATAGATACTGCTTTCATTATCTCTTTTATTATTTTAGGGTCTGCCATTCGGGCTACACCACCAGCTGCCCGAATATCAGCAGGGACTCTTTCTAAAGCCATAACTGCTACTGCACCTGCTTCTTCAGCAATTTTCGCTTGCTCAGCACTTACTACATCCATTATTACTCCACCCTTTAACATCTCGGCTAAACCTTTTTTTAATCTATAAGTACCTTTTTCTATCATCTATTTTCCTCCTCTCTCAGATGTTTTATCTTATATATTATTATAATAGAAAAAAATATAAAAACAAATGATTATTTCTCTCTTCTATTTACTACCCAATAAATTCTCACTAAACTTACTTTAAAGATGTGGCAATATACAAGAGTGTCAGGGGAGTAAAATCCCCCCGACACTCTTGTTAAAATCCATTCCCTTTAAAAAGAGTCTACTTTTCTCCACATATAACTAGCAATTTCTCCCACTTCTTATCTATCTCTTCTTGAATCTCTTTTATGATATGTTCATTCTCTGGTCTGAAGAGATGTTTATATCTACCCTGAGCTTCCATCCACTCCCGAATAGGTTTCCTTTCCTTGGGCTTATAATTTAATTTCCATACTCCATTCTCTACCTCATATAAAGGCCAGAAATTAGTCTGTACTGCCAGTTTTGCAATCTCTATTGTATCTTTCATATTAAATCTCCAACCTCGATGGCAGGGAGAAAGGACATTAAGAAATGCCGGACCTTCGGTATAGAAGGCCTTACGAGCCTTTTCTACCAGATCATTCCATCTCCAGATAGACGCTTGAGCTACATATGGAATATTATGAGCAGCTATTATAGCAGTAAGGTCTTTGCGATATTGAGTCTTCCCGGGGATAACTTTCCCTGCAGGAGTAGTGGTGGTCCAGGCCCCCCGGGGAGTAGCACTGGATCTCTGTATACCAGTATTCATATAAGCCTCATTATCATAACAGACATAGACAAAATTGTGCCCTCTTTCTAATGCCCCAGATAGAGATTGAATCCCTATATCATAAGTACCTCCATCACCACCAAAAGCTACAAATTTAATTTCTTTATCGATTTTGCCTTGTTTTTTTAAAGATCTGAACATTGCCTCTGCTCCACTTATGGTAGCCGCCACATTTTCAAAGGCATTATGGATAAAGGAAGAGTTCCAACTTGTATATGGATATATGGTAGTAGCTACTTCTAAACAACCAGTAGCATTACCCACCACTACCGGGTCATCTAAACTAGAAAGGATTTGTCTTACCACAATAGAAGCACCACAACCAGCACAAAGCCGATGACCCCCCGTTAAAAGTACTTTTTTCTTTGATAACTCTTTTAGATTAGCCATTATTTAACACCCCCTTATTCCCTTACACCAAGATATTTTATTCGTTCTTCAACTTTGCCCTTCTTGACAATGTTTTCTAAATCGGCATAGATAGAAGTTATATCTACTTGATTGATATCTCTTCCCCCTAAACCATAAATATAATTGACATTCTGGGGAATCTTTTCTGATTCTAGAAGGGCTGATCTAATTTCCGTAAATAATGGTCCACCAAATCCGCCAAAGGAATCAGAACGATCCAAAATAGCAATAGCCTTTAAATGGGAAAGGGCTTGAATAATCTCCTGGTAAGGGAATGGCCTAAACAATCTTAGTTTTAATAGACCTACTTTTTCTCCCTTTGCCCTTAATTCGTCTACTACTTGCTTAGCTGTCCCAGCAGTAGAAGATAGGGCTACTATTGCCCTCTCAGCATCAGATAGATGATATTCTTCAAAGAGTCCATATTCTCTTCCGGAAATCTGTTTAAATTCATTCCCTACTTCCACTACTACTTTCTGGGACTTCTTTATCGCCTCTGCCTGTTGTCTTTTATGTTCAAAATAATAATCATACAAATCTAAGGGTCCATAAGTTACCGGATGATTCACATCTAACAGGGGATATCGAGGCTGATATTTTCCGATAAATTTAGTTACTTTTTCATCATCAATAAATTCTACACAATCAATACCATGACTGGTGATAAAACCATCCTGCATTACCATTACCGGAAGTCTAACTTCCATATGCTCAGCAATTCTTATAGCCTGGATGGTATTATCATAGGCCTCTTGAGCATTCTCAGAATAGAGCTGAATCCAACCGGAATCCCGAGCACCCATAGTATCACTATGGTCACAATGGATATTGATAGGAGCAGATAAAGCTCGATTTACCACCGACATAACAATGGGTAAACGGTTAGAGGCAGCAATATAGACTATCTCAAACATTAAGGCCAGACCATTGGCTGAGGTAGCAGTCATAACTCTCCCCCCAGCAGCTGCTGCCCCTACACAGGCACTCATAGCACTGTGTTCACTCTCCACCGTGATAAATTCGGTATCTACCAGACCATCAGCTACATACTCAGAAAACTTTTGCACTAAAGCAGTCTGAGGAGTGATGGGATAAGCAGCCATTACATCTGGGTTTATTTGCTTTATAGCATAAGCTACAGCTTCATTTCCAGTTAAAGCAGTGATTTTTTTACTCATTTTTTCCTCCTTTCTATTTGTTAAACTCTTTTTCATCTACCATTTCAATGGCTTTTACTGGACATTCTGTGGCACATATTCCACAGCCTTTACAATGAGAATAATCAATATTCTTTATCTTTCCATCAGAAACTAATATGGATGAATCAGGACAGTAAACCCAGCAGATTAGACAATTGGTGCATTTCTTCTCATCCCTTACTGGTCTTACTGACCTCCAGGAACCAGTTTCATATTTAGCGGCATTTCCCGCTTCTATAATCAATCCTCCTTCTGGGATCTCCTTCCAACCTAAATTTTTTGTATTACTCATTCTCCCTTCACCTCCTGATAAGCTCTTTTGATAGCCTCAAGGTTACCTTCTACAATCTTAGAGCTAAATTTACCTTTAAACTTATCCTCAATATCAGCTAAGACACTCTCCAATGACAGTAATCCAGTAGCTTTTATTAAAGCTCCAATTAAGGGAGTATTAGGTAAAGGTCTTCCTAAAGTCTCCTGGGCAATTTTACTGGCATCTACAGTATAGACCTTTCTCCCTTTTAATTTTAATTTCTCTCTTATCTGGGCTGGTGTCTCATCAGTATTTACTATCAGAACTCCGTCTTCAGTCAATCCGTCAGTTACATCTACTACCCCTAACAAGGTAGGGTCTAATACTACTACTATGCTGGGATTAGCCACATGACAGTGAATTTTAATAGGTGTTTTACTTATGCGAGTAAAAGCCTGGATGGGAGCACCCATCCTTTCGGGTCCATATTCAGGAAAGGCCTGAATATACATGTCTTCGGCAAGTGCTGAGGTAGCTAATAATTTTGAGGCAGTGACTGCTCCTTGTCCACCTCTACCATGCCAACGCACTTCGATTAGTTTTTCCATATCGATTCCTCCTTTTCGATTTTATTTAAAGTTTTTCTACATCATTTAATTTTTTGTCTACCTATAAGAGCCTGGGTTAGAGTCACTTCATCAGCAAATTCCAAACTTCCTCCTATGGGAACACCATATGCAATACGGGTTACTTTAATTTTTAATGGTTCAATCAATTTAGCAATATAGGATGCAGTAACTTCCCCTTCAATGTTTGGATTAGTTGCTAATATTACTTCATTAACCTTATCTGTTTTTAATCTTTTTATCAGATTTTCTATTTTTAAATTTTCTGGTTCAATACCATCTAAAGGAGAAATTGCCCCTTCTAATACATGATATACCCCTTTATATTCCCCAGTTCTTTCCAGGGCAATTAAATCCTTCACTCCCTCTACCACACATATAATAGACTTGTCCCGATTAGCATTCTGACAAATTTCACATATATCTTCATCAGTTATATTGCCACAAACTGAGCAATATTTAATTTTTTCTTTTGCCTCTATTATTGTCTTGGCTAAATTTTTCGCATTTTCCGGAGAATTTTTTAAAATATAAAAAGCCAATCTTTGGGCAGTTTTTGATCCAATACCTGGCATTTTAGAAAACTCTTCAATTAATTTTGCTAATGGTTTAGCATATTTAAAATACAATTTTATCTCCTTTTTCAATCACTAATCAAAATATTCATCAAAACATTCCAGGGATACTTACTCCCCCGGTTAATTTAGACATTTCTTCGGCCACCAATTCTTTAGACTGTCTTATTGCTTCATTCACTGCTGCGAGAATAAGATCTTCTAACATCTCTTTTTCATTTACATCTATCACATCTGGCTCTATTTTTATCTCTTTAATTTCCTGCTGCCCATTTATTACAATTTCTATCATTCCTCCACCAGAGGAAACTTTAATTTCCTTCTGGGCTAACTCTGCTTTCGTTTCTTCAATTTTTTTTTGCATCATTTGAGCTTGTTTCATTAGAAATTTCATATCCATTTTTATTTATCTATCCCCTTTCTAATACTTATTTACTATTCTTCAATTATTTTCCCTTTAAACAAATTTAATGATTCCTTAATTAAAAAATTATTCCCAGAAAATTCAGAATTATCTTCTTTCAATTTATTAATTTTCTTTTTAGTTATAACCTTTTCACTCTTTTCTTTTCCCGATTTTAAAGATAAATCTTCCTTATCATTGATAATACATTCAATAATTAGTGGTCTCCCTATCTCCTTGCTTATTAATTCTTTCAAAAAAGCTTTATTGTTCTTCTTTTCCAAGCTTTCCTTATGAAAAATATTTTTCTTATTAAAGCCAATAATCAGTTTATTCCCTTCTATAATAATTGAATTACTAGCGGTAATAAAAGAATATAATGATATTTTAGTCTCCTTAATTTTAGTTAAAACCCTGGGTAATATTTTTTCTAACTCTATATTAGTAGAAATATTTTTAGCATAAAGAGGAACATTTATTTTCTCACTTTTATTTTTATTTTGAACTGATTTTTTCGATAATAGTTTTTCTTTTTCTTTCTCTTCTGTCTTAACTTTCCCAACTAATTCCTGTTTCAAATCGACAACTTCTTCCTCTGTCTTCAAAGGTGAATTAATATTAGTCTTTACTTCATCTTTTTTACTTTCATCTTCTTTTAAAAAATAATTCTTTCCCACAGTAAACTTAATCACTAATATCTCTAATAATATCCAGGGGTGATGAGTAAACATCATTTTTTTTTCTATTTCTGCTAAATAATCAATTATAGCAAATAATTTTTCCGTTTCAATTAAACTTGATAGTTTTAATAAACGTTCTCTATCTTCGGTAAATATTCCTCTGAAACCTACTGCTTCTTGAGTACAATATTTTACTAAAGATAAATTGTGGACATATTCCATTAAATTTTTTACAAACTGTGAAGGATCTCCACCTGAATCTGATACCAGGTTAATTATTTCTACCCCTCTGACTGGCTCATTTTTTATTATTGCCTCCATAAGGTTATAAAAAATATCCTCATCTATTACTCCTAATATATCTTTAACGCTTTGTAAATCAATTTTTTTCCCACAATAAGCAATGACCTGGTCTAAGGTACTTTCGGCATCTCGCATAGATCCAGTCGAAAATCGAGCAATAGCATTTAAAGATTCATCGTCTATATTCAATTCTTCATCTTTACAAATCAACCTTAATTTAGTTAAAATATCCAGTATAGGTATTCTTCTGAAATTAAACCACTGACATCTGGATAAAATGGTTTTAGGGATTTTATGGGGAGCAGTAGTGGCAAATACAAAAATCACGTGTGAGGGAGGTTCTTCCAAGGTTTTTAATAAAGCATTAAACGCTTCTGTAGTTAACATATGTACCTCATCAATGATATATACTTTATATTTTCCTTCTGCAGGAGCAAATTTCACTTTATTTCTAAGATCTCTAATGTCGTCTATCCCTCGATTAGACGCCCCATCAATTTCTATTACATCCATAGAATATCCTTCAGTAATTCTGATACAATTTTCACATTTATTGCAAGGATGAACAGTCGGTCCCTTTTCACAATTTAATGATTTAGCTAAAATACGGGCGGTGGTAGTCTTCCCCACTCCTCTTGGGCCAGAAAAAATATAAGCATGGGAAATCCTATTTAGAGAAATAGCGTTCATTAAAGTTTGAGTAATATGTTTCTGCCCAATTATATCCTCAAAAACCTGAGGTCTCCATTTGCGATAAAGTGATTGGTATTTCATATATAATCCTTACTAACAATATATTTTTAATATAAAAATAAAACTTCCTTTGTGTTATTTTTTTTAATTCTTCATTTATAATTAATAATTTAAGTGATCGTGCACCTACTTCCGATTTACCTCTCCAAGCGATACTAAGACAGTTTGCTCCAATCAGGTTTACCTGCGGCACCCAAAGAGGTTTGCTTACCGCTGCTTCCTTCCAGACCTGACGGGGTTCACAATTCTTTGTCGCACAGGGCCCAATCTTCATCACTACTTATCTTAGCCAGCCTTAAAGAGATAGAACCTCGAGTAGGAATTCAACCCTGCTATAGCGGATTGCAGGTTACAGGGCACCGCTAACTCCCCGTTTAGCACGATCACCCTTTTTAATTTTAAATATGGGAATTTTTTCAAATCCCTGTGTATCCAAGATTATCTTATATCTATTCTGGCGGAGAGGGCGGGATTCGAACCCGCGAGACAGCTTATGGCCGCCCAATCGCTCTCCAGGCGATCCCGTTATGACCACTTCGGTACCTCTCCACACCTATTAAATAATAAACCTAAATAACTCCCCTGTCAAAATATTTTTCTATCTTTCACATAGTCACAAAAAACAATTCAGCCTAGTCTATCCCTTTTACTTTTTAAATCAAAAGTCTGATTATTTGGCGGAGAGGGCGGGATTCGAACCCGCGAGACAGGGGCTACCCGCCTACTCGATTTCGAGTCGAGCGCTTTCAACCAAACTCAGCCACCTCTCCTTCTTGATTAGTCGTTAGTATAAATTCAGGTTTTCAGTTTAAAAAGATACAAGATATAAAACTGGTTTCTAGTTAATGGTTTATAGTTTTTAGATGACATTATAAACAAGCGAGAAACTCGTCCTACATTATATCTTATAACTGGTAAACTGGGTAACCGGGTAACTGGATAACTAATATCCTCTACGCTAAACACGGTACGCTAACATACGAAATACGAATTAGCTAACTAAATTAATTGGTCAAGTAGATTAGCGTCTTTCCTGAAAAAATTTTTGCAAAATCAAACTACATTCCTCTTTTAAAACTCCGCTTACTACTTCTATTTGATGATTAAATCTCCTATCTTGTACAATATTAATTATGCTACCTGCTGCCCCTGCCTTTGGATCATAAGCTCCAAATATTAATCTTTTTATTCTGGACTGAAGTATAGCATAGGCACACATTGGACAGGGTTCTAAAGTAACATATAGGGTGGTATCTTCTAAATGCCAACTCTTTAAATATTTAGTAGCTTGGCGAATTGCTAATATCTCTGCATGAGCAGTAGGGTCTTGCAATTCTTCTTTTCTATTATGGGTCCGAGCTATTATTTTACCTTGATATACAATTACAGCTCCAACTGGTACTTCCTGGCAAGAATAAGCAGTTTTCGCCTCTTTTAAAGCTTCTTTCATTAAAATTAAATCAATATCTTTAGTATTTTCAGGCATTTTTCGATGAAAACTTTCCCGGCAGTATGGGATTGGTGCGCCCGGAGGGACTCGAACCCCCAATCTACTGATCCGTAGTCAGTTGCTTTATCCAATTGAGCCACGGGCGCACTAGTACTATTAAAATAAAAGTTCCCTATTGATTTTATTATAATTTAAATTTTTAGTCAAATAAATTAGTCGTTAGTATAAATTCAGGTTTTCAGTTATCGGTTTTCATTTTATATTTTAAAAATATACAATATTGTCGGGGAGTGAACTCCCCTGAAACCCCTCTATCTCTTTTTCACTTAATTTCGGCTTTATATAAAACTCTTCCTGACAATATTGTTAGAATACTTTGCTTTTTAAAAAAATATTCATTTCAGAGCATCGGAATTTATGAAATTCCGATGCTCCAAGATATAAAATTGGTTTTAATTAACAGTTGGTAGGCTTTAGATAAGATTACCATATTCACTTAGTTCACGTTGTTTTGTAATGACATTATAGATAAACAAGACGCTTGTCCTCCATTGCATCTTATATCTTATAACCGGCAAACTGGCAAACCAGGTAACTGGCCAACTAATACATACGAGATATGATTCGCTAGATACGAGATACGAATTAGCTAGCCGGTAACCAGCTAACAAATAAATCAATTGGTACATTGGTAAATAGGTAAATTGGTTAATTGACATCCACTATATATATGCGATACTATATTTTATTAATTGAATTATTAGTTTAATTTTGTTATATTTAAAAAGTAAGTCTTTGATTATTTTTATTAAAAAACTAAGTTAAAAGGTTTTACATTTCAAATGATAAAAAAAATACAAGATATAAAAGATAAAAGAATTACTATAATGGGGTTAGGATTAAATCAAGGTGGCTTGGGAGTTGCGAAGTTTTTAGCAAAAAATGGTGCAAAAATTTTAATTACAGACCTAAAGACTAAAGTAGAACTTGCACCTACTTTAGAAAAACTAAAAGATTTTGATATTAAATATATCTTAGGTCGACATCGGGAAGAAGACTTTATCAATACAGACATGATAATTCAAAACCCGGCTGTTCCTCATAATTCAAAGTACTTAAAAATCGCCCGAACCCATAGAATTCCTATAGAAACTGATTTAGGTCTTTTTCTCCAACTTTGCCCTTCTAAAAAGATAATCGCTATTGCTGGAACTAAAGGTAAAAGCACAGTATCTAATCTCACCTACCATATATTTAAACAAGCTCAAAAAGAAGTAGCCTTAGCTGGCAATATCGGTATCTCTGTCTTAGATATCTTGGAAAAAATCACCCTTCAAACGTGGATAGTTTTGGAAATATCCACCTGGCAAATGGAAGGGATAAAAAAACGTAAATTTAGACCTCAAACTGCAGTTTTAACTAATATCCTTCCTGACCACTTAGATCGTTATCAAAATTTTAGTAAATATACACAGTCAGAAAAGTTAATCTTTAAATATCAACAATCAAACAATAATTTAGTATTAAACTTCGGCAGCCAGGAGACTCGTCAAGCCAAAATAGAGACTAGCGCTAAAACTTATTGGTTTAGTGTTAAAGAAAAAGTGGTACCAGGCTGTTATTTAGAGAGAGATGAATTAGTTTTTCAATTAGAGAAATGTAAAATACCTTTTGCAAAAATTACTGACCTCCCCCTTCCTGGGCTACATAATTTAGAAAATGTCTTAGCAGCAAGTACCATAGGCTTTATTCATAACATTCCCGCTGAAGTTATTCGAAAGGCTATTAAAAGTTTTCCAGGAGCTCCTTATAGATTAGAACTTATTAGAGAATTTAATGGGATAAAATTTTATAATGATACCTGCGCAACAACTCCAGAGGCAACTTTAGCAGCTTTGAAATCTTTTCCCCAACAGCCCATTATCTTAATCCTGGGTGGAAAAGATAAAAGATTAAATTATGAAAAATTAGGAGAATTTATTGGCGAAAATAAGAAAATTAAACAGATTATTCTCTTGCAACACCCTGATTACGATGCTTCATTAAAAATATTTTCTGCTATAAAAAAACATCTTGATTCAGAAAAAATTATTCAAACATCGAATCTTAAAGTAGGTGTCGAAATAGCCCTGCAACAGGCTCAACCAAATGACATTGTTCTTCTATCTCCTGCAGCTGCTAGTTTCGGAATGTTTGAAAATGAATTTGATCGGGGAAATCAATTTAATAAAATTGTAAAAAATCTCTAAAAACCTTAAATCCCACAGTTTGTTTTTTACTTTCTTTGTTTAAATTTTTAGTTATATTTATAAATATAAAACAATAAATAAAAATTGTAGCATTTTTTATTTAAGCTATAATTACCAAGAAAAAACCGATAAACATTATTATGGAAGCAAATATTCTAATTTTCCCATACTCCTCATTTAACACAACAGTCCCTAAAATTACTCCAAATATTATGCTTGACTGTCTTAAAGAAACGATATAACTGACTTTATCGATTGTAAAAGCATATAAAGTTAAAAGATAAGAAAGAAGGGTCAAAGAAGAAGAAATTAAAATAGATTTCTTATTATCTTCCCATTCAAATTTAATATCTTTACGATTATCCTTAGAAAAAACTATGGGAAGATAAAAAGCGCTTACCCCTATGCAGGTTATATAGATATAAGCAAAGGGACGAACATATCCAACCCCAATTTTGTCATTAACTGAATATAGAGCAGAAAAAAAAGCAGTAATAAAGGCATAAGATGTGGCTTTACCTTTTAGATACTCTGTAGATTTTAAAAATGATTTCCAACTAATAGACCTTAAATGCAACAAGTAAACACCTACCAAGATTATTATTATCCCCAATATACCAACAAAAGAGAGTTCTTCCTTAACTAACAAAAAAGCAAGAAAAGGAACAAAAAGAGGTGAAGATCTTGCAATGGGGTAAGTTAAGGAAAGATGGCCATAAGAATAAGTCTTTCCTAAGAAATAAAAATAAAAGGTATGAAAAAAAGCACTTAAAATAATAAATAGCCACCCCATTGGTGGCAATTCAATTTGATTACTTAATATAAGATATAAAAATAGAGGAAAGTAAAGTATAGGTTGAAATAAAACGATATACCAGTTAAATACTAATTTATTTTTACTTTTTTTAGAAAGTAAATTCCAAAAAGAGTGAATAAAGGCAGAGATTATAACTAATATTATTGCTGTGGGATTCATAGTAAAGGTCTCTTTTCGAAATAAATACTCAACAAATAACATATAAAATTAGAATAAACTTACTTTAACTACGCCAAAAAGATAGAGTATAGCAATTATTAAGGGTTGATGAAGCAAATAAATTAACAAAGAATGCTTACCTAAAAAACATAATATTTTTACTCCTGAAAGGGATGAAAAGTCAACAATCTGAAATTTTCGAGAGTAATCCGGATAGAGTAGACTACCAAAAAATATCCCTATTAAAACAACCCCAAACCAGGGCAAAAGGGGGAAATAATCAACTGTATAAAATTGAGCTGGTCTAAATCCTAACCAGGATAACCAATAAAAATTAAAAACAAAACCCTTTAAATATACTCCCACAAAAATGCAAAATAATCCAATTAATAGATTCCAATAGTGAAGCTTTAGAAAAGGATAAGCTAAAATAATGGAAATTCCAATAAGATGAAGTATGCCAAAAATTACGAAACCTTCTCGCAAAAAAAACCAGGTTATTAAAGTTATAATTAAGCCCCAGGAGAACACCTTAAGGCCTCTACGAAGGTATTTTAAAAATAATCGCGTTTTCTTAGTAACATTAGGAGAGAAATGTTTTGCTCTGGAGAAACTTATGCTGAGGGATACCCCAACTAAAAAAATAAATATCGTGGCAGTTGTTCGAGCAAAATACATCCAGAAACCGGAATAAACATTGACATTATAATGTGCAAAATAGTGCAAATTATAAAGCAGATGATATAGCACCATCATAATGATGGCGATTCCCCGTAAAAAATCTATTTCCCAGAATCGTTTCTTTAAATTCATTTTCATTTCTTTCATTTACTTTAGTTACCTTAAATAATTTAAAAAACATTCTAAGCATATATTAAAAATTTATAAACCGCTCAAATAACCCTTCTCTTTAGAATAATGGGGAGATAACAAATCGTAAACAGTCTGCTCAACTTGTTTTATAGCTTTGGTCCCCATATCAGCCATTATCAAAGTTTGGTCATCTATATCCTTTATCGGTTTCTTTTCTACCACTGATATTATAGAAGCAGCAGGATACTGACCTAACTGAGGGTCTACTGGTCCTAGTACAGCGGTAGGACTCATAATTATTTCGTCAGCAGATAAAGCAATCAAGGTACCCCCTTAAGGTTTACCACTCGAGATAAGGCAATCTTGGACTTTAAATCAGTGCAGTGGCAGGCATGCACTTCGTAAGGTTTGACTTTCTCTAAATATTTCAAAGTACCTTCCAATTGTATCTTCTCCGGGTTAAGCAAATGAAATCCCCCGACTATATCAATTATCCTATCATCATTACAAATCTTTTTAGCATATTCTACGATATTGCAAATCCCTGAATGAGAACAGGCGGTAATAATCACCAAACCTTTTGCTGATCGATAGACCAAGGCAGAATCATCTGCTAAATAATCATCCTCTTCAAAATTATCTTTCACCACTTTTCCGATTGGATTTTTTGCTTCAAAATCATTCTTTCTTTCTATTTCTCCCAAAAATACCAATCTATCGGTTAGCCATAGCGGTTCTTTACTTAATTCTATTTTGAAATGTTTGTTTAACTCTTCCTGGGAAACTATAGAACCTGCCTGTTTGAAAACCTTAATTTTTTTTCTTAAAAAGGAAGAAGGATGGGTAACTACAGTTAGTTTATTATAATCTATTTTTTCTATCGAGGCTTCTGTATAATATTTTATTAAAGAAATTAACCCCCAGGTATGGTCGAGGTGTCCATGAGAAAGGACCAGGTAATCTAAATCCCGAAAATGAATATTCATTTTCGGGATTTTTAATAAAAATATCTAAATATCCTACATCAAATAATATTTTGTACCCTTCATCCTGGATAAGGTAGGACACTCCCAGCTCTCCCAAAAAGTAGCGGTCTATCAGAGTGTTATTGTCTACCAAAATGGTTACTTTGATTTTTTTATCCTCCCCTATAAAACGATTATGACGGAAATTTTTTAGACTAAAACTTTAATTATTCCACTAATTCCAGAGCTATCTCCACCATCTGGTTAAAAGTCTTTTGACGCTCTTCGGCTGTGGTCTCTTCTCTGGTTACCAAACTATCGGAAACAGTTAAAATCGAAAGAGCATTGACTTTGAATTTTGCTGCTAAAGTATATAAGGCAGCTGTTTCCATTTCTACCGCTAATACTCCGTAATTCGCCCAGTGCTTCCAGGAATTAGGGTCATCATGATAAAAAGTATCGGTAGTTAAAACACTTCCTACTTTTATTGAGATGTCTTTCTCTAAGGCAATATCATAAGCCTTTTTTAAGAGGTTAAAATTTGCAGTTGAGGCGTAATCCATACCATTAAATCGTATTTTGTTAATATGTGAATCTGTAGAGGCACTCATTGCCAATATAACATCTCTAATTTTTATATATGGTTGCATAGAACCACAGCTTCCGATTCGGATTAAATTTTTTACTTTATAACTTGTAATAAGTTCATTTAAATATATCAATATAGAAGGTACTCCCATACCTGTACCCTGGATTGAAACTCTTTTTCCTTTATAAGTTCCGGTATAGCCATACATACCACGTATCTCATTATAACAGCTACTATTGGTAAGAAAGTTTTCTGCAATATATTTTGCCCTCAAGGGGTCGCCAGGCAGTAGAACCGTGCTAGCGATTTCCCCTTCTTTCGCTCCGATATGGATACTCATAGTCATTTACCCTCCTACTTTAATAGATTAATTTGGTCATTAGTACAAGATTAGCGTAGAGTTTATGGCGTTTAGCGTATAGTTACGGGCTACAAGTGTAAGCAAAATACAATTAAGTAATTTGCCAATTAAATCAGTAAAGTGAATAGCTATTAGTACCTTCACTTTTATCTTTCTTCTTCTTCACTATTCGCTATGCGCTGTACGCTCCATGCTAATATGCGAGAGATACTAATTCAGTTTTCTTCATTAAATTTTATTATACACTTTTCAATATATTGTCTAAATTTTTTGCTATTCATCTTATCATGTCTAGCATCATAAGTAACATGGTTTTTATGGTAAGGAGAACTTTTAGCAAAGATAACAAATGAACCTTTGAAATATCTGGAAACTAATCTTGCACTCTTGGGAAGTAAAATTCTACTACCTTTTTCATCATAACCGAGGTATCCTTTTTCCCATACTTCCTTCTCTACATAATGACCTGGCTCAATTTCAGTTAATTTTTCCTTTATAGAAAATGGTTCAATATCAGGAGTAATCGGCTTTAAAGCTGCAGTTTCTAAACGAAAATATGCCCATTCTATATTATTGGGAAAATAATTGAATTCTAATAATTTTGGCTTTACAATCCTGATTGAATGTGGGGTATTAAATTCGATACAACCTCTTTCAGATGACTTTTTGGCTCCTACTAAATCATGACCTCCACCAACAGGAAATAGAGTATGATTTAGGTTATCTATAGAACCTAATTTATTAAGAACAGAAACTATACCATCAACATCCTTCCAGATACACTTGTTTGGGATTGCTACAGGAAATAATTCTCCTATAGTTTTCTCCCAAACAATTAAATTTTCTGTTTCAAAATCACCTCTATCTAATTTCACAATTTCTCCTCCCTTTAGGTAATATTTTAAACATTCTCTGTCTTATTATAATTAATAAAAAAATTGCCATCCCTTATAAAAGGTTGAGGCAATTTTTTACATCTTTATTAGTTGAAATAAAGAAGGGATAATCTGTTTTGGTTCTACCAGTAGCGTAATAAAAAATACTGCTGTATTCTCTTAAATCGTGCAATAGAGCAACCCTCTTAACTTATAAATAAAAAATGGCGGAGAGAGAGGGATTCGAACCCTCGGAGCGGGTTTTATACCCGCTCAATTGCTTAGCAGGCAACCACCTTCGGCCTCTCGGTCATCTCTCCATTTAAAAGTATAACATAATAATTTTTTTCAGGCAAGAAAAACCGATAAATTCGTATCGCGTATTGCGTGAATCATATCTCGCAAAGAAAATAGGGGCCAGAAGCCAGGATTCAGAATAAAATTTTTATTGTGTATCGCGTAAAACTAGATAGAAATTATCATTTTTTCTCTTTGTATATTACGCACATCATATAGATTTTAGTCGGTTCTTAGGCTCAGGGAAACAAAGGTGCCTGGCACCTTTGTTTCCCTATAACTTGCGATAAATATCAAAATATATTAGAATATGCTAAGCAAAAATTAATATTTAGTGAATAGTAAATAGTCGTTAGTTTAAAATTTAAAATGCAATATAAATTAATTAACTGATTAATTGGTTTAACACTAATAATTTAACAACCAATTAAATGGCTAACTAAGTAACTAAATATCAAATTAAGATACACAATCAAAATAAAAAATGTAATTATTAAAATTTTAACCTAAACTAAAGGAGAGACTGAAAGAGTGAAACACTACCAATATGATGTAATTGTAGTAGGAGGGGGCCATGCTGGCTGTGAAGCTGCCCTGGCTGCTTCCAGAATGGGAGCAAAAACACTTCTTATTACTTCCAATATAGACAATATTGCTCTGATGCCCTGCAACCCCTCAATAGGAGGACCAGGTAAAGGACATGTAGCTCGAGAAATCGACGCCTTAGGCGGAGAAATGGCTAAAAATGCTGATAAAGCTACTATCCATATAAGAATGTTGAATACTAGTAAAGGTCCAGCTATGTGGGCACTAAGAGCACAGATAGACAAAAAATTATATACTCAGGAAATGATACACACTCTTCAAATCCAGGAAAACTTAGACTTAAAACAAGAGATGGTAACAAAATTAATAGTAAATAATTTCCAAGTAAAAGGAGTAATGGTTAAAAGTGGTTTAGAATTCTCTTCTCCTACAGTAATTTTAACTCCCGGAACTTTTTTGAATGGATTGATTTATATCGGAAAGACTATTTATTCTGCTGGAAGAGCAGGTGAGATTGCATCTATTGATCTAGCTGAAAGCCTTAAAAGTTTGGGTTTAAAAGTTGGCAGATTAAATACCAGTACCCCCCCTCGTATAGACAGAAGAACAGTAGATTTTTCCCAAATGGAGGAACAAAAAAGTGCGGATTTACCTTTGGCCTTCTCCTTTGAGAATGAAGGTAAAATATATAATAATTTTTCAGTATTTATGACCCGAACTAACCAAAAGACCCATAAAGTAATCCAAAACAATATCAATCGCGTACCCCTTTTAAATGGCACTATTCAAAGTGCAGCCATTAGATATTGTCCCTCGGTAGAAGATAAAATAATAAGATTTCCTGAAAAAAATTCTCACCAGATATTTTTAGAACCAGAAGGATATAATACCGAAGAAATATATTTACAGGGGTTTTTTACTAGTCTTCCTGCTGATGCCCAGCAAGAAGCCCTGCATACTATTAAAGGTTTAGAAAAGTGTAAGATTATTCGGTATGGATATGCCATTGAATATGATATAATCTATCCCAATCAATTAAAATATTCTTTAGAAACTAAAATAATTAAAGGATTATTTTTGGCTGGACAGATTAACGGAACATCTGGTTATGAAGAGGCTGCTGAACAAGGTTTGATAGCTGGCATAAATGCAGTACAACTTATATCAGGTAAAGAACCTTTAATTTTGGATCGCTCAGAAGCTTATATCGCAGTAGAGATAGATGATTTAGTTACTAAAAGTGTTACCGAACCATACCGATTAAGGACTGGATTAGCTGAGTATCGACTTTTATTAAGACAGGACAATGCTGATTTGAGACTTACTCCTTATGGTTATAAATTAGGTCTAATTTCGGAACAAAGATACCAAAAATTCTTGAAGAAAAAAGAATTAATTGAAAAAGAAAAAGAAAGATTAAGAGAAGTAATCATTCGCCCAACTGAAGAAGTAAATCATTTGCTGAGTAAATTGCATACTACTCCGCTTTCGGAAGCAACAAATTTAGCTACTCTGCTAACCAGACCTGAAATAACTTATAGCCAAACTTCTTCTATTGACCCTAATAGACCAAAACTTCCCACTGAAGTGACTGAGCAGGTAGAAATTCAAATTAAATACGCAGGGTATATCAAACGCCAAGAAATTCAGGTAAAAAAATTTAAAAAATTAGAAAATTATAAAATACCTAAAGGTATCGACTATTTCAAGTTGCATGGCATATCCCACGAAGGTAAGGAAAGATTTTCAGAAATACAGCCAATCTCTTTAGGCCAGGCTAAAAGAATACCTGGAATAACTCCTTCAGATATTACCGCTTTAATGATAAATATTGAGAAGATGAAAAGAACAACAAAGCGTATAGCTCGCCATTAGCGGATAGCGTACAGTATTTAACGAATCAGTAATTATATTAAATTGATGAATTATCCAATTTTAACTATTCCTTTTACTTCTGTTGGGTTTACCAGCATATCAGATACTGGACATTTTTCTTCCACTAATTTATGAAGTTGGTTAACTTTTTCTGCTGAAGCCTTTGTTTTTATTCTTACCTCATATCTAATTTCTCTGAAACCTTTTCTCTCTTTGTCTTTCTCATCTACCCAACCACCGCGAATCATATCTCCTTCTAAATTAACTTCTATATTCTCTATTTCTATTCCATATTTTTTCGCATAACCTCGATAAGTTAACACTATACATCCACCTAAGGAAGCTAACAATAATTCTACCGGGTTGGGGGCAGTATTGGTTCCCCTTAATTCTAAAGGTTCATCGATTTTAACTTTAAACTCCCTTATTTCAGTTTCTGACTTACTTCCTTCTATCCATTTTGTTGTGGCTTTATAAGTTCGTATATTCATCTTTTCCTCCTTACTTTCAATAGACAGGCAAGACGCCTGTCCTACGATTATTAGGCTCTTAAATCAAACCACTATATTTACCTGGCTTTAAAAACTTATTTTGCAGTGGTCATCCCTATCTATAATCCTCTCCTGTCGGTCCCAGGGAAACGGAAATCTACTTTCTTGATTTGGGCACGAAGTATTATGCCCCTACTTCTCCAAATTTCTGATTTGCTTTAAATATTACACGATACGAATCAATATTCATTATTCAATGTTCACTAAATTTTCTGCTGCTTTCAAGGTATTTTTCATCAGCATAATATTAGTTATTGGTCCAACACCTCCAGGGACGGGGGTAATAACAGATACTTTATCCAAGACTTCTTCATAAGCTACATCCCCAACTAATTTTCCCTCCACTTCATTGGTCCCTACATCTATAACCACTGCTCCCTCTTTAACCATATCTTTTTTAATTATTTTAGGTATACCTACTGCTACAATTAAAATATCTGCCTGGCAAGTATAGTAAGCCAAATCATTGGTCCGGGAATGACAGACTGTAAGGGTAGCATTGGCATACGGCTCTTTCTGGAGAAGTATAAGTGACATTGGTTTTCCTACAATACTACTTCTTCCCACAATAACTGTATGTTTTCCTTCGACCTTAATATTCTCTCTTTTTATCAGCTCGTATACTGCGTAAGGAGTGCAAGGTAAAAACTCTGGTTTCCCTAAAGCCAATCTTCCCATGTTAATAGGATTAAAACAATCTACATCCTTGGAAGGGCTGACTGCCTCTTGTACCCTCTCCTGATTAATATGTTTAGGTAAGGGAACTTGCACTATAATTCCACTTATTTTTTTATTTTTATTCAAATTTTCTATAAGTTTAAGAATTTCTTTTTCGTTAGTATTTTCAGATAGACTGTATTTTTCAAAATCAATAGAAACCTTTTCGCAAGCCCGGCTAATCATTTTAACATAAAACAATGATGCGGGATCTTCTCCTGCGATTACCGCTGCTAATTTAGGAATAAGTTTATTTTTCTTTACAAACTCTTCTACTTCTACTTTTAATGATTCATTAAGTTCTTTAGCTATCTTTCTTCCATCAATAATCTTGGCCATGATAAACTTCTCTCCTCTCTGTAATTTTTTACTTTTTACAGCTATTGATATAATACTACTGTAAAAATTTTAATTCAAAAAATATAAAAAATAGCCTATGTTTTCACATAGACTATTTTACCAATTATTAATTTTAAACATAAAATATTTTTCACTTTCTAATTCTAATGATTTTTTCTTTCTGCTTTACCAACTCTTCCCTTATTAATTGCTTCTTTGATCATAAATTTTACTTTACTCTTTTCAATATTACAGGCTGCACTAATTTCACTTTCCAATATTTTACGAGCTCTCTCATATAATCCTTTTTCGGTAGTAGATAATTTATCTCTATTATCTAAGTGAATATAATTTTTTACCACTTGAGCTACTTTTAGGATATCGCCACTATCCACCATTTCTGATTGAGATTTTATCCTGTGCTTATAATTTTCTTCCATTTCATTATCTACTTTATCCCCTAATACACTTAATACCTCTGGAACTGTTTTGGGATTGATAATATGCCTTAACCCAATTTCTTTTGCTCTGTTTACGGGAATCATCAAAGTCATTTCATTTACCATTAGTTTTAAAATATAATATTTCTGTTTTTTGCCTAAAAAATTTTTTTCTTCTATCTTTTTTATATCTCCAACTCCAAACGCTGGGTGAGAAACTTTGTCGCCAATTTTAAACATTTTTTTGGATTAATTAATTAATAATCCATTTCTCACTTCCTCTCCTGTTTTATACAAAAAGAGAATCACAATATAACCAATAGGGAATTCTTTTCTCCTGAAATCCCCTTTATTTCTGTCTTAATCTTGTCCCAGTTTAAAGATATAAAAATTTAAAAAATTTCCATACTTTTAAATAAATCTCTTTTTGTTTTTTTATTTTTCCTTTATTATTATATCATTTTTTTGCAAAAAGTCAAAATCAACCAACTGGTTAATAATTATGTTACAGTATAATAGAAACTTAATATTTTGATCAATTTTGGGGTATTAATTGAAGCAATGATAAGAATTACCAGTTTAGCCAAAATAGTTGATTGTAATGATTAACTTGAAGATTTCAATTCTCGTATATATATTTAAACAAATAGATGGCAAGCTACACGGTGGGTATTTTCTGAAGTTTCAAGCTTAGGCTCTTCTTCTTTACATATAGCCTTGACATAAGGACACCTGGTATGAAATCTACAACCAGAAGGAGGATTAATAGGACTTGGAACATCTCCCATTAAGATTTCTCCTCGCTTCCTGAGTTTAGGATCAGGAATAGGTATTGCAGAAAGTAATGCCTGAGTATAGGGATGCTTGGGATTATTAAATAATTCCTTTTTAGGCGCAGTCTCTACAATTTTACCTAAATACATTACTGCAACTCTATCGCAGATGTGTTTTATAACACTTAAATCATGAGCTACAAATAAAAGAGTAAGCCCAAATTCTTTCTGTAAATCTTGCAATAAATTAATAATCTGAGCTTGGATAGAAACATCCAGAGCAGATACACATTCATCAGCAACTATAAACTCTGGGTTAGTAGCTAAGGCTCGGGCAATTCCTATTCTTTGCCTCTGGCCGCCACTAAATTCATGAGGATATCTGTTTATCTGATCAGGAAAAAGACCAACCTTTTCCATAATCTCAATTACCCTCTTTTCTTGTTCTTTTTTAGAACCAATCTTGTGCACTTCCATCGGTTCAGCAATAGTTGCTCCTATGGTCATTCTGGGATCAAGGGAGCCAAAAGGATCTTGATAGATAATCATCATTCTTTTCCTGAATTTTAACATCTCCTTTCGACTTATATGGGAAATTTCTTGGCCATCAAAAAAAATACTTCCATCAGTAGGTTCTAATATCCTTAAAATAACCTTTCCGCAAGTAGTCTTTCCGCATCCTGACTCGCCGACAAGACCAAGAACTTCTTTCTTCTTTATATAAAAACTCACATCATCTACAGCCCTTATAGCCTCCTTCTTCCCCAGGGGAGATTTACCTATCAAGAACCACTTCTTTAGATTTTTAACTTCTACCAATTTTTCCATTCTATTTATTTTCTCCTGCTAAACAAATGACATTTCACCAGGTGAGAATTTTCTATCTCTATTAATTCGGGTATTTCTTCTACACATTTTTCAAAACAGAAATTACATCGGGGATGAAATGGACATCCTGATGGTAGATCAAGAAGATTGGGCACTATTCCTGGAATTACATCAAGATGTTCCACTTCTACATCCAAACGAGGTATCGATTTACTTAATCCTTTAGTATAGGGGTGCAGAGAGTGTTTAAAAAGTGTATATACATCTGTATACTCTACAATATGCCCAGCATACATCACTGCTACATAATCACACATTTCAGCGATCACTCCCAGATCATGAGTTATCAACATCACTGAGGCACCAAATTTATTCTTTAAATCATTAATTAATCTTAAAATCTGGGCTTGAATAGTAACATCCAGAGCAGTAGTAGGTTCATCAGCAATAAGTAAGGTAGGATTGCAAGATAGGGCCATTGCAATCATCACTCTTTGTCTCATCCCTCCCGATAACTCATGAGGATAATTGTCTATTCTCTTTTCTACATCTGGTATTCCCACAATTTTTAAGATATCTATTGCTTTTTCTCTTGCTTCTGTTTTACTCAGTCGTTGATGTAACTGAATAGTTTCTATTATCTCGTGTCCTATAGTGAATACAGGATCTAAGGAGGTCATAGGTTCTTGAAAAATCATAGAAATTTTTTTACCTCTTATCTCTCTTATTTCTTTATCATCCAACTTTAAGAGATCCTGACCTTCAAAATACACTTCCCCGTTAATAATTTTCCCGGGAGGCTGAGGAATTAATCTCATTATCGATAAAGCTGTAACACTTTTCCCGCTCCCTGATTCTCCTACAATTCCTAAGGTTTCTCCTTGATTAATCTTTAAACTAACTCCATCTACTGCTTTTACTATCCCCTCATGGGTAAAAAAGTGTGTTTTTAAATTTTTTATTTCCAGTAATGTTTTCATATTTTATCTTACTTTATCCTATTTCATAAGTTTAATTAACCAGGTTCTTAAAAGTGAAACAGAGAACCGTCAGACCGTGTGAAAAACAGT
>DOTB01000090.1 GCA_003513845.1 Candidatus Atribacteria bacterium | reverse complement strand
TAGAGGTCTATTTTTACTGTTTTGAATTGCTTTTATAATATTATCTGAAGATTTTTCAGCTATTCTTTCCAGTTTCATTAAATCTTCCTGTTTCAAATAATATAAATCAGCAAAATCACTGATTATTTTTTTATCTACCAACTGGTCAATTACTGCTGGACCTAACCCTTCAATATCCATAGCCTCTCTGGAAACAAAATGTCTGATTCTTTCCTTAAGCTGGGCAGGACAGGAGGCATTGTTACAACGAGAAACAACCTCATTATTGAGTTTCACCACTTGAGAGCCACAGACTGGACATCTCTCAGGCATATGAAAAATCTTCTCTTTTCCAGTTCTTTTTTCTTTAACTACCTGAACTACCTCTGGTATTACTTCCCCAGCTTTTTGAATCAGCACGGTATCTCCAATGCGAATATCTTTTCTCTTAATTTCATCTTCATTATGTAGGGTAGCCCTATGTACTTTCGAACCAGAAATAGTAACTGGTTCCAGAATTGCTACTGGTGTCAAAGCCCCAGTTCGACCAACGCCAACAATAATATCGCGAATTACCGTAGTCATTTGTTCGGCAGGAAATTTGTAAGCAATTGCCCAGCGGGGGCTTTTAGTGGTTGAACCTAATTTTTCTCTTAATGCTAATTGATTAATTTTAATAACCATACCATCAATATCATAGTTTAATTCACCTTTTCTACTTTGCCAGTATTTACAGTAATCAACTGCTTCCTTAATGTTACTACATAATTTAATATTAGTATTAACCTTAAAACCAGCCTCTTTTAAAAACTCCAGCACTTCCAGGTGGGTATTAAAATGATGACCTTTCGGGAAGGTAGCCTGGTAAATAAAAGTATCCAGTTGTCTACTGGCAGTAATAGCTGGGTCTAATTGACGAACAGAGCCAGCTGCAGCATTCCTGGGATTAGCAAACAAGTTTTCTGCTTTTTTAGCCCTTTCTTCATTTAGTTTTTTAAAATTATCCCTGGTCATATACACTTCACCATAAACTTCGATGATATCAAAATCTTGGTATTCTCGCAGCCTAAGAGGTATGCTCTTAATAGTTCTTAAATTTTGAGTAACATCCTCTCCTTCTATTCCATCTCCACGAGTAGCACCTCGAATAAGAATACCATTTTCATAAAGTAGGGCAATTGCCAATCCATCAATTTTTAATTCCACTACATAATCATAATACTCTTGGGGAAAATTTTTTTTGATTCTTTGATCAAAATCTATTAATTCCTTCTCGGAAAAGGCATTGGACAGACTCAACATAGGTGTTAGGTGTCTGGCAGTCTTAAACTCTTCCAGAGGCTTAGCTCCCACTCTCTGAGTGGGTGAATCAGGAGTAATAAATTCTGGATAGTCTTTTTCCAATTTAATCAATTGTCTCATTAATTCATCGTATTCATAATCAGAAATGATAGGTTTGTCCAAGACATAATAATAATAATTATGTTTGTTGATAATTTCACGTAACCTATCTATCTCTTTTTTAATCTCGATTTTAGCTTTATTCTCTGACATAATAATATAGAATACCTTTCGAATTACTTTTACCTTCCTCTTAAAAGTCCCTAAATTTAAATAAAAAATATAAATTTATAATTCTTTTGATATCTTATCTTTGTAAGTTTTATCTTTATTTATTTTATAGTATATAACAAGACTGGCAAAAAGCTCAATAGGATATTAAGTATTATTTGCTATTTAAAAATAGCTAAATTTTATTACTCTAAATATTTTTTTATCCCGATCTTTCCCTACACTTTTTCTTGTTCTCTTTCTAACATCAGAAAAACTGGAATAGAAACCAGCTCAAATAGTACCGCTAAAACAATTAAATAAGAGATAGAGATTTCATAGAGTATCCCCAGTAAGGCTCCTCCCAATAGCCAGGATAATCCGTAGATGGTGTTGAAAATTCCATATGCTAAGCCTCGGTGGCTGATAGCAGTTAAATCGGCTACGGCAGCCCGCATTATAGTTTCATGAACCCCTAAAACTATTCCCCATATAATTATTCCAATAATAACGGCAGTAGCATTATGGGAAAAGGCTAAAAAAGGAATAAAAAGGGAAAGTAAAGGAATAACCATCAGGGTTTTTAACCCCACTCGGTCATAGGCTCTTCCTATTATAAGAGCTACTAAAGCATCAACTCCCATAGCTAAAGCAAAAAAAGTAGGGATTTGGAAATCACTCATGATGGACTTTGTTTTGAGGTGATAAGCAACAAGCGGAAAGTTTGCGAATCCTGCTACTGCAAGAAAAGTGAAAAGGGAATAGAGCATAAATATCCGAGAAAATATTTTACTACCCTTCTCTTCCGATTCTGGAGAGGTTTCCATTTTTTCAGGATGAGGTAGCTGTTTTCTGGCTATGGTTAGAATTCCTATCACAATTAGAGCTGGTATCCAGAGAATAGAAAATCCCGAACGATAATCACCACCAAAGAATAGAATAAAAGAAAAAATCAGTGGACCAATAATAGCTCCAATTTGGTCTAATGCCTCATGGAGGCCAAAGCCAAACCCTCGACCAACTTCCTTGGTAGCATAGGAGAGAATGGTATCTCGAGCTGGTGAGCGGAAAGCCTTGCCTGCTCTCTCCAGAATTATAAATAAGGCTGCTACCCACC
>DOTB01000055.1 GCA_003513845.1 Candidatus Atribacteria bacterium | reverse complement strand
AATTAAATGGCGAAGTTGACTTGTCAAATTTTTTTGTGTGTTTGTCAATTAAAAATTAAAAGTGAACCGTTTTTTAATAATTTAAAGTTTAAAAGTGAACTCTTCAAAATAGCCTAAAAAATGTAATAATATAGGATAAAAATATAAGGAGGTCCTATATTATGAAACAGCTACACAAAAAGTTCACCGATTATCAGATTAAAGAACTAATTACCCGTTATCTAAAAAAGAAAATGGCAAGAAAATACATCCAAGAAATTTTAGGTATTAAGAAAACAAGATTCTTTGCTTTAGTAAAACGATTTAAAGATGATCCCGAAAACTTCTCTATTTCATACTCTCGTAGAATATCTACTCGAAAGATAGGTCCAGATATAGAGAAAAATATTCTAAAAGAACTAGAAATCGAAAGAGATTTAATTAAGGATAAAGATATACCGATTAAGTGGTATAACTACAGTTATATCAAAGATCTTTTAGAACAAAAATATGGACAGAAGGTATCTCTGCCTACCGTAATCGACCGAGCCAAGAGGAACAACTTTTATTTCTCCAAGCCAGAAAGGAAAGCACATGATAAGGAGATATTGACCAACTACCCCGGAGAACTTATCCAACACGATTCTTCTCATCACCAGTTTGCCCCTTATGCTTCTGATAAATGGTATCTGATTACCTCTTTAGATGACTACAGTAGACTTATCTTGTATGCTGTCTTAGTAGAAAGAGATACCGCTTGGGAACATATCTTGGCCTTGGAATATGTTTTATTAAAATATGGTTTTCCTCTGGCCTATTATGTAGATAGTCTTTCTATCTTTCGCTTTGTACAAGGTAGAGACTCTTACTGGCGAAATCACTATAAACTCACTGATGAGGCTAACCCGCAGTGGAAACAGGTATTAGATGACTGTGGGGTGAAGGTAATCTATGCCCTATCTCCCCAGGCCAAGGGTAAGATTGAAAGACCCTATAGGTGGATTCAGGACCGATTGGTAAGGACCTGTTACCGAGAGAATATTAGGGATATTAAAAAAGCCCAATTAATCCTAAATCACCTTATCCAACAATACAATTACAGAATAATTCATTCTACCACTGGGGAAATTCCTTATGTCAGATTTCAAAGAGCAATAAGAGAGAAAAGGTCTCTCTTTAGAGAATTTACGATAAGACCACCTTTTAAGTCTATCAAAGATATCTTCTGTTTAAGAGTAGATAGGATGGTAAATTCTTACCGTAAAATCTCCATAAATAGTTTAGAATTAAGAGTACCTAGTGCACCACTACACGAGAGAATCCAACTTCGGATAATACCAGATAAAGAGTCTGGTTTATCTGAAGTCCGATTCTGGCATGAAAGTGAACTTTTAGGTATACAAAAAGTTAAAAATAGTGAACTTAATTTAGTGCACTTTTGAAATTTAAATAATGACTTGTGATATCCAGAGATTTAAAAATATTTTATTTCTAATTCTTAGGGTGTTCACTTTTAAAATTTAAATGGTTCACTTTTAAAATTTAACTAACAATTTTTTTGTGTGTTGTTCAGGAAATACTATACAAGTTTTAATAATACTCAATAGTTCTTGTGTTCGGTTCGGCTAATTATTTCATCCTGCAAGGTTTTGCCTAAGTTATTAAAATAGTCACTATAACCCGCGACTCGCACAATAAGATTCCGGTATTTTTCTGGTTCCTTCTGGGCAGCCCTTAAAGTATCGGCACTTATTACATTAAATTGTATATGGTGGCCATTCAGCCGAAAATAAGTCCTGATCAGATGCATTAAAGCAATAATACCTTCTTCATCTTCCAGTAATTTGGGAGTAAATTTCTGATTTAAGAGAGTCCCTCCTGTTTTTATATGATCCATCTTTGCTGCAGATTTAATCACTGCTGTAGGTCCCAAACGATCTGCCCCCTGTACCGGGGAGATTCCTTCCGAAAGTGGTTCTCCTGCTCTTCTTCCATCAGGAGTAGCTCCTACTACCGAACCAAAATATATATGGCAAGTTGTAGGAAGCATATTAATCCTATAAACCCCGCCTTTAGTATTTTTTCTCCCATCTACTTCCTGGTAAAAAGCATTGAATACTAACTTCATAATATTATCAGCATAATCATCATCATTTCCGTATTTAGGAGTCTTACTCAAAAACAGCTGACGCATCTCCTCGTGTCCATTGAAATTATTTTTTAAAACTTCTATTAATTTTTTCATATTTATGTTTTTATGGTCAAAGATGTGGTATTTAATTGCCGATAAACTATCGGTAATAGTTCCGATCCCTACCCCCTGAATATAATCAGTATTATAACGAGCACCTCCAGCATTATAATCTTTCCCCTTTTCGATACAATCGCTGATTATTATGGAAAGAAACGGTGCAGGCATATAGGTAGCATATAATCTTTCAATTATATTATTTCCTCTAATCTTTATTTCGATAAAATGGTGAAGCTGGTTTTTAAAAGCCTGGAATAATTCTTCAAAAGAATTAAATCGAGTTGGTTCACCAGTTTCCGCCCCAATTTTCTTACCGGTCTGAGGGTCAACACCATTATTTAAAGTAATTTCTAAAACTTTAACTAAATTAAAATAACCAGTTAAAATATAAGCTTCCTTACCAAATGCACCTGTTTCCACACAGCCACTGGTACCACCACAGCGAGCATCTTCTATAGATTTACCTTGTCTTAACATCTCCTTTATAACCTCATCGGCATTAAATACTGAGGGTTGGCCCCAGCCTTTTCTAATGATTTCACAAGCCCGTCTTAAGAACCTATCAGGACTCTTTTTACTCAATTGAATATTGGTACTGGGTTGTAACAATCTCATTTCATCGATTACCTCAAGTATTAGATAGGTTAAATCATTTACTCCATCAGAACCATCTACCTTTAATCCTCCATTATTAATATTGGCAAAATCGGTATATGTCCCACTCTCCGCTAAAGTCACTCCTACTTTGGGTGGTGCTGGTTGATTATTAAACTTTATCCAGAAACACTCCAAAAGTTCTTTTGCTCTCTCTTGGGTTAGTGTCCCCTCCTCTAACCCTTTTTTATAAAAGGGATATAAATGTTGATCCAATCTTCCTGGATTAAACGAATCCCAGGTGTTAAGTTCGGTAATAACGCCAATATGAACAAACCAGTACATCTGGAGAGCCTCCCAAAAATCTCGAGGAGGGTGAGCGGGAACATATGAACAAACTTCGGCAATTTTTAGTAACTCTTTTTTTCTTTGAGGATTCTTCTCGGCTTCAGCCATCTCTAAAGCCTCTTTAGCATAACGCTCAGCCAACCTGATTATTGCTTTAGCACAGATAAGCATTGCCTTTAACTCTTCCTGTTTATCATAAGCTTCAGGATCATTTAAATAATCAAGGTTTTGCAAACTTACCTCTATATCCTGAATAAAATCAGAAAAGCCTTTATGATAGATCTTATCGTCTGCTACGGTATGTCCAGGGGCTCTCTGCTCCATAAATTCGGTAAAGATACCGGCTTTATAACAGTCTTTCCATTCTGGAGACATCTCTTTGAAGATTCGAGTACGCATCGACCTATCCATCCAATAAGGGATAATTTCCTTTTTTTGAATTGCCCTTACTTCTGGACTTACCACAAAAGATATTTTCTCTCGGTTATTAATCAATTCAAGATCTTCCAGGCTGTGACAGCATAGTTCGGGAAAAGTTGGAGTTGCCAGAGGCCTTCCGCCTCTTTCTCCTACTATCAGTTCCTCCTTATCAATAAAAATTTCTTTATTTTCCATTAGATGTTGAAAGGTTAATGCTCGAAGGACAGGGAATGAAACTGTCCCCTCGTATTTTTTATAGGCTTCAGTCACTAAACTGGCTCGCTCAATAGAGATATAAGGTTTTGTATCTAAACTTTCCTCTCTTAATTTTGCTATTCTCTTATTCATACAAATTAACCTCTTAATTTCACCTTCAAATTAAACTTCTTTAAAATCATGGATATCTCTGATAATCTCACTTCTGAAGGAGGCCGGATGTCTACTAACTTATATGTTCTTTCCAATCTTCTATATTTATCTATACCTATATAATGATAAGGGAGAAGATCGATTTGAGTTATCTTCAGGGATGATAAAAATTCTCCCATTCCCTTGATGTTTTGATCATTATCATTTATTCCCGGTATAACCGGAAAACGAACAAAGATATTACTGTGAATCAGCGAAAGTCTCCTCAAATTTTCCAAAATAAGCTCATTGGATGCTCCAGTATATCTTTTATGTCTTTTATCATCCATTATTTTAAGGTCATATAAAAATAAATCTACTTTAGAGCTTATTCTTTCTAAAATTTTCCAGGGAATATATCCGGAAGTATCAACTGCAGTATGTATTTTCTTTTCTTTACAACCCTCAAGGAGAATCTCTAAAAATCCTGATTGGCTCAATGGTTCTCCACCCGAGAAAGTTACTCCCCCGCCAGATTCTTCATAAAATATTAAATCTTTTTCTATTTCTTTTATAACCTCATCTACAGTTATTTTACTTCCTATTAT
The DNA here is from genome assembly GCA_003513845.1 of Candidatus Atribacteria bacterium. Classification (GTDB taxonomy): domain Bacteria; phylum Atribacterota; class Phoenicimicrobiia; order Phoenicimicrobiales; family Phoenicimicrobiaceae; genus Phoenicimicrobium; species Phoenicimicrobium oleiphilum. Next base: position 34,349 of record DOTB01000055.1, on the reverse strand, counting down.
TTCCCGCGCTTGAGCGGGACAAAGTCGAGAACATTCTCCGCATAGGTCACATCTATTTTTATTGGTAACAGGCTTCCCAACTTTTATTTGAATAGCTTTAGAAGGGCAATTCAAAGCACACGCTCCACAGCCAATGCACCTATCTTCCCAGAATACCATTTCCTGCCCACTCAACTGGCTTTCAGGATTCTGGCACCACCAACAATTAAGTGGACATCCTTTCAAAAAGACAGTGGTTCGAATTCCTGGTCCATCATGAATTGAATATCTTTGAATATTAAAAATTATTCCTGTAGTCATAAGAACAGAACTGGTCAAAGGACCTTCCTCTTACATTGTTGAATGATATTTTGGGCAATCTTCTCAGGAGTAAAGTCAAAATATTCTGCCAATTGCTGAGCTGGCGCACTCTTACCAAAGGATTTCATAAATACAGTGTAATACGAATCTCCTAAAAGCTGGTACCAACCCTGACCAGTATTAGCTTCAATCACTACCCGAAGGGCATCTTTAGGTCCCAGCACTTCATCTATATATTCCTTCTCCTGCCTTAAAAATTCTTCTCTATCGGGAATAGACACAACTCGACCAGTAATACCATTTACTTTTAAGATGAGATTTATATTTGTGGCAATTGATACCTCACTACCACTGGCTAGTAAAACTACTTGGGGGACTTCTTTTTCCTGGTGGGATATTATGTAACCACCTCGAGAGAATTCTTTTGTCCCCCGATGTTTTTCTAGGTGAGGTAGATTCTGTCGGGATAAAACCAGAGCAACAGGACCATCGGTCTTCTTTACAATTTCTTTCCAGGCAAGTATTGTCTCTTCTTCATCAGCGGGCCTTATTACTTTTAGATTCGGTATAGTCCTTAAAGACTCAAGTTGCTCAACTGGCTGATGTGTCGGTCCATCTTCTCCTACAAAGATAGAATCATGGGTGAAGATATAGATTACCGGAAGCTTCATTAAAGCTGCCATCCTGATGGCTGGTCGCATATAATCAGAAAATACAAAGAAGGTAGAACAATAGGGTCTGAACCCCTGGTGGGCGGCAATACCATTGGTAATTGCCCCCATAGCATGTTCTCTAACTCCAAAGCGGATATTTCTACCCTCAAAACTGCCTTTTTGCACCTCTTGATATTTATCCAGATAGGCCTTGGTAGAAGGGGCTAAATCTGCTGAACCCCCAATAAGGTAGGGGATTTTGTCAGCAATCTTATTCAAAACTATCGATGAGGCTACCCGGGTAGCTAGGGGAGATTTTATCTCTAAACTCTCCAGTTCTAAATCCTGAGGAATGGCCAAATTTAAGGCCTTATTCCACTCTTCTTTAAGTTCAGGGTACTTTCTACCCCACCTGGTCAATGTATCTTCCCATTCTTCTCTTTTTTTAATCAGTTGTTTTTTTCTGTTGGCAAAAAAATCCTTGACTTCAGTAGGGATATAAAATTTCTCTTCCAGGGGTAGTCCTAAATTTTTTTTTAAACCTTTTACTTCTTCCTCCCCTAAGGGGGCACCATGACAACTACTGGAATCCTGTTTGGTAGGAGCACCATAGCCAATATGAGTTTTAGCTATAATCAAGGTGGGTTTGTCTTCGGTTTCTTTAGCTTTAATAATTGCCGCCTTAATTTCTTCCACACTATGACCATTAATATGGTCGATTACTTTCCAGTTATAAGCCCTAAATCTGTAGGCTACTGATTCGGTAAAAGTAGCTCTGGTCTCTCCGGCAAGACAGACCCCATTATCATCATAGATAGCAATTAATTTTCCCAAACCAAGGTGACCGGCCAAAGATGCTGCCTCAGAAACAATCCCTTCCATCATACATCCATCACCTAAAAGGGTATAAGTATAGTGGTCAACAATTTTACAATCACCCTTATTGTATCGGGCAGCTAACATCTTTTCCGCCAGAGCCATTCCCACGGCATTGGCAAATCCTTGCCCTAATGGTCCAGTAGTGACTTCCACTCCGGGAGTTTCTCCATACTCAGGATGGCCAGGAGTTCTGGTATTAAGTTGCCGGAATTTCTTTAAATCCTCCAGAGAAAGGTCATATCCCGAAAGATGTAATAGAGAATAGAGCCAGCTTGAACCATGGCCAGCAGAGAGCACAAAACGATCTCTATCGGGCCAATCGGGGGTAGAAGGGTCATATTTCAAGACATCTCCAAAGAGAATTGCCCCTATTTCAGCACAACCGAGAGGCAATCCCGGATGGCCAGAGTTAGCATTTTCTATCATATCTATAGCTAATCCTCTTACTGTATTGGCAATTTTATAAAACAATTTTTAACTCCTCCTTCTACATATCGATATTTGATAATATTTTACCTTTATTTTTTTTCATTTACAAACATTTTTGTTTTTAAACTTCATTATTAATGTAGATTTTAGTATAAGAAATCAGATAAATAAATTATGAAGGGATGGCTAAAAATAAAAGTGTTTTAAATTTAGATAGTATTATTCAAGGTGGTCAAATAAGAACTATATCAAAAGAACGAAGGTAAAAAAACTTGGGCTCCTGGATGATTTAATTATGAAAAAGGTAGATAAAGCTATTGATATTAGTCTAGGATTGCAAGTTTAATCAAAAATCGACTAAGTGATTGAGTGGGCCATAACCATGACCTATATCTAAGGAATTTTGAATAGCTAAGGTAATATATCTTTTAGCAATATTTACCGCTTTATCTATCCCTTTTCCTTGAGCCAGCCCAGCCGCAATTGCAGAAGAAAAGGTGCAGCCTGTGCCATGAGTATTTTTAGTATTAATTCTTTTGGCTTTAAATTCTTTAAAGTTATTACCATCAAATAGAAGGTCTATTGCCTCTTTAGATAAAAGATGCCCTCCTTTTATCAAAACATTCTCTGGTCCCAAGTGATAGATCTTTTGAGCCGCTTCTTTCATATCTTCAATATTTTTAATCCTTAAACCTGATAGGACTTCTGCTTCCCTCAAATTGGGAGTAACTACCATAGCCAAAGGAATTAATTTTTGCTTTAACGCCTCTACTGCATCTTCTTTGAGCAGGCGATCCCCACCTTTGGCTACCATAACTGGATCAATAACCAGACTTTTTACTTTATATTCCTTGATCTTCTCACTTACTATCTTAATAATTTGAGTATTTGATAACATTCCTATCTTTACCGCATCAGCCCCTATATCCTGCATTACCGAATCAATCTGCAACCCCACAAAATCAGCAGGAAGGTCATAGATTCCCTGAACACCCAAAGTATTTTGAGCAGTAATCGATGTTAAAACACTCATCCCATAAACTCCTAAAGCAGAAAAAGTCTTTAAATCTGCCTGGATACCTGCTCCTCCACCTGAATCTGACCCAGCAATAGTTAAAGCAATCTTCATCTTATTCACCCCCTAAAGTGATTGTAGCCTTTAGGTTGAAGGTCAACCACTTTTCCCTGTAAGTTTTCTATTTTGATACCTTCTTGTTTTTCTCTAACCTCACCAATTATTGATAACTTAATGTCTAATTCTTTTTTGATTAATTTAACAATATTTTCCGCTTTTTTAGGAGAGACAGTAAATAATAATTCATAATCTTCTCCGCCGTAAAGGGCAAAAGCAAGTGGATCCCTTTTTATTAATTTTCCTACTTCTTTTGCTGCTGGAAGAATAGGAACTTCGGAAGCATAGACCTTTGCTCCCACTGCACTTGCTTCACATATTCGGGTTAAATCACTGGCCAGTCCATCACTAATATCAATCATAGAAGTTGCTATTTTTTCTCTGGCTATAATTCTCCCCTCTTTTATCCGAGGAACAGGAGAAAGATGAGCCAATTTTACTTTTTTGGCAATATTTAAAGGAATTGCAGAATATTTTTCCCCCTCCAACAACAAAATCAATCCAGCAGCAGAACCACCTAATTCTCCAGTAACTATTATTAAATCACCTGGCCTTGCCGTACTTCTTTTAACTACTAAATCGGGCTCCACTTCTCCAATTAAAGTTATATTGATTACTAATCCTAAAGGTGAACGAACTGTATCTCCCCCGATTACATTAACTTCAAATAATTTGGCTTCCTCTTTTATTCCCTCAGCCAACTGATCGATAAATTCAACAGAGGTATCAGAAGAAGCTCCCAAAGAAAGTAAGGTATGGCGAGGTATTCCTCCCATTGCCGCAATATCACTAATATTAACTGCCAGAGATTTTCTGCCTAATTGTCGAGGAGAGCAAGTAGAAAGAGTAAAATGAATATTTTCCACTAACATATCACAGGTTATAAGGGTAATTTTATCAGGAGAAGCATAATACGCAGCACAATCATCACCTATACCCAGTAAAATATTTTTCGGGTTAATAATAGTATCTCTACTTATCCGATTTATTAATCCAAATTCACCAATCTCAGAAATTTTCATTTTTATTTCCCTAATCTCTTCTTAATAAATTCTATTTTATTTTTTAATTTTCGGCAAGCCTGGGCAATATCAGGAGCACTCACCACCGCAGAAATAACTGCTACACCATCTGCTCCAGCTTTTAATACCTCTTCTAAATTATTTTCATTAATTCCACCTATAGCTACAATAGGGATATTTACTGAATCCTTAATCTCTTTTAATCTGGATATTCCTAACGCACTACCGGCATCAGGCTTGGTAGCAGTGGGATATATAGGACCCACTCCTAAATAATCTGCACCTTCCTCTACTGCTTTCAGAGCTTCCTCAACAGTTTCTACCGAAATACCAATTATTTTTTCTTTACCCAAAACTTTTCTGGCAAAATTAAGGGGCACATCTTCTTGCCCCAAATGAACTCCCTCTGCATCTACAGCTTTCGCCACTTCAACTCGGTCATTTACGATAAAAAGGATTCCTTTTCCCCTGGTTAATTTGTGAATCTTCCGACAAACCTCGATAGCTTCTTCATCCTTCATTTCTTTATCTCGAAATTGAATAATTGTCGCCCCTCCCACAATAGCAGCTTCTGCAACTTCCAGATGAGATTTGCCGAGGGAAATTCTCTGGTCAGTAATTATATAAAGGTCATAATTCATAAATCTTCACCTTCAAATCTTTACAGATTATCTCTTCATTCAAGTTATATACCTCATCAAATAAATTCATTTTAAAACTTCCTGGACCCTTTGCCCCTACTGCCGCCCTCTCTCCAGCCAATCCAAAACAGACTAAGGCTCCTGCAGAAGCCAAAACATAATCATCACATACTGCAGCAAAAGTAGCAATCAAAGAGGTTACCATACAGCCAGTAGCAGTAATGGTTCTCAGCATTGGGGAACCATTACTTATTTCTAACCCAATTTTACCATCAGTAACTATATCTTTTTCCCCAGTAATTATCACTACCTGATTATGCTTACGAGCTAAGGTTCGGGCTACTTCAACAGAATTCTTTTCACTACCAACTGACTCTACACCTTTTATATTACCTTTAAGACCTGCCAAAACAGAAACTTCCGCATAATTTCCTCTAACTATATCAATTTTAACCCTTTCCTGCAAACGAAGTGCACTTTCGGTACGCATATAGGTTGCCCCTGCCCCTACCGGGTCAAGTACTATTGGTTTTTTTAAACCATTTGCTTCTTCCCCCGCAGCAACCATTGAATCAATCTGTTCTGAGGTTAGGGTTCCAATATTTAATACTAATGCCCCTGCTGCCCTTACCATTTCCCTTACTTCTGCCTGGGCATGAGCCATTATAGGAAGGCCACCAATAGCTAAGATAATATTAGCCGAATCATTCATAGCTACCATATTGGTTATATTGTGAATTAAGGGTCTTTCTTGACGTATCCTCTCCATTGTTTCAAATATTTTTTTCCCTAAATTTATCCTGCTAAAATCTATTTTTTTACTCATTAATAATCTCCTTTTTGCTTTTTTTCATAATTATCAAATATAAGACACCGGCTACCACCATACTCGGTATCGATGAGCCTATCCATAAACCATATTTTATACATTGTTGATATAATACCACCCCAATTATCCAGCAGATAACCGCAATTACATTCACCCCTTGTGAATACCAATATCTCCCCTTTTTGTAGATATCTTCCACAAAATATCTTCTCTTCCGAAGGATAAAATAATCAGCCAAAACAATTCCAAATAGAGGGCAGAACATCGCTCCAATAAAGAGTAAAAAGTTTTCATACTGTTCTATGGGGAATACCAGGGCTACTAAAGTACCTAAGATACCCCCTATAACAACTCCTCTTTTCTCTCCTAACTGGGGAAAAACATTCAGGGCAGAAACAGCAGTAGAATAAATATCCAAAAAAGTAGTAGTAAAAGTAGAAAATAGAACTATTATCAGGGCTGCAAACCCCAAACCTAAATTTAAAAGCATAGGAATAGGATCAGCGCTACCAGTTGCCAGGGCAGCAGAAAGACCTATAAAATACATCCAGGAACTCACTACAAAATATCCCAACCAGGTACCCCAGAAGCTGGAAGGAGTGCTTTTAGCAAATCTGGAATAATCAGCCACTAAAGGTAGCCAGGAAATGGGCATAGCAATTACAATATCTAATCCAATAGCAAAAGATAAATCAGAGGTTGAAGGGATTCGAGCTAATTCTGCAAAACCGTATTCCTTAAAAACCACATAAGTCATTACCACACATAATAAAAGCAAGGCAGATACTGATATTCTGTGCAGCCATTTCCAGGTTTTATGGCCAAAGAAAGCCCACAGAGTAGTAATCGCACCTGCCATAATTACCCATAATTGAAAATTAGAATACCCAAAAAGTTTTTGACTTATTACTTCCGCAGATTTCGCACAAATAATAAGCATTACTGCGGTCCAACCTATAAGTTGAACCACGTTTAAAAAAGCAGGCAAATAAGAACCTCTATTGCCAAAAGATGGGCGAACAGAGACCATAGAGGGGATGCCCTGTTCACTGCCTATTATTCCCCCTAATGCAAAGGGGGTATTCCCAATTATATGCCCCAACAAAATTGCTAAAATTCCAACCATCAAACCAAGGGGAACAAGAATTCCTCCTGCTAAAATCTCAGCCAGAGAAATGGCTGCTCCACTCCATAAAAGTAGAAAATCTATTCCGGCAAGATTTCTCTCTTCTTCTTTAATAGGTTTTATTCCGTTCATCACCATATTTCTCCTTATTTTTATTATTTTATCTCAGCAAATTTAAAAACTTCCGTTTTACGTAAAATTCGCAAAACCAAAAATCCTAATATACAACCAGGTATAGAACTGACTAAGAATGCTATTTGGAAAGTAAGAAAAGGCATACTCTTCCCAATCCAGGGGGCAACAACATAAGCACTTATTGATGCTCCTATTGGACCAGTGCCTAAGGGTTCAACAAAAGCAGCATAATCTTTAGACCAAAAACGGTGGACTATCCCCACTACCAATGCCCCAGGTATGCCACCAGGAAAAGCGAAGATAGTTCCAGTCCCCAACATATTTCTAATTACTCCAGCAACAGTTGCGGCAATAGAAGCATACCAGGACCCCAGCAATACCCCACTGACAGCATTTATTGCATGTTGAAAGGGGAAACACTTAGTGGGACCAACTGGAAAATGGATTCCAGACAAAATAACCGCCATAGCCGCAAATAATCCAGTTAAAACAATTTTTCTTAAGACAGATTTTTCCTCCATCTAATGTCTCCTTAACCCTTTTAATTTTAAAATTTTTCTTTTATTAACTTCGAAAAAAATAAATAGATTGACCTACCAAATAAAAAAAACCATAGACCTGATCTTTTTAATCAAAATCTATGGTTTAAAATAAAACCTCTGCTATAATTCCCTACGCTGGCATTACCCAGATCAGGTTCTAAGGGTCTGTTTATTAAAAACACTCTCAGCTTTAATAAGCTCCCCTATATCTCTATATTCTATTTTGTTTTATTTACATTTACATATATTTTATATATCTCAAAAAATGGCTAGCCTATTTTTCAATATAATAGAATTTTGCTAAATCTAAATTTAACTAATTTTTGACAATTATTTTTTAGTATCTTTTATATTCATTTCTTGGTCTTGGCGGACGGGCTTCATCAATCTTTAAAGGACGACCTACGAAATCGGTATTATTTAAAGCATCTTTAACTTTTTCGGCTTCTTCTGGAGAAGACATTTCTACAAACCCAAAACCTTTGCCTTCAATGATGTTGACACTCTTAACTTCACCGTAACTGGAAAATAATTCTTTCAATTCATCATTGGTTACAGAATACTTAAGATTTCCAACATATAATTTACTACCTTGCATGCTTTCTACCTCCTTTTCGTTATTATTTCTCTTAAGTCCAATAACGTTTCTTTAGGAGGTAGAAACAAAATATTGATTCTAACCTCTTTAACGATAACATTATTAAAACACAAGAGATCCCTCATAAACAATCTGTTTTCAGAGGACTTAATTGATTGTTTTTAGCATCTCTTTTTAGTAAAATGGCCAGCCATTTTTATATATGTTTTCTACTGTATAGTTTACTCATTTTCAAATTTTTGTCAACTTTTTACCTAAAAAGTCTGTGTCTCCACTTTGCGGGTAGTTTTCTTTGAAAAAAAACAAGAAAAAATATGTAAAAAGTGTTATTATATATTATGATTATAACCTAAAAATCCAAAAAATATTTACCGTGGGCACGATGCATCGTGCCCCTACATTACTATTTATTTACTTTTTGGGTAATAACCATATTATAATATACAAGAAATAAAAGATAGATGAAAAATTATGTAATTAAACATTTAACTTAATTAATTGGGTAACCAGCTACTTAAAATTAAATCTTAAACATAGAAAGGAGCAATATCTCTTCTCCCCCATTTTCCTTTGCAGGGGTTGATGAGGTGTAAGATTTTAAATGAAAATAAAAGAAATTTTAAATACCTTAGACAATATTGCCCCTTTTTCCTTACAGGAAAGCTTTGATAATAGTGGTATCCAATTTGCCAACCTCGATGTCCCAATCACAACAGCTTTAATATCTTTAGATGTGACTCACGAGGTCTTAGATGAAGCTATAGAAAATAAGGCTAATTTAATAATTGTCCATCACCCCCTCATTTTATCTCCCTTAAAGCAGATTACCAAACAGAAAAATCCGTTGCTTTTTAGAGCTATAATTAATAAAACATATCTTCTCGCTATGCACACTAATTATGACCTGGCGGAAAAGGGATTAAATGACTATGTAGGGAATTTATTAGGAATAAAGAAAATTGCTCCCCTAAAAAGAAGCCCAGAAAAAATTTTCAAATTTGCCGTATATGTACCTATGCAATATGCAGATAGAGTAAGCCAGGCAATCTTTGAAGCAGGAGCAGGAAAAATTGGCAAATACACTGAAACATCTTTCCATATTGCCGGAAAAGGTACTTTTAAACCCCTACAAGGAACTCATCCTTTCATCGGGGAAATAGGAAAAAGAGAAGAAGTTCAGGAGATAAAAATTGAAACTGTAGTAGCTGAAAGAGATTTAGAGTCAGTTATACAAGCTATGAAAAATGCTCACCCCTATGAAGAGCCCGCCTATGATGTATATGAACTTTTGACCAGACCATCTTCCGGAATTGGTCTGTGGGGTGAAATAAATAACCAATTAGAATTAACTGAATTCTCTTGCTGGGTAAGAGAAAAACTCCAGGCAAGATATGTAAGACTTATTAAATCTCACAACCGGAAAATAAAGAAAGTTGCTCTTTGCGCCGGAGGAGGAGGTTCTCTTTTAGAACAAGTTAGTAATCTTGATGTTGACTTATACATTACTGGAGATATTACTTATCATAGTGCCCTTCGAGCGAAAGAATTAGGATTAAATATTCTGGACATAGAACATTTTGATACAGAAAAATTCTTTATTGAATCTCTTTATACTCAATTAATAGAATTTGGAACTCCCCAAAATATTTTGATTAAAAGCAAAAAAATGGAGTCACCTTATCAGATACTGTAATGAGTGATAAGTAATGAGTTTTGGGGATTCGATTCATCGAGCCCATTAAATACGTGGAGTATAAATTCGACACTTACAGAAACCGGTAAACCAGTTAACCAATTTACCGATAAATTAGCAAATTGGTGAATTTATCAAAATAGGAGGAAAAATATGAAATACAAAAAATTAGGGAACAAATGGATAGTAAGAATTGATAGAGGAGAAGAGATTGTTCAGACCTTAAGGAAATTCTGTGAAGATAAAAAGATAAAACTGGGTATAATTAGTGGGATTGGAGCTACTGATAGAGTAATTATCGGACTTTTTAATACAAAGAATAAACAATTTCAATCCCAGGAATTGATAGGAGAATACGAAATTACTAATTTATCTGGAAATATCTCCACCATGAACGGAGAACTATATCTTCATCTCCATATTAGTTTAGCAGATTCTAAATATAATGCTTATGGAGGGCATCTTACTTCTTCAATTATTAGTGGAACCGGAGAAATCATAATTGAAGAAATTAAGGGTATATTAGAAAGAAAATTTGATAAAGAAATAGGATTAAATCTTTTATCTGATTAAGAATTTAAAAATATTAGTTAATGCTTTAGGGCGGATAAATCCGCCCCCTACACAAAAAACTAAGAACAATTGACTAAAAAATTCAGCATAACAACGCTATGCTTATATAAATTATAAGCAAATTTTATCATAGGATAATTGTCCGTTCCCTAACAAAATTTATTAAACATATCTATCGTAACAGACAATCTCTGACAAAGGTTTTCTCTCGGTCTTGGGTCCTAATTTTTTAGGATATCCTACTGTCATTAAGGCCACTACTCTCACTTCTTTTGGAATACCTAATATTTCTTTCACTTGATCCTGATAGAAAGCGCCGATCCAGCAAGTTCCTAATCCTAAAGAAGCAGCCTGGAGGCTCATATGGTCAAGGACAATAGCTAAATCGATAGGATAAGTGTGTTCACCATTACTCATTATATATTCAATATTGGTTCCACAACCGGCTATCACTACTGGGGCTTCTCCTATAAATTTCTGGTTCTTGCAAGCTGGAACCAATTTTTTTCTTAATTCCTTATCCTTTACTACAATAAATTTCCAGGATTGAGTATTTTTTGCTGAAGGAGCTAATCTGCCAGCCTCTAATATTTCTTATAACATTTCTTTGGGAATTTCTTTATCTTGATAACTCCTAACACTCTGTCTTTTTTTAATTGCTTCTAAAATCATCTTATTTCCTCCTTTAAAAATTATTAAAATACCACCACTTTATCTGCCCTGTAGAGGTTCGATTCATCGAACCCGTTTTGGGTCGGATGAATCCGACCTCTACTTCAAAAGGTGAAACATCATCTTTATCTATAGTACTCTTTTGATTCTTTATCTAATTTTTCCAAATCTTCTGTTTCCAACGAATCTTCCAGATTATCTAATTCTTTTAATTCATCCTTGGCTTCGGAACTTTCCAAATTTTCTTTATCCTTTTTCATCTTAACTTTTCTCCTTTTTTATTTATTACTAATTTTCATATCTTATTTTCTATTCTCTCTTTTAAGAAAAAAGGATTATTCTATACAATTATAATACTTTTTATCATAATACCAAAATCTTTTTTGCCCCACTAAATTTTGCACTGACCGGGTATAAAAAAAATATCATAAAAAAACTTGCAAAATCATTTTAAAGTGATATAATTAATTTGCAAAATTAAATTTTTTTTAAATTACTTTTTGGGTCTTTTGGGAGATTTTTATGAATATAACTAAAAGACAAAGAGAATTTTTAGAAACTTTGATAGATTTATACCAAGAGAAAGGCTCTCCCATTCATTATTCTGAAGTAGCTCGAAAAATGGGAGTAAGTAAATGGACTGCTTACGATATTCTACAATTACTCCACAAAAACGGACTCGTAGAAGTAGAATACCTGATTCCGGAATCAGATAACTATAATTGGGGAAAATTGGGCCGTTCTACTATTACTTTCTTTCCTACTAAAAAAGGATATGCCATCTCTAATCTTCCCCCAAGAACACTCCCTACCAAAGTAGCTGAGCTAAATAAATTAAAAAAAGAAATTATCCAAAAATTTGATGAACTCAAAGAAAAATTTACCCTGAAAGACCTGCTTAAAGAAGCCTTGCAAACCAAATCTCCTTTAATTTTCTGTGCTTGTCTATTGCTTATCTTAATCCTTCTCATTAAAAAAATAACTGAAGGTATAGCTGAAATAAAATTATTAAGCCAGGTTATTCCCGCCAATACAACCGATACTTATATTGAATTAGCTTTAGTTGTCTTTGTGGGAATGTGTTTGGGTGTTCTAACCAAATATATCAATAAAATTCCAGACTATATAACTGGTTCAAATAACAATCTGGATGAATATGTAGATTACATTCAAACCTATAATCAATATGTTTCTCAAATGGATGAAAAAGAGCAAAAATCATTATTGGAATTCTTAAAAGATACCTTAGATGAAATACATAAAAAAAACAAAAATAAATATTTTATAAAATTTTAGAATTCTTTAATTATGGGAGGAGAATATCATGGATTACATGGAAAAACTCAAAAATTACACTACCAAACAGACCGTAAATTTGATTATGAAAGCCCTTAGTAACACCTCTGATGAGAATCTTATCCGAATGACCTATGCAGCAGAAAGAATCGCCCCCAAATTTAAACCCGAAATAAGTAAAGTTAGAAAAATGTTTGAAGATAAAGCTCCCGCTTATTTAATTGCCCAAAAAGTATTAAAAGAACTTCATCCCAATGTACGGGATAAAATGGTGCTAAATTTTATGATTAATTATGTTTTACTGGGGCCCAAAAATAGAGAAAATTTTGAAAAAAAAGAAGGCATTCCTTGCCCTGCGGTGATAGTTATTAGCCCCACCATGAGATGTAATCTCAGATGTATTGGTTGTTATGCCGGGGATTATTCCAAAAAAGATGACCTCCCCCTTGAGTATGTAGATAGAGTTATAACTGAAGCCAAAGAAATGGGTACCTATTTTTACGTTATTTCTGGGGGTGAACCCTTTGTTAGAGATGATATGTTAGACATCTATAAAAAACATAATGATGCCGCCTTTATGGTCTACACCAATGGAACTTTTATAGATAAAGATATGGCTTTTAAACTACAAGAATTGGGTAATGTCGCTCCAGCGATAAGTGTGGAAGGGTTCGAAGAAGAAACTGATGCCCGCCGAGGTAAAGGGGTCTGGAAAAAGGTAATGCAGGCTATGGATAACTGTAGAGAAGCAAGAATAATTTATGGTTTTTCTATCACTCCCACTAAATATAACACAGAAATCGTCTATAGTGAAGAATTTATGAAATTATTAGTTGAAGAAAAAGGCTGTAGTTTTGGTTGGTATTTCACCTATGTTCCTATTGGCAGAAATCCTGATGTAAGCCTGATGCAAACTCCGAAACAGAGACTCTATGGATGGAGAAGGGTTAATTATCTTAGAAGTAAATACCCTGTCTTTATTGGAGACTTCTGGAATGACGGAATGCACGTAAATGGTTGTATTGCTGGAGGTCGCCAATATTTACACGTAAATGTAAGAGGAGATTATGAGCCCTGCGTCTTTACCCATTGTGCTACTCATAATGTAAGAAATGCCACCTTAAGAGAGGCTCTGGCATCGCCTTTATTTAAGGCCATAAGAGCGAGACAGCCGTATTCTGATAATTTAATGTTACCCTGTATGATCATCGATAACCCCAAAGTACTAAGGGAAATCGTGAAAGAATGTAATCCTTATCCCACCCATGGTAATGCTCAAACAGTGATAACTGAATGTGCAAAACATTTAGACAAATACTCTAAAGAATATACTGCACTATGTCAGCCTTTCTGGGAAAAGGTATATGTGAAAAAAGAGGGAATGCCTGATATAATTCCTGAAAAACTTGAAGATGTAGATAAACTGATTGAGGAAATTAAAAAATAAAATATTAAAGGTACTTATAGGTCCTGACTATCTCCTATCCTCTTTTTGGGATACAATCATACCAAAAATAATGAAAAATCCTCCTATCCAGGCAATAAGGCCTACCTTCTCTCCTAAGAGAAGGTAGGCAAATATCGCACTAAATAGTGGTTCTCCAGAAAATATGATAGCAGTTTTAGTAGCAGTGGAATATCTTTGAAATCTATTCTGCATATAAAATGCCAGAGCTGTAGCAAATACTCCAGTCAATATAATCGACCACCATACATTGAAAGAGTAAGATAAATGAATATCTGGTCTTTCAAAAAACAGAGCAATCAATAAGGATAATACAAAGACTGTAGCTAATTGAACAATAACCAGTAAGACATAATCCATCTTTTTAGTATATAAACCTACTGATATAATATGCATGGCAAAAGATACTGCACATAATAAAACCAAAAAATCACCCAAATTAAAATTATAGCTACTATTATAATTGAGAAACCATAATCCGACCACAGCAAAAACTACCCCAATAATTGAATTTCGGTTAATTTTTTCTTTGAAAAAAAGATAGGAGATTATAGGAACTAACACGACAGATAAACCGGTAATAAATCCTGCTTTAGTAGCAGTAGTATATTTTAAACCCACAGTCTGAAAGGCATAACCCAGGAAGAGGAAAATTCCAATTAAGAATCCTTTTTTAAGAATTATTTTATCTATGCTTTTTATTCTTTTCCAGAATATCACACTTAAAATAAGAACTGCCAATAAAAAACGATAAGCTAAAAAAGTAAAAGGCATAATTTGGTCAAGAACATCTTTTATTATGGCAAAAGTAGACCCCCAAATAATTACTATTCCTAATAGATATATTTCTGCTTTAATACCTTTCATATGGACTTCTTCTCTTTTCTTCATAAATACATAATTATTTTCTTTAAATATCCCCCTGAAACCACCCGTTTTCTAATCCTTCTTCTTTAAAAGCCTGTAAAGTTTCCCTGTATTCTCCCCTATTTATTCTTCTGGATAAGGGAGGAAATTGGCTAGCCTGATAAGCTGGAAAATATTGAGCCATTAGACTAATATAAGTATGTGGTGAAATTTCCCGGGCTATAAAATGCATAATCTTTCTCGTTCCACTTAACCCTTCTGGTAAGACTAAATGTCGAATAATTAATCCTGAGCGAGCTACTCCATCCTTATTTACTACAAGGTCCCCTACCTGACGATGCATCTCCTTTAGTGCTTCTTTCATTTTCTCAAAATAATGGGGGGCAGATGAATATTTTTTAGCTATCTCGTTATCGGCATACCGAGCATCAGGTAGATATATATCTACAATACCAGAAAGCAGTTTTAAAGTTTTCACTGCTTCATAACCACTAGTGTTATAAACGATTGGAATGTGTAAACTCATTTTTATGGCTGACTTAATGCTCTTTAATATCTGTGGTACAAAATGAGTTGGAGTAACTAAGTTTATATTATGGCATTTTCTTTTCTGTAAAGCAAGCATTATTTTAGCTAAATCTTCCAAACTAACTTTGTTGCCATTTCCTAATTGGCTTATGGGGTAATTCTGACAATACACGCACTTTAAATTACAGTTGGTAAAAAATATAGTACCTGAACCAAAATTACCTACCAGGGGTGGCTCTTCCCCAAAGTGGGCATTATAGCTAGAGACTATTACTTCTTCACCTGAGCGACAAAACCCTTGTTCTCCTTTTAGACGATTTACTTTACAATTTCGAGGACAAACTTGGCAAGGTGAAAGTAATTTATAGGCCTTTTCGATTCTTTTATCCAGTTCTTTTTCATTTAAATTTAAATAAGAAGGATATTTCAATTCTTCAGACAATTAATACCCTCCCTTAAAGATAATTTAGTAATTCTTTTAAAGAACTTAATTGCAAAAAATTTTCAGATATAGGCTTTTCTTCCTCAAATTTCCAGGTTAAGCAGGGATATCTTTCTTTCACAAAACCATACTGATGTACATTCTTGATGTCAATTTCATCAAGTTTTACTAATACTTCTTCCTTTTTAAAGCCGAAGTTTTCCATTAGAAAGGAAAACTCTTCTCTCGCCTGGTTATATAATTTGGAAGTCCTAATCAAGGTATCATCTAAATCAAATATAATGGTCTTGATCTTTATCTTCTCCTTTTGCTTAAATTCTTTTTAATTATAACTTTAATGATGCTACTTCGCAAACATAAAATTCGTATCTCGTATCTCGTGAAAAGAAATTGCAAAATACTCGGGTCGGATAAATCCGACCCCTACAACAAAATCAGAGCTCGTAATAATAGATTATAATGGAAAGAGATGGCTGGTAAATTGAAGATCATTGCTATATATCTATAGGTACTATAGGGAAGAAAATATAAGTTAGTGTAAACTTTAGTGGGGTAGTTAGAAGAAAAAATATTATATATTAATAATACTTTCTTTGGTTAGTAATAAGATACATAGCAAGAGAAGGATTGCAAAAATATAATAAAATTTTTATAAAATCATAAAAAATGTGTTATAATATTTTTTGTTAATCTAACCAAAATATTTATTGTTGGAAAGAGGGTAAAAATGAAAAAAAAGGAAAAAGATTTAAAGAAGGATACAAAAAAAAGGAAAAAGTCAATGATTAGAGAACTGTTTGAAACAGTAATCAGTGCGGGGATAATTGCTTTCATAATTATTACCTTTATTGGGCAGGTAACGGTAGTAAGAGGTGCTTCGATGGAGCCTACCCTGCATGATAGCGAAAGACTTGTTGCTAACAAAATCAGTTATCGTTTCGAATCGCCTGAAAGAGGGGAAATAATAATTTTTAGACCTCCTATAGGAATAAAACGGAATTATATAAAAAGAATAATCGGAATTCCAGGAGATAAAATTGAAATCATTAATGGAGAAGTTTATCTTAATGAAGAAAAATTAGAAGAACCTTATGTAAAATATAAATCTTTTGAAAATTTACCAGCATTCATCGTCCCCCCAGACTCCTATTTTGTCTTGGGAGATAATCGTCCCAATAGTAGTGATAGTAGATATTGGGGATTTGTCCCCCGTAAGAATGTAGTGGGTAAGGCGTGGGTAGTCTTTTGGCCCTTGAACAGAATCAGAATACCGTAAACTAGTCGTTAGTATTTAGTTAGTTACCTGATTAGCCGGTTTGCCAGTTAACACCAGTTAATTCTAATCGTTAATTTCAAATATAAGTCCTCAGTTTTCGGTTACTGTAGGGGCGTATTGCAATACGCCCCTACTATACGCTATACGCTATTCTTCTTTACTATATACTCGATACTCGATAATATATACTGATCTTATTTATAAGTTTCAACAAATTTTTCAATCGAGCGGTCGTAAGTTCTCTCCACTTCGAGTGGGAACAGACAACCAGGAAGCTCACCCATCCTCTTGTGATAAACAATACATTCGCAACACTTTCCTTTTCGGCTGCAAGGTTCATAAGTACAGGTACAATTTCTCTTGTTTTTTTCAATATTACATTCCATTATTTTCCCTCCATATACTTTTAAATAGTATTTCACCAGCTTGTTTTAATAATCCTAAACCATCTTAATCTTTTTTATTTTTATTTAAACCAATTATAATTTAAAAAATATTTCACTTCAAATCTTTTACCGAAAATAAAATAAGCTCATTCATTTTTTTGAATTATCTTACAGTTTATTATATAATAAAAAAGCGTAAAATAATTTTACCAAATTTAAAAAAGGAGTGGTATAAATGAATTTAAGTAAAAAAATTATACTTTTAGGATTAGTTTTAATTTTTATCATCACCAGTTTTACTATGTTTTCTTTTGCCAGTGAAGAAAAAGATTATATTAACCGGGCCTTAAAATTAATCGAGGAAGAAGAATATAATGAAGCAGTAAGACAATTAGAAGAAGCCCTGTCAATAGTTGGAAGTAAAGCTGATTTAGAATTTGTCAATGTGACATTTACTGATGAAGAAGCTTGGGGATTTGGTATGTATAATCCCAGAAAAAACGCAGTTTTTGCTCAAGGAGAAACCTTCTTTATCTATGGAGAGGCAAAAAACTTTACTATAAAGGAAATTAAAAAAGACCTCTATGAAATATACCTTAAGGAAGACCTCTACATCTTAGATAAAAATAATAATATATTATTCAAACAAGAAGATTTTCTTGATTATCACATAACATCACATTCTAAAAATTCCGATCTGTTTATTACCAATACACTTACTCAAACTTCTCCCTTCCCTGTGGGTGATTATAAATTTCTGCTAGTTTTAAAGGATATTTTTTCTGGAAAGACCACTGAGGTAACTATTGAATTTACTGTTTCAGGATAAACTCTGTAGACAAGCAAGCTGTAGAATACAGTAATTAGTAACATGTAATAAGTAATTTGTAAGGGTTCGATTCATCTAACCCACAATAATTTAAAATATCATTGCGTTAGTGACAAAGCAATTTCAATACCGAGATTGCCACGCTCCAATAAATCGGAGCTCGCAATGACAAAAATTCTCATTTTCCTGGGGCACATTCAATAAGCCCCTACTTTTTTGGCTTTACATTTTTATATTCTAAACATTGTACGCTACGTGCTAATATTATTTCCTTATAGGTATCAAACATAAAAATTTTAATGTATCTAACCCTATATTTCTAAACTGATGTTTCTCTTCGGGTGCTACATAAACTACTGTACCACTCTTAATTGGAATCTCCTTTTCACCATCGGTAGCTACCCCTTCGCCTTCCAAAATAAATACTTCATGTTCCCAACTATGAGTATGTAAAGGGCTATAACCTCCCGGCCCAACTTCAAACAATCTCATAGCAAAATTTGGGGCATTATCTTTATCAGAAATAAGCCACCTAACTTTAACATCTTTTACCTCTTCAAAATCTACGGCTTCAGCTTTAACTTCTTTGTAATCCACTATTTTCATTTTATTTCCCCCTTCTTTTTTATTATTAAATAATTCTATTATTAAAAATATTTTATTAATAATAACATTAAAATTAATACAAATATATCAATAGGTGTATAATGAAATATCTTTTCAAACGTCCATTTCTAAAGAATTTTTAATAATTGGGTAAAAATCTTCTTCTTTTTCAATTACGGGGATATTTTGTTTGCGTGCTTCTTCTTTTTGAGATTCAGTTGCATAGCTCCATCCTGCTAAAAAAACCTTTACCCCTAACCGCTTAGTCTGGATCAAATGGCTCACCTGATCATCTATAAAGTAAATATCTTTAAAATTGACCTTATATAATTTTACAATTTGTCTCATTTGTTCAGATTTATCTTCTCCATACCTCTTATCTAAAATGTCCTTTGGTTCAATAGTAAAACCAAAATATTCAGGAGTAAAACTTTTAGCAATAGCTTTTCTCCTATTAGAAGTGGCAATAACAATTTTAATCCTTTCTTCTAATAATTTCTTCATTCCTTCTAATATCTTGGGGTATGGTGGTTCTAAATTATACCAGGCTCTGTAATCTATTTTTTGTAGTCTTTCTCGTTCATTATAAAATTCTTTCTCATAAGCTTCAAAATCAAATTTTACCGACTTTCTGTATTGGTCAAATTCTTTCTGATTCTTAATAACCTTTTTTTCCTCCATTAATTTTTGAATTAAACCATAATCAGTTGCCCCGCGAATATAAGGTCTTAAAGTGTAGTAATATCTTATCTCTTTCTTATACTTTTTTTTAATTTCTTCCCAGTTTTCAAAAGTAAAAAGTTCTCCTCCGAAACTTTTCTTCATTTCCTTACCATACAATCTTAAGTAAGCATTATGACCAACAAAAAGTGAATCTAAAACACTATCTACAATTACCCCGTCAAAATCTAAGGCTAATATCGTCAATTCTCCATCTCCTTTAACTTCTAACAATTTCTAATTCAATTCTAACTAAGGTACTCTTCACGTATAGGATAAAAAACATCTATTACCTTAGTGTTTGGCTCTAAAGGAATAACTTCATGCTCAACATTGGGAGGAATTACTACTCCTTCTCCCACTTTTAAAATCTTGCTCTCCCCTCCTGCAATCATTTTTATAGAACCCGACATTACAATTCCAGTCTGTTCATGTGGATGTTTATGTTTAGGCATAATAGAGGTATTAGGCCCAAATTCAAAAAAGGTTACCATAGTATTCTTATTCGCTACAGCTCTTAAAGTAGAATCTTCTAACATTTTTTTTGCTTTTAATTCACTAACTTTAAAAAAATTTGCTTTTTCCATTTTTTCCTCCCTAATATTTTTAAATATATTTATTTTAATACTTCTCCCAAGGCCTCTCGATGAGATTGAAAGACCAAAGGAGGAATTTGGTCTACTGCAAAAAACTCTGCCTCTTCTGCATCATCACCCGCACAAATATTTCCTCCAACAACCTCTACTTCATAGATTATATTGACTAAATAACCATGAACTTCACTTTTATTAGAATAAACTCCTATTAATCTTTTAAACCTTCCCGTTATACCCGTTTCCTCTTTTAATTCCCTTAAAGCTGCCTGAATAGGAGTTTCTTCTATTTCCATAAACCCACTGGGAAGTGCCCATTTACCTTTTCCCGGTTCCAACTTTCTTTTAACCAGTAAAATTTGGCCCTCCTTGTCCCTGGCTACTACCGCTACCACTGGAGTAGGATTTTCATAATATACCCTCTCGCATTCAGGGCAAAACAGTCTCTTTCTTCCTTCTACCATCTTTCTGGTTAACTTATCCCCACAATAAGGACAATACTTTATCATTAAATTGCTTTTCATATATTAATAACTCCCTACTTTATTGCTCATTATTCCTTACTCAATAAACCTTCCTGGGCAAAACTGGTAAAATTACCATCTCCTATAATTATATGATCCAGCACTCTTACTCCAATCAGTTCACAAGCCTCAACTAACCGCTCGGTAATTTCTAAGTCATTTCTACTGGGGTTTGATTCCCCGCTAGGATGATTATGTAAAAATATAACTGAAGCAGCACATTCTTTAATTATATCCCTTAACACTTCACGAGGATGAACAATACTTTCTGTCAAGCTTCCCACCGAAACATTGATATCCCTGATAATTTTATTCTTTACGTCCAGCAACACTATCTTAAAAATTTCTTTTTTTAAGTCTCTCATAGATGGTCCATAATAATTAAATAAATCAGAAGCATTATGGATTTCCTTTTTGGGGGAACTATTCTCTCTTAATAATCTTTTTCCTATCTCTAAAGCAGCTTTTATCTGAGCATATTTTGCCAGACCTATCCCCTTAATGGAACTCATTTCAGAAAAACTCAAGGAATCTAACTTTCTCAAACCTTTAGTTTCCGATAATATTTCTTTGGCGACTTCTACCGATGTCTTCCCTTGATAACCTTTAACCAATATTATTCCCAACAATTCTGCATCTGTCAAATATTCAACACCATATTTGACCAATCTTTCCCTCGGCCTTTCCTCATCCGGCCAATCCTTTACCGTATAATTCTTTTTCTCCATATCTTACTCCTTCTACAAATGTAAACAAAAGTGCCTGGCACCTTTGTTTACATTTATGACAACTTTGGTGCCTGGCACCTTTGTTTACATTTTATTCGATTTAGGCGATATTGTAATTTTTCTTTCTGAAAAATATTTTTTACCCTATTTAAAGCTTCTTCTACTATTAGCCCTGCTTTTTGGTAATCTTTTACTTGGTGCTCGTAATATTTAGCCAGCTCTTCATAGGGGAAGTAGATAAACTCTTGGCTTCTCTCTATTATCTCTTTCCACATCCTTTCTGCTTCTTCCCATTTTCCCCGCCTTTTGAAAGCAAAAGAACCCAGTCGCAATATTTCTAAAACCTCTTCTTCTGATAAATTATGTCTTAAAGCCTCGGCATAATACCGACTACTCTGCTCATATTTTTTCTCTTCATCAAATATCCTTCCTACACTAAAGATATCTATTCCATGCTCGGCATTTTCCAGAGGATTTTCTACCAAAACACACATTTTACTTACCAAGGCTACCAAAGAGAGAATATCTTGCAAATTATGTTCAAAGACTTGCTTTAACACTCGAGCATCTTTGGTCTGTAAATATTTAAAATATATTTCGGGAATAAGATATCCTGGCACATCATCAATTCTTCTTACCTTAAGTATTTCTCTTTCTACTGTGGATAGAGAACAACTTTCTAACCTTCTCTTCCATAAACGACGGGCAGGGTAAAGAAGATCAAAATGATAAGGGTTTTCTAAACTCATCTTTATTCCAGACATAATATAACGGCTTTCCATTAAAGGAAGATCAAAGGTCTTACCATTATAGGTAACCACTGTCTTAAAATTAACCAGTAAATCGTTCAACGCTGATAGTAAGGCTCGTTCCTCATTATAATCTCGCATAAAATATTGTCGGACACAAAATTGGTTCTCTTCAAAATATCCTACTCCTACAAGAAAGATGTAGGTTCCTGCCCCTCCAGCCAATCCGGTAGTCTCAGTATCCAAAAAAGCGGTTTTGTGAATATTAATCTCATTTAATCTATCGTCTCTGGCTAAATGGGAAATGATTTTGGGAGAAGATTGAAAAATTTGAAAAAGTTCCACCTCACCACACTTATAATCTGGAGGAAAATAATTTTCCCGAATAAAACTCTGTCCAAAAGGAGTGGATACAAATCTGCCTAATATAACTTCTTCTATCTTTACTTCTTTTTTTGCCATCTCCACACTGTTATATTTATCTTTTTGCGACTGATTGATTTTCTCTATATTCTTCCTTAACTCGGTAATCTTCTCCAATCTCTTCTTTATATCATCCATAATCAGTTTAAAGCCTCTCTCAAAATTATAAGGGCACTCTCTTTACCCTTTATCCCTACTTCATCAATAGGACCTACACAGGAAGGACAGCCTTTTTCACAACCACACCCTTGAATCAACTCCAGGGCCGCCTGTAGTAAATCCCTCCGCAATTCAAACATCTTCTCGCTGAAGCCTACTCCCCCGGGATAATTATCATAGATATAAATGGTAGGCTTGCCAGTAAAGATAGAACGAACTTCAGAAACTGCCCTGACATCTTGAGGGTCACACATAACATATATAGGGGCAACATTAATAAGCACATTGGCTAAAGCTAAAAGACCACTGCTTATATTAAAAGAAGTGACTTCACTTTCCTGTCGCTCTAATAGTCCACTAATATCCCTGCTCAAAGAAAGCCAATAGGCAGTTGTATGCATCTCTTCTGGTGGTAAAGATATCTCTCCAAAACCGATATTCTCATGGGTATAAAATTTTATCTTTTTATAACAAGTAGTATGAGTAGTAATCTTTACTTCTCCATAAGCGTGTTCCATATTTAATTCTTCTGCTCTTTCAAATTCCTCTAAAACCTTTATATTGGTTTCAGTCTGAGCATCAGTATAATAATTAACTTTAACTCTTTTGGCATAAGCCTTCTGATTCTGATAATCCAACTTCTGAATAGCATATTGTTCACCTTCATGAAGGTAAATAGCTCCTTCATATATCAGAGTAGGAACACTTGCCTTATCTACTTCTCCAATAACTTGCTCCTGTTGGTCGGTAGTATCGATAATAACAAAATTATCTACTGAAGCACTGCGCAGACTTATCTCATCAGTAGGATAGACTTCACTCATCCAATACCACTTCTTCTCCACAAAATGAAGTACACCTTTCTTCTCTAAATACTCCAGAATTTCTCTAAGTTTTTTTGTTCCAAAATCTTCTCCTTCTTCAAAGGGCAATTCAAAAGAAGCACACCTGATATGGCTTATCAAAATACTTAAATTATCCGGGTCAATCACCGCACTCTCCGGTGATTCTCCAAAGAAATAGTGGGGATGATTTATCACAAACTGGTCCAAAGGATTGCTAGATGCCACCAACATAGCTATTGAAGTATCAGCCCTACGCCCTGCCCTCCCGGCTTGTTGCCAGGTACTGGATATGGTCCCGGGATATCCAGCCATAAAACAGGCGTCAAGCTGACCGATATCTATTCCCAGCTCCAGGGCATTAGTACTTACTACCCCTTTTATCTCTCCATTCTTCAAACCTTTCTCTATCTCCCGCCTTAAGTCAGGTAAATACCCTCCTCTATAACCCCTGACTACATCTTTGGACCTCCCAGTCTTGGTCAAAAAATCTTTCATATAACTGGTTAAAACTTCGGTAGTTAGACGACTCCGCGCAAAGACAATGGTCTGAACATCATAATTTAAAAAATAAGCTACAAAACGAGCAACTTCTTTAACTAAACTTTTTCTAATTCCCAATTCTTTGTTGATTACCGGGGGATTATAAAACAAAAATTGTTTTTCGCCTTGAGGAGCTCCATTGTTATCGACTAAAACAAATTCCTCACCTACAATCTTCTGGGAAAGTTCTCGAGGATTAGCAATAGTAGCTGAACAACAAATAAATTGAGGATTCGAACCATAAAATTTGCAGATTCTCTTCAACCTTCTTATCACATTCGCTACATGACTTCCGAATACCCCCCGATAAATATGAATTTCATCAATTACCACATATTTCAAATTTCGAAAAAGCTCCAGCCATTTAGTATGATGAGGCAATATCCCTAAATGCAGCATATCCGGATTAGTTATCACAATGTGTCCTTGTTTGCGGATCGCTTGTCGGGCAGAAGAAGGGGTATCCCCATCATAGGTATAGGTCTTAATCCCCTCATCTAAAGCTGATACCAGTTGATATAATTCAGTTAATTGATCTTGAGATAAAGCCTTAGTGGGAAATAGATAAATAGCCCGGCTATTTTTATCTTTTAAAATAGAATCCAAGACCGGTAAATTATAACAAAGGGTTTTGCCTGAGGCGGTAGGCGTTACCACTACCACATTCTTCCCTTCTTTTATCAATCTTAAAGCAGAAGCCTGGTGAGAATAAAGTTTAGTAATTCCCTTTTCCCTCAAAATATATACTAATTTATCCTCTATCCACTCCGGAAATCCCTCATAAACCGCCGGTTTTGCTGGTATATGTTCCCAGGCAGTAAGACAAGAGCTGACTTTATTATACTTTTTTATTTCATTCAAAACCTTTTCTACTAGCGGCACTAATTTACACCTCACACTCACACCAGAGAATCAATAACTCCCTGGTTTCTTCCCCTGACGCGTGTTCATTCATTCAAAACCAAGCTCTTTACCAGATCAATATTTTCCCAATCATCTCGTTCTCCAAATTTAGGGGTTTCTAGAATAAAAGGTAGGTCCTTTAGGTATTTATTATTTACCAACTCTTTAAAACCATTAAGTCCAATATAACCCTTACCAATATGCATATGACGGTCTTTTCGCGACCCTAAAGGATACTTTGAATCATTAATATGTATTACCTTTAATCCCTCTAAACCCAAATGTCTATCAATTTCCCCTAAAGTCTGTTCCAGCCCTTCCTTATTGGAAAGGTTATACCCTGCGGCATAGGCGTGACAGGTATCAAAACATATCCCTATTCTCTTTCTATCTTTCACCCCTTCTACCATCCTCTTTAACTGCTCAAATGTATAAGCCAGATGAGTACCCGAACCAGCGGTATTCTCTAACAATATCATAGTCTTTAAATCTAAATCCGCACTCTTTTTCAAAATATAATTAAGAGCTTTGATTATCCTCTGAATTCCGTATTCTTCTCCTGCCCCCATATGTGCGCCGGGGTGGACAATTAAATAGGGTTTACTCAGTAAAATATCGGCTCTTTTCATCTCTTCTATAAAAGAATTAATTGACTTGTGATAGAGCTCATCTGAAGGAGAGGCTAAATTAATTAAATAAGAAGTGTGGACAAAAACTGAATTTATATCAATACTAGAATTTTTTAAATTTCTTTTAAATCTCTTAACTTCTTCTTCATCTAATATCTTTTCCCGCCAGGTAGCAGCATTTTTAGAAAATATCTGCATAGTATTACAGCCTAATTTCTCTGCCCTAATGATTGAATTATCTATCCCCCCAGCAATAGAAACATGACATCCAATCTTCAAAAATTACTCCCTTCTCTTTAGCCCATTACGTCTCTTTAGATAATCCACAACTATCAACTTAACCTCTGATTATTTTAATTGATAAATTCTATAATGGCCTGCTGATTGTAACATCAACCAAATTTCACCAAAAACTTGATCGTTAAAATTTTTGCCTTGTTTAATATAATACTCTACTGACTCCTTTTCAGTTAAACCAATACCCTCTTCAATAATTAAAATCAACTTACCCGTATAATTGTATACCCTATCATTTTTGCTATTTATTCGCTCATTCAAAGAATCACAAAACATCCGAGTCGCTTCAGCTAAATAATCTTTCTTATCCTTGTTTTTACGCTTAAAACCTTTCTCTTTCTCCCGTTTTTTCATTAATTTAACTAAACCCCAGGTAGCTTTTGCCTCTTCCTGATTATAATAAACCGGGGCAATCTCCACATTCAAATCATCGGTGCAGATACAGGTAGGTTCATTTTTATTGGGGTCACCTATTCTAATGAAACGATAATCTTCTTTGTTCTTTTTATTATATTCCTTTAGAAAAGCTCTGCAAATTTCTTTTTCTGAAAGCTTATAATCCCTACCACTTTCAAATCTATCTTCTTTTAACGATTTCTTGGGGAGCATCTCTGCTATTTCTAACCTCCATAAAAATAATTTTTTAATTGTTTATGCTTTGTTTATTACTCCATTGATAATTCATTCATTATTTTTACATTAATTGATAAATGTTTTCTAATATTATATCTACATCCTCTAACTGACTCCCCCTCTTATTTTTCTATTCTTTTCCTTTTTGAAAATTCTTTTACTGTCTTAAAAATCTTCTACATATAAGTCAACTCAAGATTGTCAGGGGAGTGAACTCCCCGCAAAACCTCTCTCTATCTCCCTTTTGCTCCATTTTGATTTTATATAAAACTTTTCCTGACAATCTTGTTAGAATATATTGTTTTTTGAAAAAGTATCCCTGCAAGAGCATTGCAATTTTTGAAATTCCGATGTTTAAATATAATCAAAAAGGCCGTATTTTTTGTAATTATAACACATTAAAGCAAGCTAAATAAATATCAGCAAATTTTATACTAATAAAATTTAAATCCCTTAAATACACACTACATTTCTTATTTATAAGAAAGCCTTTCGCCAATAACACTCAATAAATATGTAAATTTATTTTTCTTATAATATTCTCTTGTATCATCATCTAAAAGAGATCCCAAAGTTACATAGTAATCTCTTTTTTTAAACCCTTTAATAATTTCTCTAATCTTTTTTAATTCTTCATAATTTTCTGAAATATCAACGCCTTTTCTTATTAAAAATTCTATATCGAATGCATCTCTTATTTCTTTTCTATCTAATAAAGCTTCTATCTTATTTTTCATCATCTGCTCCAAGGTAAAAGCTTTGACTAATACCTGCTGGTTAGAATATGGGGAATAAGCAATTTTTTCCTGAAAATCCTTTTTTCCGGCATTTTTTCTTATCTCAATCTTCAATTTGCGGGGATAAGGTACTTTTTTAATTTCGAAAAGTTGAGTATAAAATTTATTTTGCTCATCAGTTAAATCATAATCTATTTTTAAAGAGTCCTTTAAATTTATAAAAAAACGATCTATCTCTTTTATCCGATAAGTCCAAAAATCCAGGTCAACTGAATATCTTTTTAAACTATAGCAAAGCCTTAACATTGTCCCTCCTCCAAAGATTAGATTGCGGAGAAATCCCTCATTCTTGAGCCAAGCTAATACTTCTATTTCAAAAATCTCTTGTTGTATTAAATCGTTCATTTTATATACCTCTTACAAAATATTCTAAATTTTGGGAGATACCTCTTTAATATTTTTTCACAATTCTTTTTGTCAATCTTTTCTAAATTCAGCGAACTTAGGTCAAAATTATATTTTCCTAAATAGTTTAAATAAAGGGAATCAATAAAGGCTTTTTCGGGAGAGGCAATAAATATACCGTTTTTCTTATAAAAGCCAAAATAAAAATCTTTCTTTATTTTACTATAATTAAATATAAATCCCTCAATATCTTTGGTACAGGTACGGTATTGGGAGATGGATTCAATAAATTTCTGCTGAATCTGGGTAGTATATTCATAAAATGAAAGTGCGGTCATCAAAGAGATATAAGATGGAACCTGAAGAATATTAGCTAGCTCCAATCTTTGATTTGAAGTAATACTATCCCATCTTTCCCTTAGCATATAGAAGTTTCTTTTTAGTCTGATAAAGTATTTTTGTTTTACATATCGAGTGCACAATACCCGAGCAGAATCTTCTGATATGGATAATATTTTCGCTACATCCTGGTAAGTAAAATATAAGTTTTTTATTTTTTTTAACTCATTATATTTCATAGAGCTAAGCACACTTAATTAATCTTTTTGTTAATTTATTATACTCTGGTTACAAAGAAGCTGTCAAGTTAATCAATATTTAACCGAAATCTAAAAACCAATAACTTACAATTTTTTTTATTATTTTTCCCCAAAAAAGAGGATTTCTTAAAATTTTATAGAATATATATTTTAAGCTTAAAAAGCTATCCAAATAACTATATTTATAAGAAAAGGGGCAAATATTACGAATCTTCGCAACAAATTAATTAATCTTTTTTATAAAACAGCTACTGGTAGTAAAAAAATGCGAAACCTTCTTACTCCCATTGGGATAATCTTCTTTTTCAGCCTTATTGGACTATTTATCATAATATCTCTTTGGATTGATAAGATATTACATTTTCCTCAGTTTATATTTTATCCACTAAATCTTAGTATATCTTTATTTACTCTCACTTTAGACTTATTCTTAATATTGTGGTCAATTTTGCATTTTATAAAAGTAAAAGGAACACCGGTACCACTTAACCCTCCACAAAAATTAGTCACTACTGGTCCTTATGCTTATATAAGAAATCCTATGCTTTGTGGTGTTTTTATTTTAATGTTTGGATTAGGAATTTTATTTAACTCAATCTCTCTCGTTTTTATATTTACTCCCCTTTTCATTTTACTTAATTATTTTGAATTAAGGGCAATTGAAGAACCAGAATTGGAAAAACGACTGGGCAGAGATTATTCCAAATATAAAAAAATGGTTCCAATGTTTTTCCCAAGATTAGGGAAAAGAAAAAAGGGGTTACTCAAATGAGTACATTCATTTTAATGAAAATACTTGAATCTGCCCCTAATAGATATGATCGGGGTATTTACATTCTTACCCTGGGAAAATTAGATAAGGTCTATAAACATTTAACATCCCACTTAAAAAAGGGCCAGAAGGTTCTTGACCTCGGCTGTGGGACTGGGGCATTAACCTTAAAAGCTGCTCATAAAGGGGCAAAAGTAAAAGGGATTGATATTAATCCGCAAATGTTAGAAATTGCCAAAAAGCGCGCAACTAAGGCAAATCTCCTCCCCAATATTAGCTTATTTGAAATGGGAGTTGCTGAATTAGAAAGTGAAAAATCAAACATTTACGATGTGGTAATGAGTGGCCTTTGCTTTTCAGAATTAACTGAAAGTGAATTAATTAATACTTTAAAAGAAATAAAAAGGATATTAAAACCTGGAGGTCTTCTCCTTATTGCAGATGAAGTAAGACCTAAAAATATTTTCAAGAAAATTATAAATGAGATAACAAAATTTCCCTTGAAAATAATTACTTATGTTATTATCCAAACTACTATACATACCATAGATAACTTACCAAAAAAGATTAAAGAAAGCGGTTTATTGATAGAATCAGTAAAATTAAATAATATAGAAAATTTTATCGAATTAGTGGCAAAAAAACCAAAGTAAAGAACAAAGATAGAGGAATAAAATAAAAATGAATATATTTAATTATATTATTATTAATATTATAGAAACTTTATTAAGAATGTTTCCTTTTCCTTGCAAACCGAGTTTAATTAAAATCGGAAACCCAAATCAAAACTCTCCTGTTTTTTTAACCTGTAATTTCCATCTAACTGTAGAAAGAGTAAAAAAAGCATTAATAGGAATAAATTGTTACCTACTCATAGCTAATAGCAAGGGCATCAATGTCTGGTGTGCTGCTACCGGAGGACATTTTACCAATCACAGTGTTATTTCTGCCCTCAAGACCAGTGGTATCGAAAAACTTGTATCCCATAGAAAAGTAATATTACCCCAGCTTGCCGCTAGTGGCATCGAAGCTAAAACTATTAAAAACAAGACTGGGTGGGAAATAATCTGGGGTCCGATATATGCTAAAGATATTCCCCTCTTCATAAATAATAATTTTCAGAAAATCTCATCAATGCGAGAAGTTGAGTTTCCCTTATCTCAGCGCATTGAAATGGCTGTTGCCTGGGCTTTCCCCATTTCTACTGTATCCTCTCTAATTATAATCCCATTCTGGCCTAAAGATATACCCTCTCTTGTATCTATAGTATGGCTATTATCCTTTTTAATCTTTATATCTTTCCCTATTTACCAACACTTATTAAACTCAAAAGGAAAAAGGATTGGTTTTATCTTCTTTGATTTTGGAAAAGGTAATATAATATCTCCCGATATTATCAGAAAATTTAAATTAAATCTTATGGGTAAAAGGAGAGGAGAAAAATTATGAAATCAGAAAATAGATTTATAAAAATAATCCTCATTTTAAATATATTATTTTTAATATATTAATTACCTCAAACGGACAAGAACTTACCGCTGAAGAAATTATAAACAAAGTAAATGAATTAATTAATCAGGATACAGTACAAGCCAAGGTAAAAATGACTATTACTACCACCTCAAGTGAAGAAATAAGTTTTATCTATGATTCATACAGCAAAAATAACAGTGAAAAGAATCTGATACGTTATATTAAACCTAAACAGGTAAAGAGACAGGCTATCTTGATGCTTAATTATGCCGAAGATATCTGGATCTATTTCCTCCGAACCAAACGAGTACGTAAACTTGCCTTTCATTCTAAAAGCTAAAAAAATGGAAGGAAGCGATTTTTCCTACGAAGACACTGGAACAAGCGATGCCTTTATTAAAGATTTCAGCAATAAAAAACTCGGTTCTGAAAAAAAGAAGGATACGATTGTTACAAAATAGAAATGATTAGAAAAGAAGGTAGTGAAGCGGGTTATTCTCGTTTAATTATTTGGATAAAAATTAAAATAGCTGAAAATAACGATTTTATATTGAATTATAATAATAAATGACGCCTTTTTACACAGTAATTGCCATGCCTCCACTCATAGTAGCCCACTTTACTAAATTTTTCTTATCTAAATAGTCAGCGTTAAAATTAATTTTCTTTTTTTCTACTCCTTCCAAATTACTTATTTTATAAACATTAAATAATCCGCCTTCAATGTTACCATCCTCTTTTGCCCTATTATAAGCAGCTTTTAAAAGAGCATCCCTAATTTCATTATCATTCATTTTGCTCTCCTTTCTATTAATTTTACTAATAAAGATTAGATGGTTGATCCTTATTTTTCTACTTTCATTTTTATTTTTTAATAACACTATAAAATTTTAATCCCTCAATTACCCCTTTTGCATAATAAGATTTAGCTAAATAAATGTTGGGAAATTTTGATAATTTGCTTTTTAATCTAATAGATGTATTTCCTACTAATATCCCATAATTACTAACTTTTAACATATTTTCATCGTTTTCGGCATCTCCACAACAAATTATTGGTAAACTCATTTTATTTTTAATATATTTTGCAGCATTCCCTTTCCCTGCACATTCTGGAACAATATCTAGATATAATTTGTCAGAAAAAACACTAAAAGCAACAGGAGCAGTGGATATTATGGGAGTTTTTATCACTTTTTGGAGCCGAAAACTCCTAGTGCATATAACTTTAACTCTATGTCCTTTCAATATTTCTCTTACCTTTTTTGCTATACTTTCCTCCTCAATATAATATGGTATTACAAATTTTTTTTCGTAAGGCTGGAGCTGCAGGTAAAATCTACCAAGAATTGAAGCGATTTCTTCTTTATTCCAATTTTTCCCAATTATCTTCTCCCATTCCTTATCTATATCCCAATTAGGGGCATAATATATTTCAGTGCCCACATTGGAAATTATAGCATCTGGTTGGATTAATCTTTCTTTTTCTAATACTGACAATATTGATTCCTTAAACCTTCCGGAGGAATAGACTAAATAAAATTTTTCTCTATTAGACAACATAATCTTATTAAACTGCATAATTCCTTCTTTATCTCCAGTTAATGTCTCATCTAAATCAGAAACAAGTACATATTCCATCTTTTACTCCTTTAGAAAATCAAGGATTCGTATAATTCTTTCATTTGTCTAACAGTTCTTTCCAATCCAAATTCTCTGGCTGCTCTTATACGAGCATTTACACCCATCTCTTTTAATCTTTCCGAATCTGTAATAATCCCTAATATCCTCTTGGCTAAAAGATCAGATCTTCCAGGCACAAAATGCAAGCCGGAATATCCATTTTTTATTGTATGGACAAGCCCACCAACTTTTGAAGCTATTACTGGAGTACCACAAGCCATAGCTTCTACTGCTACAAGCCCAAATGATTCATACAAAGAAGGAACTACACAAATATCAGCAACTGAATAATAATAGGGAAGTTTTTCTCTTTCTACAGGTCCTAAAAAAATAACATCATCTGATAAATTTGTCTTATTAACTAATTTTTTTATGTATTTCTTTTCACTGCTTTCTATTTCCGAATGCATAGTATTAGAAACATCACCACCAATTATGAAAAGTTTTAATTCTTTATTAAACTCCCTTTTCACTCTTGCAAGAGCTTTAATAAGTATTCTTAATCCTTTTGCTTTAGTTATTCTACCGACAAATAAAATAACATTTTTAAAATCTAAACCTATTTCTTTAATTGCCATTGTTTTTTCAATAGGCTTAAATAGTCTTTCGTTAACTCCAGCCCGAATTAATTCGATATTCTCTCCTGTAACATTATAAAGGTCTAGAATATTTTTCACTTCTTGTGGGGTTGAGGCAATTATAGCATTAGATCTCTTCAGAATTAATTCTTCTTCCAATAATCTCATATCTGCAAATGATGGTTTATCTTCCTTTAAAATTTCATACTTTACTCTGCCAAGGGAATGGCAATTATGCACCATCGGTATCTCAAAATAATCTTTTAATTTAAGGGCAACACTCCCCGAATACCAATAATGTGAATGAACTAACGAGTATTCTTTCTTATTCTGTTCAATCCAGCGTGTTGTGTTCATAAAGAATTCGTTTAGATATAGATAAATGTTTTCTTTTGGGATAAATTTAACGGGCCCTGCCTTTACTTTAATAACATTAACTCCAGGAAATAACTCTATAATATTTGCTTCAAATGCATTTTTTTTCCTCGTAAATATATCTATTTGAAAATCCCTTGATAGCAATCTACAGATATCCTTTATATAAATAGGTTGCCCGCCTTGTTCCTCAGATCCGATCCCCGCTGTTGGATCACCGTGAATTGAAATCATCATTATATTTCTTTTATTCATTTTAATTTGAGAACTAGCCAAATCAATAAAACTATAATAATTAATAAGGCCCAGCTCTACATTTTATTCATCTCCTCTATCATTATTTCCCTGTTTGCTAAACTTATTTTCATCTCCTGCATTTTTTCTTCCTACTTTCTTTTTTTACTTATAAATATTTTATATGGTCTTTTACCTACTCATCAAAAGGCTGATCAACGTGCTGTGAATAGCTAAAACTACAACTTGAACAATAACCAATATCTGGCTCAAGCTGTACACATATTTCATTTGGTGCAATCTCGACATATCCATCTATTTCTTCATAAGTAAGTTTTCCACACACAGGATAACATAGGGATAGTTCCCCCCCCACTCAAATTGGAAAATAGTGGGTTAGAATATCCCCACCAGGAGAGCCAAGTCTGACTGAGTTAATCCCTTTTCCCCTCTCATCTTCTTGATCAGATTAATCGAGTTATTTATCATTTTGTTTTCGCCAACTAATAAAAAAAGGCCTAACTTCTAACAGGAGCCAAGCCCTCTATTGTTTTTATTCAAAATATGCTATAATAAGCTACGAGCCAGAGGGACAATAAGGACTTCGGCTCTGTTCAAGCCCGCTTATCTCGGTCCGAAAGAGCATAGCGGGCTTGTCCTTTTATATATATTATATACCATATTAGAACTCAGTCAAACTATTAACGTTTTAAAAGCACCTGCTTCGGGGCCCAAATTCCCTTGACACACCTTTTTGAGCAATATTTCTGTTCTGATCTTACTGGAATAAAAATCTTACGCAATCCTCGGCCTCAAAGCTATAATAAATTC
>DOTB01000022.1 GCA_003513845.1 Candidatus Atribacteria bacterium | reverse complement strand
TTTTGTCAAGTATTAGTCTTTTCTAATCCAAATATGAGCCTGAAACAAGAGTCATGCTGCTACTATTTTAGCAAATAATCGATCTCTTTCAAGCTGTACTTTCTTTGCCATCCCATTATCGGTGTATCTTTGAACTATTTTATCTAACATTTCCAGGGTAATGCCCTCTTTGAGATATTTCTGAGCATCAGCAATACTTCTTAATTTCTCATAGGGAGTCTGATAATCCTGATAGTCGTATTTCTTTTTAATCTTTCCTTTATGATCTATCGCTTCTGTAGGAAAGGCACAGGGACGGTGAAAGTTCAGATATTCAGAGAAACAGCCAAAATAGAAGTCATTAATCTGGTGAGCATCTTCTCCCCTGATATTATGGCTATAGCCTAACCATTTCCTTAACGCCCAGCCGTTTTTAGTCTCAACCAGGGCATTATCCTCGGTAGGTCTGGGTCTACTTTTGGTGAATTTGATCAAGAGTCTATTTAACATTTCTGCTACCTTTTGATTGATGTATTCGGAACCATTATCGGCATGGAAATTGATAATCTGGAAAGGATAACTGGCTATTAGCTTTTCCAATAAGGGAAGAAGATATTCTTCGGTAATCTTTTCTGTAGCTCCGATAACTTCCCACTGGGTTACCTCATCCACGGTGTTGATAGGATACACTCCTTTTCGTCCATCTTGGTCTCCCTGAGGCATAGTATCTACCCTGAGGTAGCCCGGTTTTCCCTGGGGTTGGGGTTTACATCTTACACCAATGATTTTGCCTTTGCCTTTATAGGTTTTCTGATAGAAAGAACTACTGCGCAGGTAGGATACGCTCTTTTTCAGGTTATAGATATGAGAAACCGAGATATGGGAGATATTTAGATATTCTTCTTTCCCGTATTCTCTGGCCATGCGCTCTAAGGTCTTCTTCAAGGCGGCTCCATTGGGAGAATCGTGTAACCGTGCTGTTTTGGCCAGGAGTCTGATATCTTGATTGGTGTATTTCTTCTGGAATTTATGTCGGTCATATTCTTTTATCCTGACCTGCCTGGTTTTACGGTATTGGTTGATATGTCTGGTTAGCTGGGACCGGGAATAGCCGGTTATCTTCATGAGATAGCTCCTGATCAATCCTTTTTCTACTTTGGAAAGGGTGACATAAGTAAATCTCCTCAAGGTCTCTTCGATCCAGCAATAGGCCTCCTTTTTGGATCTCTTATTAAATTCTAGAGCCTCTGTTTCAGCTAAAAAGCCTTTTATTTGAGCCAATTTATTTACTTTAGAGTCATTCATCATTATTACCATCATCATATAGTTATTATGACTCTTATGCCTGTTCGGTCAAATTTGTTGACCTTTAGGGAACAATTTCAGGCTCATCTTGTGTTGGAGAAGACTGTATCTTAACAAAAAAATTTGGATAATTTGATAATTTAATTAAATTCTTAGATATTATTGATATCCAAACCTATAGCCTCATGTTCAAATCCTTTGATGGGAGCACCGACCATACCGTAGATACCTACTGCTACCCATTCCCCTAAATCACTCTGGGTAGTATCTAAAGGGCCCCTTAAGACTACGAACTTTACCCCTATAGTCCTTAGGAAATTACCTATACCAATCTCTCCTCGACAAAAACCTCGTAAGGCATCAAGGGCAGCATGATAGAGGGCATGTTCTTCTCTATAACAACCGGCCTGAAAGATTCCTTCTCGTTTGGCAGCAGTCTCTATAGCCGCAATAAGTTCATTACTTTCCATTGTTCCAGCTTTACCGAGGCATACCTTATAGCCTAAATCTTTTACCTTCTTCAATAATTCTTTTTCTTCTTCCTCCACCGAGATCAATAGCAAGATGGTTAATTTCCCGATTTTTGCCAAAATTATAGCCCCCCATTTTAATAAAGATATATTTTCCCCGTTACTCTAAAGATTCACTTACCTTACCCATTTATAATTTATATAAGCATTACAATCTTGGCATAATTGTACTATATTATTGCATAATCACACTACATAAAATATAAAATTTCAAATATCCTTCTCTTTATCCTTTTCTTGCCCTTTTAAAAAATCGAAATTTGGCTTGACAGCATAAAAGATAAGCCTAACTAAGTTAAATACCAACCTAATTTATTCTGTCTTAATTTAGTTGGCATATCCTATCCTATTCCAGGGATTTCTAATTTCTTTTCTAACGTATTAAGTACCTTGGTAATCACGGAAACCATTAACAGATATATGGCTCCTACTACCGCAAACACTAAAGTGTATTCAAAATAACGAGAGGCGATTATCTTCCCCGCCCCGGTTAACTCTACACAGGTTACCATAAAAGCCAAGGAGGAATATTTAACTAAATAGATAATTTCATTGGAACAGCCGGGGATAGCTCTCCGCAAGGCTTGTGGAAGAATAACATATAAAATAGCTTGGTTCCTACTCATGCCCAGGGCCTCAGCGGCCATCATCTGGCCACTTTTTATGGATTGGATAGCCCCCCTTATATATTCAGAATGATAGGCACTGCTACAAAGGATAAATCCCAGAACGGCAGCTACAAAGGGAGAGAAGAAGATACCGACAGAAGGCAGACCATAATAAAGAATAAAAAGCTGCACCAAGAGAGGGGTGCCACGGAAGAAAAGGACATAGATGGTACAAAAAAAGGAAATAATTTTGTTTCCGTAGACCCGACCCACTGCTATTAAAATTCCTAAAATAAAACCAAGAGGGATGGATAAGACTATCAGTTGGAGGGTAACTAAAGTACCTTCTAATAAAGGAGGTAGGACGATATCTCGAATAAAAGAATAAAGTTCATTCATTTTTTTCTCTATTCTCCGTATAATTCTGTGATCTTATGCAAAAACTGCCTCGTGCGTTCATATTTAGGATTACTAAAGAGTTGAGCTGGTGGCCCGCTTTCTAATATTTTCCCTTCTTCCATAAAGATTATCTCATTGGCTACCGAACGGGCAAAACCCATTTCGTGGGTTACTAAGACCATGGTCATCCCCTGGAGGGCTAAATTCTTTATAACTTCTAATACCTCGCCGATTAATTCGGGATCGAGGGCGGAAGTAGGTTCATCAAAGAGGATCACTTTAGGGTCCATCGCTAAGGTTCGGGCGATAGAAACCCGCTGCTTTTGTCCCCCCGAAAGCTGGGCCGGATATAAATTAGCCTGTTCTTCCAGCCCCACCCGTCTTAATTCTTCTTGCGCTTTCTCTCGGGCTTTCTCCCGCTCCATCTTTTTCACTCTGGTTAAGCCTATTTCCACATTTCCCAGGGCAGTTAAGTGGTCGAATAGATTGAAGTCTTGAAAAACCATCCCTATTTTCTGACGGAATTGGTGGATATTCTTTTTAGCATGAGTTATCTCCTCTCCTTCCAAGTAGACTCGCCCTTTATCGGGGACAGTCAGGAGGTTGAGGCAACGAAGAAGGGTGCTCTTCCCGGTGCCGGAAGGACCGATAATAACTTTGACCTCCCCCTTTCTTACTTCAAAAGATATCCCCTTTAACACCTCTTTCCCTTTATAATTTTTATAAATCTCTTCTACCTTTAAGACTACCTCATTAGTTTCGTCCTTGGGCATACCGCTTATTAGATCTCCCTTCTCCCGTAGGCATAGCCGGGAATTCTCACCTTTTTCTCTAAAAGATTAAGGGCTTTTACTCCTCCGTAAGTTAAAAAGATAAAAATTACTGCACAGGCAAGGAAAATGGGCATCGGTTTATAGGTACGGGTAGCGATAAAGTTCGCCCGGGTCAACAATTCCATCACTCCTATGGCATAGGTAATGGCTGAATCTTTTAAAATAATAGCATATTCATTAGACCAACCAGGGATAGAAACCCGTAAAGCCTGTGGTAAGATGATAGACAAGATGGCCTCCGATTTCTTCATCCCCAAAGAAAGGGCTGCTAACATTTGTCCCTCACCCAGTGATTGGATACTCCCGCGAAAAATCTGAGACTGATAAGCCGCACTTCTTAATCCTAAGACCAGAATGGCAGCGGTAAAAGCAGTTAAATTTAATCCCCAGAGGGTAAATAATCCAAAATAAAAAAGGAAGAGAAGGACTAATTCGGGGAGTCCGCGGAAGAACCAGACATAAAGGGAAATTAAGGTAGCTAAATATTTATTTCCATAAACTTGGCCTACCGCCATAGGGATACCTATTATTAAACCCAGACCGAGGGACCCTCCCACCAATCCCAGAGTTACTACCGCACCTTCCAGTAAATAGGGGAGAGATTGGAAAATTAAGGCGAGATTTTCTGTCACCGTTCTTCTCCTTGCTTTATAATTATAAAAATTAAATAAAGGTGGAGAAACAAACAACCTAAAGGTAAGAGAGACAAGAGAGGCATTTTCTCCACCTTTATCCTTATCTTTATCCACTAAAATATTTAATGATCAATTCATCCCACTTATCCGATTTTTTCAGTCGAGTTATCCCTTCGTTAAGTAGAGCCTTTAGCTCTTGGTCTTCTTTTCTCACGGCTATCCCGTACTCTTCTCCTGTTTTGATTATCCCTACAATCTTCACTGGTTGTCCTTTACGGATAGCATCTTCTACCATTACATCATCCATCATTGCGGAATCTATCCTGCCATTTACCAAATCTTTAACCGCTAGAGAAAAACCTTCGTAGAGTTTTAGATTATCTTTGGGTAAGATGCCAGTCTTTACCAGATGTTCCTCAATCCATTCGGCAGCAGTACAACCTCTCTGGGTGCCAACAGTATGTTCACCACATAAAGCAGCAATAATATTTAAGTCTGAATCCTCCCGGACACAAAGAGCCTGGTTTATCTCCCAATAGGGGATGCTAAAATCTACCACCTCCAGCCTCTCAGGAGTAATGGACATCCCTGAATAGACCATATCAATCTTTTTGGCTAACAAGCTGGAGATTATACCATCCCAGGCGGTAGGTTGATGCTTTACCTCAAAGCCCATCTCTTGAGCAATCCAGTTTAGACATTCTACATCAAAGCCGGCCGGATTACCTTTTTCATCGATATAGGCAAAGGGAGGATAATCCGCATCGATACCGTTAATGTAGACTTTTTTCTCCTGGGCTAATAAGCTCATACTGCTTAAGGAAAACATTATTAGTAAAGAAAGTAGCACCGTGATTAGCACTTTTTTATTCCTCATTCTTTTTCACCTCCTTTCTATCTTTTCTATCTTTATCGCTCCTTACTTAATAATACTACAAATAACCCTTGAAATCCTCTTTTATTTTTAAAATGAGAGTAAGAAATAAAAAAAATCTGATCTGTTTTTAGATTTTTTGTAAAAAGTGGATTATTTACTCCCCACACCCTCGATGAATCAATTCCTCCCTCTAAACGCCATCGGTCCTATGCTTTATCCTACGGAGAATTATATCCTCCGTAGGATCGTAGGATAGATTAGTCAATAGTTATAGTTTTTATATTCCTCTATCTAATAGTACTCTAAATAGTCTGGTACAATAGGTCCATCACCATGAGGTTCACTCTTAATCATAACCAGTAGACCATCTTTTACGCCTTCACACATAATCGCCTGATCGGGAGGAGCCTGGCCAGTCATTTTAGCCCTACTTGTATTTAAAAACCAAACATCATCTAAACCCTGCCAATGGCTCATATAAATCCACTCCTCTGGTGGAAGTTCATTCCCCCAAGTACAATAATTTTCAATATTTCCGGTCCCGTGTGGCCCTCCGCTATAAACTTCAATAGTATAAGAATGAATATTTAGACGTCCATAGGCCCAGTCAATCATTTCTGCAGTGGTGGGATAATCATGATAGGATTGTTTAAAATAGAAAGGACGCCCTGTACCTTTAGTAATGGCCTTGGCCATATCTCTGGAAACCGTCTCCATAAAATCGTGATCAGCTGTGGGTTCTGGACTATAGCACCAGGGGAAAAGCACACATTGTATCCCGGTATGCAGGGTCGCTAAAGCATATACTGGATGCTTGATAAGAAAATTCTGTACCGCTTTTACTTCAGGCTCAGAAGCCGGACTAGGACCTGATCTGGTAGCATATTTTGCTCCAATTTCTGTCATACCATCATATCTATTCCACATATAATTGAAGGTCCGATTCAAATCAATGTCACTTCCAATCCAATCATCACCAGGAATTCCATTTTTATCAAAATCGGGACTTTCCTTGCCTATAAATTTTCTGTCTTCCGGATTTGAATCTCTGGCTCCAGTATAAACTTCGGCAATGATTCCATCTCCGTTAACATCTTTATAGGGGTCCCCAAAAGGTACCCCATCACCATTATGGTCAGTAGGTCTCAAATTTTGCCGACAAGTATAAACAAAGGATTGTTCATACCCATCAGGGTTCATTACCGGCAGAACATAGATAATGTAATTATCTAAAATTTCTGTTGATGTAGAATCCTTACCATAATTGGTAGCAAGCCACCAGGCAGTATAAGCAGTTGTCTCAGCAGATTCGTGTTCTCCCCCATGGATATTTCCAATAATGGCAATCGGGGTCTTTTCTTCCTCGCTTTTTACTCCACTAGATAACTCAACCACCCATAAATCTCTTTCCCGCCAACTCCGCCCTATGGAATAAGTTTTAGCAATATCCGGATACTCTCTGGCTAATGCACCCGTAAGTTCCCCATAAAACTCTACATGATGTCGGCTGTTCCAATCTATAGTGGTTAAAAATTCATTATCTTGACCAAAAACTACTGTAGTCAAACTAAGAACTAATATAAACATTAAACCAATATTTAATAACTTCTTCATTTTTCTCTCCTTTAATTCTTTAAATTATTCTTCCCCTAAAGTAAAGCAAAGCTATTTTAGTAATTTATTTCATAATCATTCTACACCTCCTCTTTAGTAACTTATCCTTAATCACTCTAATTCTACCCCCTCTAATGTATAATAACATGTTTTCAGAAAACTCCGAAACCCTTATTTTATAAGGCTTTCCAAAATATATGCTTTTATGTTTCACCTCCAGCTTTAAACCCCTTATAAGATAAGCGTTTTAAGAGGGTCTCCTTCTTTTTTTGCCTCATTTTCCTGTTTTTTGCAAGGCCTGGAGGTGAATTTTTTATCTTGATCTGTTTTCTGAAACCCTCTTTTCTATTATTCGCAAAATATTGACCTATCTTATCCTCACCTCCACCCGAACTTTATCTTATGCTATGCTAGGTTTATTTAAGGTACTTTTCAGAAGGTACTGTCAAAAATAATATGAAAGAATATGAAAAATAAATTCCCCGGATTATGAAGAAAAATGTATCAGTAGTTCTTTGAAAAAAGAAGATCTCGTTTGGTGGATTTGCCATTTCTTTAGGCTAAATAATCGACTATACACAAAAAGCACAAAGCTACTTAGTCAATTTTGCCTATTTAACCAAAAAGGGTATTAATACCAAAAAACTTCACCAAAAAGACAGAAAAAAAATTGACTAAGCTAAAGTAGCCAGCTTAATGATCTTAGCCCATTTACCCTGCAGGGTGTCTATCCCCTTTAAGGATTCTAAGGGCACAGGTACTGAGTAATTAAGACTAATATGGGGTCGAAGGAAGTTATAGTAGGTGACAAAGAGAGTAGTTAAAGCAATTGCCCCATTTGCCGAATTAAAACCACCAGCCGCCCGGGTATGAAACTTGTAGGTGCGATTCAGTCTTTCTATGAGTTCTTTAAAGGGACGGAATTCCTCTGACTCTTTATCCAGGTTCTGTAGCCCAAGGACCTTCTTATGGGTTAGATTAGGCTCATAGTTCTGGTTGATAAAATGGATCCCTGCTGGATAAGAGGGGTTACCATCGGTTACCAGGACAATCTCTTGTTCAGGGGAAGCAGTTCGAATAGCCTCTTTAATAGCGATAACCGCTGGTAGTGTCTCTCTACTATTTTCGATATGATAAGCAGTAATCTTGCGGCTAGAAGAGGAGATAAAGAAAAAGACGTAATAGTTTTTGCCTCTCACTTTGATATAAGCTTCATCTCCAGCCTGAATAGGGTCTACTTCTCCCTTATAGGCCAGATTAAACCTATGGCAATAAGGGGCCACCATTTCGGTATAATTTAAGACACTCTGGTAGGAGAGGGGGAGAGAAAAGACATTCCGCAGAATAAAGGCTGTCTTTCTGGCTGAGATACCTAAAGAGATGTGAAAGGTAAGGACCAGGCATAAAGTATTAAGAGAGTTGTGGATTTTAAAGAGGTCAGAGGCATCTTTTTCTTCTGGGGCAGAATGACTTAACTGCTCTTCAGTAAAATGATATTCTCTAAATTGATATCTTAGTTTAAACTGAGAGGACTTTACCTTGGTTAGGAGCCTTTCAGCAAAATTGAGTTTGCCCTTATTTTTTAAAAAGGAGGGGCATCGGTCATTGTCGCATTTATAGATGGAGACCTCTTTTCGTTCCTTCCAAAGATAAAGTGAATGGCCACCATGGGGACAAAAATATTTAGCTTTATTCCGATAACGAGGGTGTATTTGAGAGAGGGAAGAGCAGACCTTACACTTAAGCTGGGAGCGCTTTTTACCATCGTTAAAGTAAAGATATTCTGCAGGGGCACCACAGACTCTACAGCAAGACCCTTTGGGTGCCTTGGTCTTTAGGTCTTTACTATTAACCGGTAAAAGAGGGTGACCTTTCTTTCTCTGGTAATTAGCTAAAAGCTCTCTCCAGTTTAACCTGGGAGCTTCTTGGGGAGGAACTTTAAGTGGTGGCTCTGAGTCAACAAAGAAGTTGCGGTAGGCAGGGTGTTTCTCTTTAAAATCATCTTTAGGTTTAACCTCAGGATTGCGGTTAGCTAAGACCTCCAGGAGACCTTGCATAATTTGCTCTATTTCAGAGCGGGTAAACTTAGAGCAGATCCAAATAACAAAACGAGTAGTCTTTTTCACTTGGCTTGCCTCCTTTTTGGGTTAGATTTCTTAAATCCTACTATAAAAGTAGGGGGGAGGCAAGTCAATTTCACTAAAATATTTGATAATAAAGAGTTTAAGAGAAAATTAGTGAATTATTTTTGACATTACTTTTCAGAAAGGTAGGAGGTAAAATATGAGTCGATTTAAGGTTCATCAGAAACTTGCTTTTAATCTGAAACCATTAGAAAGATATGAGATTCTGTTCTCTTTTTTGGATACCTCATCCCTTGAGAGACTGTATTCTACCACCGGTAGGCCTCCTGTAGGCTATGAATCTTTATTAAAAGCACTCATTTACAAGAACATGAAAAATATTTCCTATTTTTCTGATCTGGCCTTGGTTTTCGGCTTTCATCCTCTTCGGTTACCTCAGGTGGAGAACTTCTCGCCCTTTTTAGCTGATAGGGATAATGGTATGTTGCAAGAAGTGAGAAAGATGATCCGGAGAGCCGACTGGGTGTCATGATCCATTTTCCCAAACCACCTCAGAAGGAGATTAGGTATTTCTGGGGTTACCGGAATTTTGTTCTCTGTGATGCTTGGTCTGAATTACCCATTATAGAAGAAACCAGACCGGCCAATGTGGTAGACAGTCAAGTGATCATCCCTCAACTTAGAAAACTTAGCGATAAGTTTAGTTTTCCCATCGGTGCAGTCATTTCCGATTCAGCACTCGATTCGGCCAAAGTACTTTCCTTTATCATCCGGGATCTAAAAGCCAAGCCTTATATTTCCCGCAACTTAAAAAGGAAAAAGGACCAGAATCAAGTTTTTTTGCCCCATTATCCATTCAAAGAAGTTCAGGAAAGAACATCCTTATTGTCCCTGGATGCATCCCCAGTTTGTCAAGGGTACCGGTTGTTTTGCCTACCAGCAGGTGGTAGATGAAGACCTTCGCAAGCAAATTAATTATGGGAGTAAAGAATTCAAGAAAGTCTATGACTTGCGCAGTGGATCAGAGAGAATCTTCTCCAGGCTGCTGGAACTGGCCAGGCAAAATCCGAGTGTTGGGGGATTACAGGCTATTTCCAATCAC
Organism: Candidatus Atribacteria bacterium; assembly: GCA_003513845.1. Lineage (GTDB taxonomy): Bacteria > Atribacterota > Phoenicimicrobiia > Phoenicimicrobiales > Phoenicimicrobiaceae > Phoenicimicrobium > Phoenicimicrobium oleiphilum. The sequence goes on along the minus strand of DOTB01000022.1, from coordinate 4,869 downwards.
TGTACTATTGCCCATATCACTGTTCTGTTGATTGCCCTGGCAGCTGTAAAGGCCGGGAACAAAGATAAGATTCGCTTTGTTAAATCTTTTCTTTCTACTATTTAATTTTCAAAGGGCTAGTTTTCTGAAAGGCTATTTCTAAATTTCTTACTTTTGATCGAGAACTTCAAGAGAAATCCTTCCCCTTGATAACCCCCTGAATTAAGATTAAGGTTATAGTTTATCACCGATCTCTCCAGTCTCCTTTCAATGAAGAGGGTTAAGGTGAAGGTATTAAAATATATTAATCTCTATTTAAGTAAAGAACATTTGATAGTATCAAAATTTTTTGAATTCCAGTACTATCGCAAATAAAGAATCTAATAAAATTCTCAAAGAATATATTTTTTATTTATATTATACATTAGAAAATTTACATATTCAAACATTTAAAATCTTCGGTATTTTAGAGAAAATTCTGAAAATTAAGAAAATATTTAATGAAAAAGTTAATGAAGACATGGATAAGAAAAGTGGGCCAAAATGATTTTCCCCGATAGGCAATCCATCCAAACCACAGCCCTGTTATGATACAGGATAATGTTTCTACTTCAGGTTTTCCCAGATGAAGTAAGACAAAAGGAACCATTTGGATAATGATACTTGCTTTACCAAATCGTTCTTTTAATCCGAACAGGACAAAACCTCTAAGTAAGTATTCCCAGGCTAAAAGGGTAGGTACTGTTAAGCAAAAAAATTCATAATAGCTGAATCCTTTCCCATAATATTTATAGACGGCAGTAAACTTTGCTCCGATGAGTAATACTGGTACACTAATGATAACAGTAATCAAGACATAATATAACCAAATACGATAATTCCCTAAAGCAAATCCATAATGGAGGGGATTATCTTTTAACACAAACCGGATAGTCAAAACTGGTAACAGTATAAAATAGAAAATATAACTTAAGGCCAGTGAGGAGCCAATCGGCCTATACCACTGCATAGTCAGGGATAAAGTGGCTAATCCTAAGACAATGATAACTTGATAATTGTCTGTTACAAAATACTTGAGTTCCCGGTATTCCTGGGCTAAAAACTGCATAAAATAAACCCTCTGTTTATTATCATATTTATTTGTACTAATTATTTTTAAATATTGGAGTAGCCTTTTCTAATGACCTGATATAATATATATTAGCAGATAATAAAATCTTTTCCTAATATTATTAGTTTTTTATTATACTTTCATTGAAAAATATTCTATTTTATGTCAAAATATTTTATAGCATCGTAATTTTTTAGAATTCAGATACTATAAAATATCCTTTCTTAAATAAGGAACAATATATGTTATCACCCTCACCTTAACCCTCTCCCTTCGAGGGAGAGGCAGGAGAGAGGAAGAGGAAAGGACAATAAATTCTTACTTGAATTCAGGGATTGTCAAGGGGAAGACCGGCGTGGCGGTCTCATACTATTATACTATTATATATTATACCCACATTTTTGACTGAAAACTGCTAACTATTTATAATACTGTGGGTAGGAGTGAATGAGATTGCTTCGCTCCCTTCGGTTGCTCGCAATGACAAAATAGTATATTGTATTAAGTATAACGTATATCGTTAAAATTAGTCGCTGTTTGTTAGTCGCTGGTATCTGGCATTTAGTTTGCCTATTGCTTATTACTTATTACTAGTTACTTATTACTGAATTGGCTTCTCGCAATGACAAAATGGTATATCGTATTACGTATAACGTATACCGTTTAAATACAGTTGCTAGTCGGAATGTAATTCAGGGGTTATCAAGGGGAATTCTTCCCCTTGAATATCCCGTTTATGGAACAAGATAGATTTTTTTTAAAAGACATTTTTTTGATTGGTTTCAAAGGGGGTGATAGAATAATAAATTGTGTTGTTAGTGTGTTAGATATAATTACCTAAGTATAGCGAATTAATAAATTTTGGAGGTTTATGTGATGAGAAAATTTCTATTGATTGTCTTTACTATTATTCTGGTATTTTTTTGCCTTAACGGAAATGTTTTAGCTCAAAAAAAAGTCCTGCATATCTATACTGCTTTTGATACCGAAGAAGCAAAATACTATATTGATTCTTTTGAAGAAGAAACAGGCATTGATGTGCAGTGGGTAAGATTATCCTCTGGTGAGGTTTTAGCGAGAATTGAAGCTGAAGCAAGTAATCCCCAGGCCAGCGTCTGGCATGCTGGTTCCAATACCTCTCATATTAATGCAGCTTCCAAAGGACTGCTGGAGCCTTATAAACCCAATACTGATTTTGAATTGCCAGAACTATTCCATGCTGATGATTGGGCCTGGACTGGATTCTACACTGGGGCAATTGGATTTGTTACCAACACCAATTTCTTAGCAGAAAATGATATGGAAGCCCCGACCAGCTGGGATGATTTACTCCATCCCAAATTAAAACAGAATGTAGCCTTGGCTTATCCCTATACCTCCGGTACTGCTTATACCACGTTTGCCACTTTAGTTCAAATGTGGGGATTAGAAGAAGCCCTGGATTGGTGGGAAGAGTTTGATCGGCATAGTATTTTCCAATACACTCAATCTGGTACCGCCTGTATCGGAATGGTCGGTTTAGGCGAAATTGCAGTAGGAATAGCTTTTTCCCATGATATTTTAGCTAAAGGGATTAATGCCGGCTATCCAGTAGTTATGACCTTCCCGGAAGAGGGAACTGGCTATGAAGTAGGAGGTCTCTCTCTTATTAAAGGTGGTCCTGAACCGGAATTAGGAAAACAGTTCATCGATTGGTGTTTTACAGTAAAAGCTCAGGATCTATTCCAGAAATATAGCCGCCTCCCGGTCAATCCCAAAGCTACCGTAGCAGAAGGCTCAGTCACCCTGGATCAAGTTAATCTGATTGATTATGACCATATTTTAGCTGGTGAAAGCAAAGACGAATGGGTAGCAGCCTGGAGAGATAGAATTGGAAAATAAACTCTCCCTAGTGCCTGTTTGCTAAAAATAGCCCTGCTACCAATTAAAAAAGCAAAGAAATAATTGGTAGCAGGGGTTATTTTAAATCAGGAAATCCAAATTAAAAAATTTCTTGTGCTTAAGAAAAAAAAGAGATTTATTAGGTAAAAATATCGAGATATAGAAAAAATGAATAGCTCCAGAAATAGAAAAATCAAAGAAATAATTGATCAGCTAACCTTAATCTGGAAAGAGCCTATACTCTTTATTTTTATATTACTTATTTTTTATTTCTTAATTACTTTCGTCGTCTTTCCTATATTCCAAGTAGTAAAAAATAGCATGTATATAAATGGTAGCTGGGACTTTTCTAATTATATAGCCATATTTTCTAAAAGATATTTTGTGCAGCCTCTTATTAATAGTATAGTACTAGGAATTTATACTGCTACCATTGGAACCATAGCCGGCTTTTTTTTTGCCTATGCTTTAACCCGAACCCCTTTACCTTTCAAAAATTTTTTCCGTCTTACCATAACCTTCCCCATTATTTCCCCCCCATTTGTAGTTGCCCTGGCTGCTATATTACTGTTCGGGAGAGCAGGAAGTCTTACTCCCTGGTTAAAAAGTTTAATTGGAAATTATTCCATCTATGGATTGGGTGGACTGGTCTTAGTAGAAACCATTGCCTATAGTCCCACTGCCTTTTTGGTATTATATGGGGTATTACAAGCTATTGATCCTTCCTTAGAGGAAGCCTCTATGGATTTAGGAGCTTCCTGGTCTAAGGTGTTTTCCACCATAACTCTACCACTGGCTACCCCTGGTATTGCCAGTGCCTGGTTATTGGTCTTCATTCAATCTATGGCTGATTTTGGTAACCCCATGGTTATCTCCGGAGATTTCAGAGTTCTTTCAGTTCAAGCCTACCTGCAAATTACTGGTATGTATGATCTCCCTCGTGGTTCCACCTTAGCTATGTTATTACTTATCCCTACTATTACTGCTTTTTTTCTGCAAAAATACTGGGTTTCTCGAAAATCTTATGTTACAGTCACCGGCAAACCAACCGGGGCTACTGTAAAAAATTTAGATTGGTATATTAAATTACCAGTTTATGGTGTCTGCCTGTTATATACCGGAATTGTCCTTTTATTCTACGGTACCATTGTCTATGGTTCCTTTCAAACCTTGTGGGGTGTTAATCCTACCCTAACCTTAAAAAACTATGTAGAAATGTTGGAAGTTGGTAAAGATTATCTTTTTGATTCTGTCTTCTTATCTTCTATAGCTACTCCTATCACAGGTATATTAGGAATGTTTATCGCTTATCTTATTATCCGGAAAAAATTTATCGGGCGTGGTCTAATGGAATTCATATCCATGCTCACCTTTGCCGTTCCCGGAACAGTGGTTGGAATCGGTTACATCCTTGCTTTTAATCAAAAATCTATTCTCTTTCCTTTTATTTTAACCGGCACTGCCTTGATTATTATTATATTGTTAATTTTTAGAGATATGCCAGTTGGTATTCGCTCTGGAATTGCAGCATTACAGCAGATTGATCCAGCTATCGAAGAGGCATCCACTGATTTAGGAGCAGATAGTAATACTACTTTTCGTAAAATTACCCTGCCTATGATTGCTCCAGCCTTTTTCTCTGGGCTTGCTTACGGTTTTGTAAAAGCAATGACCGCCATCAGTGCAGTCATCTTTGTTGTTTCTGGAAAGTGGAATCTTATTACTATTGCTATACTGGGATTTGTAGATAATACTCAATATGCTCGGGCTGCCGCTATGAGTATTATTCTCATCATTATCATTTTAATTGCCTTAGGTGTCATTCAGTTTTTGGTAAATAGAATTGGCAAAGGGGTCCGATTAACTACGATTGTTGAATAAATTATAGAACAAATTAA
>DOTB01000021.1 GCA_003513845.1 Candidatus Atribacteria bacterium | reverse complement strand
CATGGTTTTATTAGAAGCCAGAGGGAACAGGGTAATGTTTTTGAATGATGTTGTCGATAGCTTAGAGTTAAAGGATACCAAAATAATTAAAGATAGAGCAGAAAATATAGGAAAGATGGCAGAGTATCGGGAAAATTTTCATATTGTTTTATCAAGAGCAGTTGCCCCCCTTGCTGTTTTATGTGAATATTGCCTTCCTTTATGTAAGGTTAAAGGTGCCATGATTGCCTTTAAAGGTAGTTCCTATTGTCAGGAATTATCGAGTAATAATAAAGTAATTGAAAAATTGGGAGGATTATTAGAAAGCGTAAATATGATAAAAATTCCTTATTCTAATCATGTTCGTTATATTATAGTTATTCGCAAAATAAGTTCAACTCCAGAAAATTATCCTCGAAAAAATGGAATTCCTCAGAAAAGACCTTTGTATTTTGAGTAAAAATTTGCTAATATTAGTTTATAATTCATTATTATCTAATTAAGAGATTCTTAAAGGGAAGGATTCCCCTGGAATATCGGAATTGCCAGGCAATTTCGATATTCTTAAAAAACAATTATCTAAAATAAGTATAGTAATATTGATATCCTAACAATCCCACTCTAACCCTCTCCCTTAGAAGGGAGAGGTAAGGTGAGGGTGATAAATAGTTATCAGTTTGCAGTTAACTGTTTTCAGATAAAAGATGCGGGTATAAGTGGATGAGATTACTTCGTCGCTTTGCTCCTCGCAATGACAAAAATCGTATATCGTATTACGTATAACGTATACCGTTAAAATTAGTCGTTGGTCGTTAGTATCTGTGATTTAATTTGCTTATTACTTATTACTGGTTACTTATTACTCAATTGGCTCCTCGCAATGACAAAATGGTATATCGTATTATAACGTATATCGTTGAAATACAGTCGCTAGTTGGAATGTAATTCAGGGGTTTTCAAGGGGAAGGATTCTCTTTGATAATCTTAGATTTTTAAGTGATTAGGTTTTCCCGACCAATATGTTCCACGTGGAACATTAAATTTTAAAAAAAGGATCTATTAAAAATGAATAAAATAATAGCCATTAGTAATCAAAAAGGGGGTGTAGGAAAGACAACCACTGCGATTAATTTAAGTGCTTTTTTAGCAATTGAGAAGAAAAAAGTCTTATTAGTCGATATTGATCCCCAGGGAAATGCCAGCAGCGGAATAGGTATAGAACGTTCTAAAATAGAAAAAAATATATATGATTGCCTTATTAACCAGACGCCTGTGATGGAAGTTCTTGTTTCTAGCCAGATTGAAAATTTAGATGTACTGCCTTCTACCTTACAGTTAGCAGGAGCAGAAATAGAACTGGTAAATTATATTTCTCGGGAAAATCGCTTAAAACAGCTTATCCGCCCTATAAAAGAAAAGTATGATTATATCATTGTTGATACCCCTCCTTCCTTAGGATTACTTACCTTAAATGCTCTGAATGCTGCTGATTCAGTTATAATTCCGGTACAATGTGAATATTATGCTTTGGAAGGGATTGGTCAATTATTAAATACCATTACCCTGGTAAAAGAAAATTTAAATCCCAATCTATCAATCGAAGGAATTTTATTAACCATGTATGATCAGCGGAATAATTTATCGAAAGAAGTGGCTGAAGAGATTGATAGACATTTTCATGGCAGTATTTTTCAGTCTATTATTCCTCGCAATGTTCGTTTAAGTGAGGCTCCCAGCTATGGTCAACCGATTGTTCTCTATGAAGCAAAATCAAGAGGTTCCCAGGCTTATCATAAGTTAGCTTTGGAGGTGATTGCTCATGGCTAAAAAAGGCTTAGGCAAAGGGCTGGAATCAATCATACCTATCTCCAATATTAAAGATCGTTCTTATGTAATGGAAATAGATGTGGATCAATTGACTCCTAATCTCTATCAACCAAGACAAGATTTTGACCAGGAGAAATTGGATGAATTAAAAGAATCAATCAAAGCCCATGGTATTATTCAACCAATTATTGTTCGAGAATCCCCTCAGGGTTATGAAATTGTAGCCGGAGAAAGAAGGTTTAAGGCAGCCAGAGAACTGGGAATAAAAAAAATTCCTGTTATTATCAAACAATTCAACAATCTTAAGACTTTTGAAGTGTCTTTAGTAGAAAACTTGCAGAGAGATGATCTTAATCCTATTGAACAAGCGTTTGCCTTTAAAAGATTGGTTGATGAATTTAGCCTTACTCATCAGGAGTTAGCTGAAATTACTGGAAAAAGTAGAACTTTTATAAGTAATACTATTCGATTACTTAATTTAGATGAGTGGGTTAGAGAAAGGGTTGCTTCAGGGAAAATAAGTTTTGGCCATGCTAAAGTTTTATTGAGCTTGGATGATAAACAGATGCAGCAAGAATTCGGACAAAAAATTATCGAGCATGATTTATCGGTAAGGGATTTAGAACTAATAGTCGAGCGATGGAAAAAAAGAAAAGAAAAAGATTCATTAACTAAGAAACAGAATATACAATATTTTCCAGAGCTTGAGAAAAAACTTATAGCCAAATTTGGAACTAAAGTAAATATTAAATTCAATGGGAAAAGAGGAAAGCTGGTTATTGAATTTTATAGTAATGAGGATTTAAATAGAATTGCTAATCTTTTATTAGATTAATCTATCAATTACAAGTTTTGTTAAATTACCATATCTTTTAGTATGGTTAGTGTAGTAAGACTGAAAAAATATAGTTAAAGAGGTTTAATATGAAAGAAAAAATTTTTAATAATATTATCTTTATCCTTTTTACAATTTTATTACTGCTATTTTCCTTAAAATGTTTTTTAGTATCTTTTGGTATTATTAAAGAAGAGCTTCTCTTAAATGTGGTAAATGAGAAGCTAAATATCATTTACTCCACATTTGTATATCAAGTAATTCTGGCCTTAATAGGATTTTTATTACTTTTTCTGGTTATTTATCTGATATGGTTAAAACAAAAAATAGCTCAACAATTACCACATGTTAAGATAGTTAACGATTTAGGTGAAATAAAAATTTCAACATCTTCTTTGGAACAGATTATTTTAAACATACTAAGTGGAGTAGAAGGGGTAAAACAA
>DOTB01000085.1 GCA_003513845.1 Candidatus Atribacteria bacterium | reverse complement strand
AATAGTCGTTAGTATTAAATGCAAGTTTTTGGTTCATAGTTGCAAGTAAATGCGTGGAGTGTACAGCGATTTAGTATTGCATATTGCGATTATGGTAGTATAACATACAAAGTTTAATGTAGGGGTCGGATTTATCCGACCCGTAATTATGTGGGTTCGATGAATCGACCCCCTATCTGATGCCCATACTTTTTTTCTCTTTTAATCTCTAAAATAAATAACTTCTTACGTAATATGATATAAGAGATACGAGTATAATCGTTGACAATAAACCTTGATTTTGATATATTAACAAAGAAAAGATACTCCCTCTCTAAAACTAGAGTGTGAAAGTATTTTAGAAGAGAGGGAATTTTATTATGAGGAATTTTGATATGGATTTTCAAAATATTATTTTTAATCTACAAAAATATTGGGGAGAAAAAGATTGTATTATTCAACAACCTTACGATATAGAAGTTGGGGCAGGTACAATGAATCCAGCTACTTTTTTAAGGGTATTAGGCCCTGAACCCTGGAAAGTTGCTTATGTTGAACCTTCTCGAAGACCTGCAGATGGACGATATGGAGAAAATCCTAATCGAGTCCAGCAACATTATCAATTTCAAGTTATATTAAAACCTTCCCCCGAAAACATACAAGAAATCTATTTAGAAAGTTTAGAAAGATTAGGGATTCCCAAAAAAAAACATGACATAAGATTTATTGAGGGTGATTGGGAAGCCCCAACCCTGGGTGCGTGGGGATTAGGTTGGGAGGTCTGGCTTGATGGATTAGAGATAACTCAATTTACCTATTTTCAACAAGCAGGAGGCCTTGATCTAAGTATAATTCCAGTAGAAATAACCTATGGTTTGGAGAGATTAGCTATGGTTATTCAAGGGGAAGATAATATTTTTAATCTAAAATGGGGTGGGGGTATTACCTATGGAGATATACAGCACCAAGTAGAAGTTGAGCATTCTAAGTATAATTTTGAAGAAGCAGACATATCAATGTTATTCGGTATATTCAATGTTTTCGAAAAAGAAGCAAAAAGACTAATAGAAAAGGAACTACCTCTACCAGCATATGATTATATATTAAAATGTTCTCATACTTTTAATTTGTTGGATGCACGAGGGGCAATAAGCGTTACAGAAAGAACAGGTTATATATCTCGAGTGAGAAATATTTCCCGTTTGTGTGCAGAAAAATATATTAGACAGAGAGAAAAAATGGGTTTCCCCTTGATTAAAAAAGAAAATATAAAAGAAGGATAGAGTTATTAATGAGTGATGTTATCTTAGAAATTGGAACAGAAGAGATTCCGGCAATATATATGGAAAATGCTCTGGGAGACATAAGACATTTAATAAAAGCAAGCCTGGAAGAATCAAGAATACAATATAAAGAAATCAAAGTTTATGGCTCACCACGCAGATTAGTACTATATATTTCCCATATTTCAGATAAACAGGAAGATATTTTTCAAAAAATTAAAGGACCAGCTTATTCTATTGCTTATGCCAGTGACTCAAAGCCTCAGACACCTGCAATAAAATTTGCCCAGTCACAAGGCGTAAATGTAGAAGATTTAATAACGGAAAACACTGATAAAGGAAGATATGTTTTTGCTTTGAAATCAGAAAAAGGAAAATCCTCCCTTGAATTATTAACCAAAATATTTCCTGAAATAATAAGAAATATAAGTTTTCCCAAATCTATGCGTTGGGAAGATAAAAAACTAAGATTTATTCGGCCTATAAGATGGATACTTGCTTTATATGATAAGAAAGTAATTGAATTTAGTCTGAATGGATTAAATTCTGGGAATGAAACCTATGGTCACAGACTATTAGCACCACATAAAATTAAAATTTCCTCACCAAATGAATACTTGGAAAAGTTAAAGAAGAATTATGTAATAGTTGATCAAGAATTAAGAGAAAAAAAGATAAGAAGGCAGATTAAACAAATAATTAAAGAAATTAATGGGAAAGAAATAATCGATGAAAAGCAATTAAATGAAATAGTTCATTTAGTGGAATATCCAAATGCAATTTTGGGGACATTTAATCGAGAATATTTAAAATTACCATTAGAAGTCCTAACCACGGTTATGGAAAAACATCAAAAATATTTTCCTGTATATAAAAATAAAAATACCTTATTACCTTTATTCATTGTTATAATTAACAATTCTAAAAAATATTCATCTACAATCAAAAAAGGTAATGAAAATGTCCTCAAAGCAAGATTAGAAGATGCAAAATTTTTCTACCAGGAAGACCAGAAAATTCCTTTAGAAGAAAAAGTAATAAAATTGAATAAAATTATTTTCCGGGAAAATCTGGGGAGCCTTTATGATAAAACAAAGAGATTAGAATTATTATGTGACTACATTGCAGATTGTTTACAGGTTGAGCAGAAAGTGAAAGAAGATGCTTTAAGATCTGCCCATTTATGCAAAGCTGATTTGGTTACTGAAATGGTAAAAGAATTCCCGGAATTACAAGGGGTAATGGGTAGAGAATATGCGATTTTATCTAACGAAAGAAAAGAAGTAGCAGAAGCAATATTTGAACATTATCTCCCTCGTTTTTCAGGTGATGTATTACCAAAAACTAAAAGTGGTATGATCTTGGGGATTGCTGATAAAGTGGATAATATAACTGGTTGTTTTTTAATAGGCTTAATTCCAACCGGGTCACAGGACCCTTATGGATTAAGAAGACAATCTTTAGGAAAAATCGCCATAATTTTAAAGAATAATCTGAAAATTTCGCTAAAAGATATTATTCAGAAATCTTTGTCTTTATACAAACAAAGTTTTCCATTAGAATTTAAAATAAATGAAAATGAAATAGTATCACAGATATTAAGTTTTTTAAAACAAAGAGTAAAAAATATATTCCTGGAAGAAGGAATTCACTATGATATAATCGATGCAGTTTTAGCCATAGATAGTAAGGGAGATTTAGTTGATATTAAAAATAGAATAAAAGTTATAGAAGAGCTTTATGACCAATCCAATTTCCAGAAAATTCTTAATTCATCCAATAGAGTGTTAAATTTATCAAAAAATAGTACAGAAATAAATATCAAAGAATCCTTATTAAAAGAAAATGCAGAATTAAATTTATACCATATTTATAATGATATGTATCCTCGAGTAAATAATTATATTTCCAATGGGAAATATAAAAAAGCATTTAAATTATTAGAGAATTTATGTAAACCAGTTGACGAATTCTTTGACCAGGTATTAGTAATGGATGAAGACTTAGAAATTAGAAAAAATAGGATTGCCCTTATTAAGAAAATAAATATATTATTTAATCAAATAGCTGATTTATCAAAAATTGTTTTATAAAGAGGTGTATAAAATGATAGAAAAGGTTGAGTCTAAACCTACTATTTATATAATTTCTGATTCAACAGGGGAAACTGCTCAAAACATAGTACATGCAGCGGTTAGTCAATTTGACTCTGACAATATTAAGTTAAAGTTATTTGCTCATATTGAATCTACCAAAGACATAAAAGGAATAATAGATAAAATTAACAAAGAGAAAAGTTTTATAGTATATACTATAGTCAAACCAGAATTAAGGTCGTTTTTAAAAGAAGAGTCTCAAAGGAAATCAATATTTTCTTTTGATATACTTGGACCACTTATAGATAATATTGAAAGAATAAGTGGAATTGCACCTAAATTAAAACCTGGGATTATTAGAAAAATGGATAAGCAGTATTTTAAAAGGATGGAGGCAATGGAATTTACCGTAAAATACGATGCTTGTCAAGGAGAATTAGACTTATCCCAGGCTGATTTAGTAATATTAGGGGTTTCCAGGACTTCAAAAACACCACTTAGTATGTATTTAGCCCATAAAGGGATAAAAGTTGCTAATATTATTTTGGATTTTGAAGTTGAACTACCTTCAAGTATATATAAATTACCCAAAAAGAAAGTAATTGGTTTAACTATAGAACCCGATAATTTAATTGAAATTAGAAGAAAACGGTTAAAGACATTGGGTTTATCAGATGAAAGTATATATACAGATAAAGGGAGGGTGCTTAAAGAAATAAATTATGCAGAAAATATCTATAAAAAGATTGGATGTCCAGTAATTAATATAACCAACAAAGCTATAGAAGATATCGCTACTCAAATACTTAAAATAATGAAAGGGGAAGAATAAAAATGAAAAAATACGTTTATTTTTTTGATGAAGGAAACGCCCAAATGAAATCTATTTTAGGCGGAAAAGGTGCTGGTTTAGCCGAAATGACCAGAATAGGTCTTCCGGTTCCTCAAGGATTTACTATAAGTACCGAAGTTTGTGTTGAATATTATAAAAACAATTGTCAATACCCAGAGGGATTAAAAAAACAGATAGCCGATAAATTAAGCCATTTAGAAAGAATATCTGGGAAAAAATTAGGAGATCCCAAAAATCCATTATTAGTATCTGTTCGTTCAGGGGCAGCTATTTCTATGCCTGGAATGATGGATACTGTTTTAAATTTAGGTTTGAATGATATTACTATCCAGGGGATTATCAATAAGACTGAAAATGAACGATTTGCCTATGATAGTTACAGAAGATTTATACAGATGTTTGGAAATGTGGTGTTAGGAATTGACCATGATAAGTTTGAAAAATTATTAGAGGAGACCAAAAAAGAACTTGGAGTAAAATTAGATACCGAAATCGATGTTGATGGATTAAAGAGTTTGGTTGAAAAATATAAAAAATTAATCAAAAAAGAAACTGGTAAAGATTTTCCCCAGGATCCTAAAGTTCAGCTAGAGATGGCTATCGATGCTGTATTTAAATCCTGGAACAATAAAAGAGCCATAACTTATAGAAAGATCAATAAAATACCAGATGATTTAGGAACAGCAGTAAATGTTCAAGAAATGGTATTTGGTAATATGGGAAATGATTCAGGAACAGGGGTTGGATTTACTAGAAATCCGTCTACCGGAGAAAAAGAGTATTATGGAGAATACCTCTTAAATGCCCAAGGTGAAGATGTGGTAGCAGGTATTCGTACACCTTTACCACTTTCAAATCTCAAAAATGATTTACCCAAAGTATATAAAGAACTCACTAAGGTGGTAGATATTTTAGAAAAAAATTATAAAGATGTTCAAGATTACGAATTCACCATAGAGAAAGGGAATCTTTATATATTGCAAACTCGAACTGGTAAAAGGACTGCTCAAGCAGCAGTTAAAATTGCTGTAGATATGGTTAAAGAAGGGATAATAACTAAAGAAGAAGCAATTTTGAGAGTAGAACCTAATCAATTAAATCAATTATTACATAAAAGAATAGATCCTGAAGTAAAGAATAATGCTATCGCCCAGGGATTACCTGCTTCCCCTGGTGCAGCTTATGGAAAAGTTATTTTTACTGCAGATGAAGCAGAAGAATTGGGAAAACAAGGAGAAAAAGTAATATTGGTAAGAACGGAAACAACTCCTGATGATATCCATGGAATGGTAGAAGCCCAGGGTGTTTTAACCAGCAGAGGCGGTATGACCAGTCATGCTGCAGTAGTAGCAAGAGGTATGGGCAAACCCTGTGTCGCTGGGTGTAGTGCCTTGAATATTAATTCAGAAAATGAGAGGGTAATAGTTGGGAATACAGTAATAAAGAAAGATGACTTTATTACTATAGATGGAGGAACAGGAGAAGTATTCCTTGGTAAAGTTCCCACTATTGACCCGGTAATGAGTGAAGAATTTAAAACATTATTATCCTGGGCTAATGAAATTAAGCGCTTAGGTGTGTATGCTAATGCAGATACACCAGGAGATGCCCAGAAAGCGAGAGAATTAGGAGCAGAGGGAATTGGACTTACCAGGACAGAGCATATGTTTATGGAACAAGATCGATTACCTATTATGCAAGAAATGATTATGGCTGATAATAAAAAGAGTAGACAGGAAGCCTTAAAGAAATTATTACCTATGCAAAAAGGTGATTTTTTAGGTATTTTAAAAGCGATGGAGGGCCTACCAGTAATTATTAGGTTACTCGACCCACCTCTCCATGAATTTCTTCCCAATTTGGAAGATATTTTAGTAGAGGTAAATACCCTAAGACTAAAAAATGCAGATTCAGATGAACTTAATAAAAAGGAAGAGTTGCTGGCAAAGGTAAAATCATTACATGAAATGAATCCTATGTTAGGACTTCGAGGATGTAGATTAGGATTATTGTATCCTGAAATATATGAGATGCAGGTGGAGGCAATAATAGAAGCAGCAGTAGAATTAGCCAAAAAGGGAGTAAATGTTAAGCCAGAGATAATGATTCCTTTAACAAGCCATGTAAATGAACTTAAACCGATATGTGAAAAAGCAAGAAAGATTGCTAATCAGAAGATAAAATCTGCGGAAGTAAAATTAGATTATAAAGTAGGAACTATGATTGAACTACCACGAGCTGCTTTAACTGCTGATAAAATAGCTAAAGAAGCAGAATTCTTTTCTTTTGGTACCAATGATTTAACCCAGACAACTTTTGGAATAAGCCGAGATGATGCAGAAGGAAAATTTTTATTAAAGTATGTAGAAGATAAAATTTTAGAGGAAAATCCCTTTGAGGTTTTAGACCGGGAGGGGGTAGGTAAATTAGTGGAATTAGGAACAAATTTAGGTAGAAAAACTCGGGCAGATTTGGAAGTAGGGATTTGTGGAGAACATGGCGGAGAACCTCGATCCGTAGAATTTTGTCATTCTGTAGGCTTAAATTATGTTAGTTGTTCCCCTTTTAGAGTACCTATTGCTCGATTGGCAGCAGCTCAAGCAGTGATAAAAGAAAAATTTGAAAAGACAACAAAATAATACTAAAAGAGAAAATGCAAAATATAAAATTATAATTTAAAATTAATAATATGATTGAAATCCAAAAAGTGGTTAAAATGGTAATGTAGGGGGTACGGATGCATCTTGCCCCTACAAAATATAATAATTTAATAAAAAATATAGAATGAAAGGATGAAAAACATGCAAATTGAGATTTTAATCCCTCTTAGCGGGCTTATTTCCTTAGCCTTTGCAATATTTCTGTTCATAAAAGTAAGTCGAGAAAAACCAGGTAATAAAATAATGCAAGAAATTTCTAAAATGATTGAACAAGGGGCTATGACTTTTTTAAAAAGAGAATATATAACTTTAATCTTTTTCGTTATCGTAGTGAGTTCGATTTTAACTATTGTAAGAGGATATATTACCGGGATAACCTTTATAGTAGGTGCTATCTGTTCAGGTTTAGCTGGTTTTACCGGAATGAAGATGGCTACAAAAGCAAATACCAGGACTACTTTTGCTGCTGTTAAAGGAGGAGTTAGAAAAGCTTTAAGAATAGCTTTCTCTGGTGGGGCAGTGATGGGAATGTCAGTTGCAGGATTTGGATTATTAGGGTTAGGTAGTTTATATTATTTAATCAGAGATCCTGAGGTGATAAATGGATTTGCTCTGGGGGCAAGTTCAATTGCTCTCTTTGCCAGAGTTGGTGGCGGAATATTTACCAAAGCTGCAGATGTTGGTGCGGATCTGGTGGGAAAAGTCGAAGCTGGTATACCAGAAGATGATCCACGTAATCCAGCAGTTATTGCTGATAATGTCGGAGATAATGTGGGAGATATTGCAGGAATGGGTGCAGACTTATTTGAATCCTATGTAGGCTCTGTTATTTCCAGTATGATTTTAGGTGGATTATTGTTCGATGGGGTCAAAGGAATTATGTTTCCTCTTTTATTAGCTACCTGCGGCGCAATTTCTGCTATTATAGGTACTTTTTTTGTTCAAACAAAAAACGAGAAAAGTTTACATAACGCCCTGACTAAAGGAACATTAGTTAGCGGTTTTTTAGTAATTATTTGTTCTGCCTTCCTTTCTAACACTTTATTTGGAACTTTAAATATATTTTATGCTACTACTGCCGGATTAATTGCTGGCATTCTAATTGGATTGATTACTGAATATTATACTTCTTACCATTATTACCCGGTAAAGTCTATTTCAAAATCTTCACTTACTGGCACAGCGACAACCATTATTACCGGATTAGCAGTAGGAATGATAAGTACTACGATACCTTTAATTATTATTTCGTTTACTGTATTAATAGCATTTAAATTTGCAGGATTATACGGTATAGCAATTTCAGCAGTAGGAATGCTTTCTATTGTAGGAATGACTGTCTCAGTTGATTCTTATGGTCCAATTGCTGATAATTCTGGTGGAATTGCTGAAATGTCTGGTCTGGACCCAAAAGTTCGAGAAATTACTGATTCCTTAGATGCTGTGGGTAATACTACAGCAGCTATTGGAAAAGGTTTTGCTATTGGTTCAGCAGCATTAACTGCCTTAGCCCTATTTTCCGCTTACTGTAAAACTGTAGGTTTAGAAACTATTAGTATTACTAATCCTCTGGTGGTAGCAGGAATGTTTATCGGCGGAGTCCTACCTTATCTATTTTCTGCTTTGGCAATAAATGCTGTAGGGAAAACTGCTTCTTTGATGATAGAAGAAGTTCGGCGACAATTTAAGGAAATACCGGGTCTAAAAGAGGGAACAGCTAAACCTGATCCGGCTAAATGTGTGGATATTAGTACTAAAGGTGCATTAAAGGAAATGCTTTTGCCCGGACTATTAGCTATAGTATCTCCTATATTAATAGGGATAATTTTAGGTCCAGAAGCATTGGGAGGTTTATTAATTGGAGCAGTATTGGTAGGAGTTTTATTGGCTATTATGATGGCTAATTCCGGTGGGGCCTGGGATAATGCCAAAAAATATATCGAACGGGGAAATTATGGTGGGAAAGGGACTGATGCTCATGCAGCTGCAGTTATAGGAGATACAGTAGGTGATCCTCTCAAGGATACTGCTGGACCTTCAATGAATATTTTAATTAAGGTAATGTCCATAGTTGCTCTGGTGTTTGTCCCACTATTTATAAAATAGTATCGCGTATCGATTTAATAGTATCTCCTAGTAAAGATAGTTAGCCAGTTAACCAGTTTACCTGTTATCCGGTTAAAGAATCAAAATCAGTTTGGTTAACTGTATTAACTGAATTTTATTTTGTAACTAAGGACTTGTATTTGAAATTGATAATTAGTATTAACTGGTCAACTGGATAACTGGGTAGCTAATTTAGTTGGAGATTTGGTAGATTGGTAGATTAGAGAATTAGTAAATTCCCTAAATTAACTTAAGGAGAATTTTCTATTGAGATTTTATGATTTAATTATAAAAAAAAGAGATGGCCAAGAATTAAATCAAGAGGAAATAAATTTTATGATAAAGGAATATTGTGAAGAAAGAGTTCCCGATTATCAAATGTCTGCTATGTTAATGGCTATTTACTTTAAGGGAATGAGTAATAGTGAGATAAAGCATTTGACTATAGCTATGGTTAATTCCGGGAAAATTATCGATCTAAGTTCTATACCAGGAATTAAAGTGGATAAACATAGTACTGGTGGAGTAGGAGACACTACTACCCTGGCTTTGGCACCGATGGTAGCTGCTGCAGGAGTTCCTGTTGCCAAGATGTCAGGACGTGGTTTGGGTCATACTGGCGGGACAATTGATAAGCTGGAATCAATTGAAGGTTTTAAAACAGAGCTAAGTCTTAATAAATTTATAGAAATAGTAAAGAAAGTTGGAGTATCAATTATTAGTCCAACTGCTGATTTGGCCCCAGCAGATAAAAAACTATACGCTCTGAGAGATGTAACGGCAACAGTAGATAGTATCCCTTTAATCGTTAGCAGTATTATGAGTAAAAAAATTGCTGCAGGTGCTGATGCAATCGTGTTAGATGTGACTACTGGAAGTGGCGCTTTTATGAGTAGATACGAAGATACTTTGAAATTAGGGAAAATTATGGTTGATATTGGATTGGAAATAGGGAAAGAGACTGTCGCAATAGTTACGAATATGGATGAACCATTGGGCTTTGCAATAGGGAATTCATTGGAAGTTAGAGAAGCTATTGAAGTACTAAAAAATAAGGGGCCGGAAGATTTACGCCAACTTTGTATTGTTCTTGGTTCCTATATGTTAAAATTAGGTGGTGTAGTCAATAGCCTTGAGGAGGGAAAAAACAAATTAATAAAAGTTTTAGAAGAAGGCAGAGCATTTAATAAATTTAAAGAGATGGTACAAGCCCAGGGAGGGAATTTACAGGTAATTGAAAATCCAGAATTATTACCATTGGCTAAATTTTGCTTTAAAATTAAAGCTGATAAAAGTGGATATGTGCAAAGAGCAGATTCTCGGTTAATTGGTGAGAGTGCTATGCTTTTGGGAGCAGGTAGAGAAAATAAAGAGTCTAAAATAGATTTTTCTGTTGGTATTGTTTTAAAAAAGAAAATAGGTGATAAAGTTAATATTAATGAGGACTTAGCTGAAGTCTATTATAATGATAAAGAAAAATTGGAAGACGCCAGGAAAAAATTAATGTCTTCATTTACTATAGGTGACAAAAAACCGCAAAAATTACCTCTAATTTTGGCTGCTATTAGCAAAGAAGGAATTAAAGAGTTTTTGTAAGAATATCACATATTGCATATCGGGTATCACATCAAAAAAATTAGTTTTTAGTTATCGGTTTACAGTTATTATTATATAACTAAAAGCTTAAAGCGAAAAGCGCAAAAACATAATTAGAAACTAAAATCTTTCTTAAAACTAATTAAGAATCCAGAATTCAGGAGCCAGAAGTCAAAATATAGTATTATATATATTTAAGATTATTCTGAATACCGAATTCTGGCTTCTGGCTCCTATCTTGCTTACGAGATATGATATACGAATTAAATTTTCTTCCTCTACTGCTTCTTTCTTAACTCTATACTAGTATCTATGTACTTCCGCTCATATGTTAATTTTATTAATGGTGTATGAAATACGATTACGATATACTATCTTGTGTTTATTTATGTTATAATTTTAAATAAAAAAAGTTAAAAGAAGAGGGTAGATTATTGGAAGTAATTATTAGTCATCAAAGTACTGACTTTGATTCTTTAGCTGCTATGGTGGCAGCTAAAAAAATATATAAAGATGCTTTTTTAGTTTTTCCTGGTGCAGTGGAGAAAAATGTTAGAAAATTTATATCAATATATGGTGACCTAATAGAAGTAACTCCATTTAAAAGTATAAAAATGCAAGATATTACCAGGTTAATAATAGTTGATACTCGAATAAAAAGAAGAATTGGAGCTTTCGCTAATATATTAAAAAAGAGAGATTTAGAAGTTCATATTTATGATCATCACCCTGCAACAGCAGATGATATTAAAGGGAGTCTTAATGTTATTGAAGAAGTAGGCGCAACTACTACTATACTTCTAAAAAAAATTAAGAAGATGAAATTAGAAATTACTCCTATTGAGGCAACTCTTTTTGCTTTAGGAATTTATGAAGATACTGGTTCTTTAACTTTTTCTACTACTACTATTGAGGATATCAATTGCATTTCCTTCTTATTCAATAAAGGGATAAAATTAAAAGTCGTATCTAATTTTATGAACATTGGCTTAAGTTTGACTCAAAAAAAATTATTAAATCAATTACTTCTTTCCTCTAAGGAAATTTTTTGTAAGGGTGTGAGAGTTAATATTGCAAAAGCTGAAATTAAGAATTATACAGAGGGGTTAGCTCTTCTTACTCATAAATTGATAGAAATTGAAAATAGTGATGTTTTTTTTACCCTGGCTAAAATGGGAGAAAGGATATACATAGTAGGAAGGAGCAGGACAAATTCGGTGGATGTAGATGAAGTATTAAAAGAATTAGGAGGTGGTGGACATTTTCAAGCAGCTTCAGCGGTAGTTAAGGATTTTACCTTAGAAGAATTAGAAAAAAAACTTTTAAAAGTTTTAAGACAAAAGATAAAATTAGGAATTGTGGCGAAAGATATTATGTCTTCTCCAGTTAAAACTGTTAATACTTCAACATCTATATCGGAAATGGAAAAAATTTTATTGAGATATGGACACACGGGAATCCCGGTAGTAGAGGAGGGGGAATTAAAAGGTATTATTACTATGCAAGAAGTGAATAGGGCTGCACGTCATGGATTTGGGAAAGAGCCAGTGAGTAAGTTTATGTCAGACCAGATTATTAGTGTTGATCAAAACACTCCTTTAACTGAAATTCAAGAATTGATGATAACCCATGATATAGGGAGGATATTGGTAATAGATCAAGATAAAAGATTAATAGGAATAGTCACCAGGACTGATTTAATAAGGAATTTATATGGTGAATATAATCTCCCTAAAAGTTCATTTTCCACATATACTGAAAGCAAGTACAAAATAGAGAGAGAAAAAATAATAAATTTAACCAAGAAGATATTCCCCAAAAGGGTTCAAGATATTTTAAAAAAGATTGGAGAAATAGGTGATAGATTGTCTTTTCCCACATTTATGGTAGGAGGGGTAGTCAGGGATCTCCTTTTGGAAATTGAAAATCTCGACCTCGATATTGTTATTGAGGGAGATGGAATAGAATTTGCTCGAAATTTAAGTAAGGAATTGGGAGGTAGAGCTAGGATTCATGAGAAATTTGGTACAGCAGTGGTAATTTTACCTGATGGTCTTAAGATAGATATAGCAACTGCTCGTAGAGAATTTTATGAATATCCAGCTGCTCTTCCTCAAGTAGAATTAAGTTCTATAAAAAAAGATTTGTATAGAAGAGATTTTACCATAAACGCAATGGCCATAAAGTTGAATTGTAAAGATTATGGAAGATTAATTGATTTCTTTGGAGGGCAGAGAGATTTAAAGTTAGGTATTATCAGAGTTTTATATAATTTAAGTTTTGTTGAGGATCCTGCACGCATTATAAGAGCAGTAAGATTCGAGCAACGATATAATTTTAAAATGGATAGATCGACAGAAGATTTTCTCAAAAAAGCTATCAATGATAAATTGCTCACTCGGTTAAGAAAGAAAAGGGTAGCTGAAGAATTAATACTAATATTGAAAGAGAAAAATCCAACAAAGGCATTAAAAAGAATGAAAGAACTCGGAGTTTTGAAATATGTCCTCCCGGATACAGAAATAAACGCGGATATGATTAAGAATTTAGATAAAATAAGTGAAAGTTATGATTTCTGGCAAAAAAATGTATCTGAGGAAGAAATCGATTTATGGTTAATATACTTTTACTTTTTAGTATATCAATTAGAACAGAAAAAAATACAAAGAATATGCAAAAAATTGCTGTTAAAACCAAAAATTGTTGATAAAATAAATTATATTTATTTGAATTTAGATTCGGTTATTGATTTTTTATCTCAAAAAGAGGAGTTACTGCCCAGTTCTATTTATAAAAAATTAAAAGATGTACCAAATGAGCTTTTATTCATAGCTATGATGAATAGTAAATCAAGTATAGCAAAAGAAAGAATAATTGTTTTTGTAAAAAATTATAAAAAGGAAAGATTGTATATTTCTGGGAAAGACCTTAAAAAAATGGGTGTGAAACCAGGTCCTATTTATTCATATATTTTGAATAAATTACTATGTGCTCAATTAGATGGAGAAGTAAATAATAAAGAAGATGAAATTAAGTTTGTAATAAACCTATTAGAGGGAAGGGAAAAAATATTAAAAAATGTTAAATAATTTATTCGAGATTGTCTGGAGTATCCCGGCAGTTTTAATTGCCATTACTCTTCATGAATATTGGCATGGTAAAATCGCTTATAATTTAGGTGATCCAACTGCTGCTCAGGCAGGAAGGCTTACCTTGAATCCTTTAGCTCATCTTGACCCTATGGGTACTTTAATGCTGCTTTTATTTCGTTTTGGATGGGCAAAACCCGTGCCAGTAAATTTTAATAACCTAAGTTACCCTAAAAGGGATATGATTTATGTTTCCTTAGCAGGACCTATTGCCAATATATTTACTGCTATTGTATTTGCTATTATATTAAGATTAAGTTATTATTTCATTGATCAAATAACTATAGTTAGGAATACAACCTTTTTAAATTTATTTTTTACTTTACTTAAGGGGTGGTTAATTTTTTTACAAACCGGGGTATTGATAAATTTAGCCCTGGCAATATTTAATTTAATACCAGTACCCCCTTTAGATGGTTCTAAAATATTATTAGGTCTATTACCTTATTCCCAAGCTTATAAATATGCTAAATTAGAATCTTATGGACCAATTATCTTATTAATTCTTGTATTAAGTGGTATAATTGGAAAAGTATTATTTCCCGCAGTATTTTTTTTATTTAACTTATTAGTGTAAAATAGAATAGTTTTAAGAGCATAGGAATTTCAAAAATTCCGATGCTCTTACAAAAATACTTTTACCCGTTTTCACGGGCACAAGTTTAAAAAACAATATATTCTAATAAAATTGTCAGGAAATGTTTTATATAAAGTCGAAATGAAGTAAAAAGGGAAACAGAGAGAGGTTTTACGAGGAGTTCACTCCCCTGACAATCTTGTATTGCATGAAGAAAGTTAGGATTCAGAAGTAGGGGCACGATATATCGTGCCCACAATAAAAACCGAAAACCGTAATTAGTCGTTAGTAAATTAACAGGTAAACACAGTTTAATAATAAAATAAAGGAAGGAGTATTTGTATGAAAGGAATAATTTTTAGCGGAATGCGTCCAACAGGGAAATTACACCTGGGAAACTACTTAGGAGCTTTAGAAAATTGGGTAAAACTCCAGAAAGAATACAAATGTTTTTATGGAGTTGTCGATTTACATGCTCTAACTACTGGATATGAACAAACTGCAGAGTTGAAAGAAAATATTAGAGAAATGCTTATAGATTGGTTTTCTGCTGGTATTGACCCGGAAAAGAGTACTGTATTAATACAATCCTATGTACCAGAACACGTGGAATTACATCTGCTTTTTTCTATGATCACTCCTGTGTCCTGGTTAGAAAGAAATCCAGTTTTAAAAGAACAAGTTCGCGACTTAGGATTGAAAGAGAATATCAATTATGGACTTTTAGGATATCCAGTTTTAATGGCTTCAGATATTTTAATCTATAAATCTAATGCTGTCCCTGTAGGGGAAGATCAACTACACCACATAGAATTAGCTCGGGAAATAGCCAGGAGATTTAACAGTCTTTATAAAAATATTTTTCCTTTACCTCAAGCAAAATTAACTAAAATACCCAGGGTTCCTGGAATTGACGGAAAGAGGATGAGTAAGAGTGTAGGGAATACTATATCAATTTCTGATTGTCCAAAAATAATTACCGAAAAGGTTAAATCAATGATAACTGATACCAAAAAGATAAAGTTAAATGACCCAGGACATCCTAATGTTTGTGTTGTATTCACTTATCAGAAGATATTTAATCCAGATCAATATAAAGAAATTTCTACCGAGTGTAAATCGGGAGAATTAGGATGCGTAGAATGTAAAAAAATATTAGCCTATAATTTAATAATTAAATTTGAAGGATTTAGAGAAAAAAGAAAATATTTTGAAAAAAATCCAGAAGTAATTAGAGATATTGTAGTAGAAGGGAGCAGAAAAGCAAGAGAAGTAGCTCGACAAACTCTCGAGGAAGCAAAAAGGGCTATGAAAATTTATTATGAGTAATATGAATACAAAATTCAAAATAAAATTTGGAAATTTCGAAGGTCCTGCTAATGAATTAATAAAGAATATAAAAGAAAATACTATAGATATTAATCAGGTACCTATAGTTGAAATATTGAACAATTTTTTAGAATTTCTTTTGAAGAATAGAGGCAATGTTGATATAGATGTTGCCAGTGAAACTATCACTAATGCTGCAATAATATTAAAGATGAAATCTGAACAACTTTTGCCTAATCTGAAAAACAAGAACGAAATAGAAGATGACGAAGAGAAAGATGATGAGCGAATTTTAGAAAATAAGGATATCTATCTTAAAGAATATGACAAATATCAAAAAATAGTTAAATATTTGAATCAAAAAAGATACAGCCAGGATGATATATTTTTTCCTTTTGGTAAAAATAATGACGAAAAAATAAATATAGAAATCCAGGAGGTTGATTTAGCAGACCTTTTGGGTGCTTTAGAAAAAGTTATAAAAAATAAGAAAAGGGAAGAATTTATTCCGATCAAAAAAAGGACTTTTACTGTAGCCGCAAAGATGAATGAGATATTAGATATATTAAAGCTCAATAAGAAAGGGATGTCATTCGATTATTTTATGGAAACCGCCCAAACAAAAGTGGAAATTATTGTTATCTTTCTGGCTTTATTAGAACTTATATATTTTAAAAAGATTGTATGTCGTCAAAATGAAAATTTTGGTAAAATTATATTTTACCTGAAAGGAGATGCTTTAAATTTAAAGAAGAATTAAAAGATTATTCTGAATGGAAAAATATAATAGAATGTTTACTATTTGTGTCTGATAACCCTTTAACTGTAGATAGGATTAGAGAGATTACTGGACTTGAGAGGAAAAATATTAGACTATTGTTGAAGGAGTTAATATCTGATTACGAAAATTCTAATAGACCCTATAAAATATACGAGATTGCGAAAGGTTATAAATTAGGAACTAAGCCACAATATGCTAACTGGGTAAAAAAGATATCAGAAAACAAGAAAAGATATCAAATTTCCAAAGCTGCTTTAGAAACCTTAGCTATTATTGCTTACAATCAGCCAGTAACTCGATTAGAAATTGAAAAAATAAGAGGGGTGAATAGTTCGGGGGTATTATTCAATTTATTAAAACATAAATTCATAAGAATAAGCGGAAGAAAGAAAGTTCCTGGTAATCCATTATTGTATAAAGTAACAGATCTATTTTTACTTCATTTTGGTTTAAAAAAACTTTCCGATCTTCCTAAATTAGATGAAATTGGAATTGACTAATATGTACGAAAGATTACAAAAATATTTAGCCAGAGTAGGTATCGCTTCTCGGAGAAAATGCGAAGAACTTATCCTTCAGGGACTCGTAAGAGTAAATCATCGGGTTGTAACTAAATTGGGAACTAAAGTAGATTCTCAGAAAGATATAATTGAAGTAAAGGGGAAAGAAGTAAAATTAGTAGATAATAAAAAATATACTTATATATTATTAAATAAACCAAAAGGATATTTAACCTCTTTATATGACCCTTATAATAGACCAACCATATTAGACTTCTTAAAAGGTGTTAAGGAAAGGATCTATCCTGTTGGTCGTTTAGACTATAATTCAGAAGGTTTATTACTTTTGACTAATGATGGTGAAATAACTTATGCCCTGACTCATCCTTCAAAAAAAATAGAAAAAACTTATATTGTTAAGGTGAAAGGGGTTCCTTCTTTAAAAAAATTAAAATTATTATCCGAAGGAATAGTGCTTAAAAATAATTATAAGATTTCCTCTTGTCAGATTCGTTTGATAAAAACTATAAATGAAAATGCAATTTTAAAAATAAAAATAAAAGAAGGAAAAAAAAGACAGATAAGGAAAATGGGTGAGTATATTGGTCATCCTGTTTTAGAATTGAGAAGAATTCAAATGGGCCCAATTCGTTTAAAAGGATTAAAACCCGGAGAATATAGATATTTAAGTAAACAGGAAGTTGAAAATCTGAAAAAAATAATATAGTAGTATACAGTATCGAGTATCGAGCATACAATACTCGATACACAATACGCAATACGATATACTATTGACTAGTTTGGAGAGAATTTATGAAAAAAGATAATTTGATAATAGCTATAGATGGACCTTCAGCGGTTGGTAAGAGTACCCTTGGAAAATTGATTGCCAAAGAATTAGGATATTTGTACATAGATACAGGAGCTATATATAGAGCAATAACGTGGAAGGTCTTGAAAAATAATATTAATTTAAACAACGAAAAATTAATTCTAAATTTAGTTTCGAAGATCAACATATCTATAAAAAATACAGATAAAAACTTTGAAGAGTGTTTTCGGATTTTTATTGATGGTGAAGATGTAACTGAAGAAATTCGTGATCCAAAGATTGATCAAAATGTTTCCCAAATAGCGAAGTTACCTAAAATTAGACAACAATTAATTGACCTGCAAAGAAATTTAGCTAAAAAGGGCAATATTATAATGGAAGGTAGAGATATTGGCTCAACAATTTTACCTTATGCAGATATAAAGCTATTTTTTACTGCCTCTCAAGAAGAAAGAATCAGAAGGAGATATCAAGAACTTAAAAATAAAGGATATGAAATTAGTTATAAAGAAGTAAAGGAACAAATAATTCAACGAGACTTTATTGATAGTAACCGGGAATGTGCTCCTTTAACTAAAACAAAAGACGCTATTGTAATCGATTCAACCAAAAAAAATATTGAAGAAGTAAAGAATGATATTTTAAAAATAATAAGAAAATACAAAGAAGTAGGTAAATAATAAATTGAAAATTATACTTTCTAAAGAAATAGGATTTTGTTTTGGAGTAAAAAATTCTGTAAGCATAGCTACAAAGGTTTTAAAAGAAAATAAAAAAAGTGTTTATATGTTAGGTCCGATAATACATAATCCTCAAGTTATGGAAAATTTTAAAAAAGAGGGGGTAAGGATTGTAGATAGAGTAGAGGAGATACCTGAAAAAAGTACTGTAATAACCAGAGCCCATGGTGTTTCTTATTCTATATTGCATCAAGCACTTGAAAAAAATTTATCTATAGTCGATACAACTTGCCCTTATGTTAAAAAAGTGCAAAAAATTGCAGAATATCTAAATAAAAATAACTACTTTGTAGTCATATTCGGTGATAAAATGCATCCTGAAATAGTAAGTCTTTTAGATATTATCAATAATAATGCTCTGGTAGTTGATAAGGTGACTGAAATAAAGAAAATAAAATATCAGAAAAAAATTGGCTTCATTTCTCAAACTACCAAAAATATTTACAATTTCGAGAAATTATCTTCTAAATTATTAGACAAAACAGAAGAATTAAGAATATTTAATACTATATGTAAAGCTACTGTAGAAAGACAAAAGAGTGTCATTAAATTAGCAAGACAGGTAGACATAATAGTGGTAATTGGAGGAAGAAAAAGTGCTAATACTTCTCGATTAGTGGAAATATGTCGCCAGCAAGGAGTAAAGACATACCACATTGAAACAAAAGACCAGATGAAATACAAATGGTTTCATCCCGAAGATAATGTTGGGATTACCAGTGGTGCCTCTACTCCTGATTGGGTAATTAACGAAGTTATAAATAAACTTAAAGAATGGTATAATTAAACAACCTTCTTTACTTTACCCGCTTTTAAGCAACTGGTACAAACATTAATTTTTTTAACAGTATTATTAACAGATGCTTTTACTTTTTGAATATTGGGTGACCATTTTCTATTAGTAACTTTATGGGAATGACTTATTTTATTACCAAATTGCGGTCCTTTACCACAAATTTCACATTTAGCCATTTTATTTTATCCTCCTGCCTATTGTAATATTGTCCGGGGAGTAAACTCCCCTAAAATCCATCTACAGTTTTGGTTGTTGCTTTTCGGTTTTATATAATAACTTTCTTGATCGATATGAACTAGTTAAAAACCATTCTTTATTTAAAAAAATATTTTAGAGTATCGGAATTTTTGAAATTCCGATACTCTAAAATAATCAAACCATAACATTTTAACATATTATAAAGGGGCTTGGCAAGTGATAATTTTAAGTTTATAATAAAAAACGTAAATATATATTTAACTTAGCAGGTAGCGTATAGTAGAAAAAGGGTAGAACAAAAATGATGAAAATTGTAGCAGGGAAAAACAAAGGAAATAAATTAAAATCACCTAAGGATTTATCCATTCGCCCTACTTCTCAAAAAGTAAGAGAAGCTTTATTTGATATTATTGGAAGATCTATTGAAGGTGCTTATTTTTTAGATTTGTTTGCGGGGACAGGAGCAGTAGGAATTGAAGCTTTAAGTAGAGGAGCAAAAAAAGCAATATTTATTGATAAAGAAGTAAAATGTATAGGTATCATAAAAGAAAATTTGAAAAGGACTAAAAATAGTCAAAATGCTGAAGTATGTAAGGGTAATTTTTTATCTGGCCTGAAATTATTATCTAAAAAGAATTATCTTTTAGATTACATCTTTATTGATCCGCCTTATAATAGGGGTTTAGTTAATATTTCTTTAGCAGAGATCTCAAAATTGCCTATTTTGAAAGAAAGTAGTATAGTAATTGTACAACATTATAAAAAAGAGGAAATTAAGGATAATATAGGTAATTTAAAATTATTTAAACAAAAAAGTTATGGCAAGTGTCAATTATCTTTTTTTGCTATTTAAGAGTATCGGGATTTCAAAAATTCAAATACTCTTAAATGAACTCTTATGCCTATTTTTACGAGCATAAACTTAAAATAAAAGCGATGGATTCTAACAAGTAAATCGTAATTCAGGAAAAGTTTGTATAAAATTTAAAATAAATAATCAAAAGCATAGAGGAGTTTCAGGGGGGTGACCCCCTTGACCATCTTGCAAAAGGAGGAACAATGAAAATAGCAGTTTACCCTGGTAGCTTTGATCCAGTTACCAATGGTCACCTCAATATTATTGAGAGGGCAATCAATATTTTTGATGAATTAATAGTTGCAGTGGCAGTTAATCCTAACAAATCTACTTTATTTTCTGCTCAAGAAAGAATATATATGATAAAAGAAGTTACTAAGAATTTAGAAAAAGTTAAAGTACAAAAATTTTCAGGTCTTTTAATTGATTTTATGAAAAAAAACAAAGCTAATGTTATCATCAGGGGGATGAGGGCTATCTCTGATTTTGAACATGAATCACAATTAGCTTTAATGAATAAAAAACTTGCTCCAGAAATAGAAACAATTTTTATGGTTACCTGTTCTAAATACGCTTATTTAAATTCAAGTATTGTTAAAGAAATTGCCAGTCTAAACGGTTGTATCACTCAATTAGTTCCAGAAATTGTAGAAAAGAAGTTACGGGAAAAATTCGTAATTTAGAACATTAAGAATTTTTCATAAATCGTTTAATTTTCTCCTAATTATTTTCTAATAAGTTGAAGATAATTTTGGGATTATAATCCAAAAAGGGGATAAAATGTTAATGTAGGGGTACGATGCATCGTGCCCACCGGAGAAATAAAGACACAGAGGTTTTAGAGGGGATTTTATTTCCCTGACAACCTTCTATATATTTAATAATTGCGAGAAATAATGCTATATATCAAGAAATATTTTTTAATTATTATAGTTATAATTATAATTTTACTAAACATAATTCCCACTCCTTATTATCTTATTGCCCCTGGTAAAGCTATTAACCTGAGCCAATATATTATAGTTGAAAATGGAGAAAAAGACGCACGGGGGAAATTTCTTCTAACTTCAACCACTTTATTGCGAGCGAATTTATGGTTATATATTTATAGTTTTCTTGATCCCAACATTGAATTAGAAAGCAAAAGTGACAAAATACCTGAAGAAATGGATCAAGAAGAATATATGGATATTATGACCAGGATGATGGAAGAAAGTCAGTTGATTGCAAAAATAGTTGCTTTAAGAGAAGCTGGATATAATCCAGAATTGACTGGAAGAGGGGTAATAGTTAATAGAATATTAGATAACAGCCCAGCAAAGGGTAAATTAATGCCAGGTGATGTAATTATCAGGGTAAATGATCAACCTGTCTTTACGATAGAGGAATTTTCCAAATTGGTGCAAGGTTCAGATACAAACCAATTTATCAAGATAACATTTATAAGAAATAATATTTCATACAATATAACAGTTCCCCTTATTAAACTTCAAACCGGTGATTATACCACAGAGAAATTAGGTATTGGTATTTATACTACTACCAAGGACCTTCAATGTAAATTTCCCTTAAAAGTAGATATTAATTTAAATCAAATAAAAGGACCTTCTGCAGGATTAATGATAGCTTTGGAAATACTAAATCAACTAACCGAAAATGATTTGAGTAGTGGCCTGGTAATTGCTGGTACAGGTAATTTAGGAATTGATGGAAAAATAACTAAAGTAGATGGAATAAAACAAAAAATTATTTCTGCTAAAAAACAAAAAGCTGATGTATTTATAGTACCAAAAGAAAATTATTCAGAGGCTAATAGATATAGCCAAGATATAAAAGTGATACCTGTAGAAAATTTTGATGAGGCAATAATGAAATTAATAAAGTTATAGAATTGTCAGGAGAGTAAACTCCCCTGACAATTACCCATTTTCGCTCGTACAAGTTTTTCTGATTATTTTGTGGGTAAAATCAAGTCGGGCAATTCTATCTTTTTCCTCTCTATACCCCAGGACATATATGTCGGTTGAAAGAATATCTAAGTTAAGCATTTTTAATAACATTTCGTTATCACTGTTTTTGTAAAAGTTTATTTTTTTTAAGTAATTAGATAATTTAGTTACGAGGGGTATAGTTGAGTTCTTTTTAATAATTCTTAGAACTTTTTTACCTTTTTTTGAGAAACCCAATACTCTAATATATGGAGGCCCCAGTTTATTAAAATATACTAACTCATCTTTGGTAAGCCCCATCATTGTGTGAAGGAGTATTCGTTGAATTTTAGTTCGAGTATACCTTCTTGTTTTGATGGAATTAATTAGTTGTTCAACTGTTGAAGATTTAAGAGAGGCCTTCTTTATTCTATTTTCTAAACCTTCATTCACTCCATTGATATGTAAAATATCTTCTAACGACATCTTTCTTAATATACCGAGAATGTATTGTTCATAAGATTCAAAGGTAATTGGATTCCTTCCTTCCTTAAACTCTTTTTCTAAAAGAGAATAGGTGGAAGAGGGGATTGCCTGTTTTATCTTAGGTCCAAGATTTGAAAGATTGTATCCAGATGAAAGGAAATTGTTCATAATATCATTCCTGATTGAAGTAGCACTGGAGATATTTCCACTAAGAGTTTGTTGGTGATAATTTGCACCAATTCTTTTTATAGGTACAGGTACAATTTTACTATTTAAATTTAATAAATGTTTAATATATTCTAAGGCTAAAATATTATTGGGATAGTTTAATATTTCACGTAATCTTGATGGAGACAATTTTTTTAGATTTTCTATACCAAAAGTCTTATGATATTCACACAAAGCTTGTGCCCTGGCCCTGGGATATTCATAACCATTCTTGCATTTTTGTTTAATTATCTCTTTGTATTCTTGCTTTTCAATCTGTAAAAATTTGCTTATAGGATAAAGAATATCAAGATCAGCAGTTTCGCAACCAAAACAAAGATAATCTATAATCTGAAGAGAATCTAATAGTTTAACGGCTCCGAAAGCAAAACCATTGGCATCTTGGGTAGAAAAGACAAAAGGCAGTTCTATTACTAAATCAATACCTGAATTTAAGGCCATTTCAGCTCTTATCCATTTATTAATAATTGCAGGCTCTCCTCTTTGCAGAAAATTTCCACTCATAACCGCCACAACATAGTCTGCTTGAGTGACCTTTTTTGCTTCAGAAAGATGGTAAAAATGGCCATTATGAAAAGGATTATATTCAGCAATAATACCTAATATTTTCATAATTTTCTCGAATTAAAAGAAATTTTATGTTATAATTATACAAAATTTGTAAAAAAAATGATAGTAAAATAAAAAATATAATTAAGAAGGAGGAAGAAATGAAAATATCTCAAATTATTCGAGAAAAGGCGAAAAAAAATCCCAAAGTTATTGTACTTCCAGAAGGTGAAGAACCGCGAATGATTAAAGCATCTGAAACAATTATTAAGGAGGGTTTTGCAAATTTAATTTTTTTAGGTAGGGAAGAAAAAATAAAATCTATTGCCAAAGATATGGGAATTGATTTTTCAGAGAAAATAAAAATTATTAATCCGAATAATTCGGATAAAATAAAAAAATATGCTGAAACATATTACCAATTACGCAAAAATAAAGGACTGAGTTTGAATGAAGCCTACCAGCTCCTCAAAAATCCTCTTTATTTTGGTGCGTTAATGGTTTATCATGGCGATGCAGATGGGTTAGTTGCTGGCTCAATTAATGCTACTGGTGATGTTTTTAGGCCGGCATTACAAACCATTAAAACTGCTCCTGGTATACAAATTGTTTCAAGTTGTTTTATAATGGTAGTACCTGACTGTCCATATGGAGACAATGGGGTTATTGTATTCGCTGATTGTGCGATAAATCCAGAACCTAATGCTGAGCAACTGGCTGATATAGCTATTGCTAGTGCTGAGACTGGAAAAATTCTAATAGGCATTGAACCAAGAGTTGCTATGTTATCATTTTCTACTAAAGGAAGCGCAAAACATTCCTTAGTGGAAAAAGTGGTAGAAGCTACTAAAATTGCGAGAGAAAAGAAGCCCGACCTACTTATTGATGGAGAACTGCAAGCTGATGCTGCGCTGATTCCCTCAATTGGAAAAAGAAAAGCGCCAGATAGCAAAATTGCGGGGAAAGCAAATGTTTTAATATTCCCTGATTTACAATCGGGAAATATTGCCTATAAATTAGTAGAAAGATTAGCAAAAGCCGAAGCAATTGGTCCAATATCTCAGGGAATGAGAAAACCGATTAATGACCTTTCTCGAGGTTGTAGTGCAGAAGATATAGTTAATGTTGTTGCAATTACTGTGTTACAAGCAGGTGGAGTATAAAGAATATAGTAACCATTAAGGATATATGCAAATAATTAAAATTAAATTAGAATAAAGTCCAAATGAGATTAAAAATAAGGAAGGCTAAATATTATGATCATCTTATCTTTAAACTGTGGCAGCTCCTCAGCAAAATACCAACTTTACAACTGGGACAAAAAAGAGATAATTGCTAAAGGGATAGTAGAGAGAGTCACCATAGGAGATTCTTTCTGTGTCCACGAGGTTAATCATAAAGAGAAGATTACCTTAAAACACGATTGTCCCACTCATAAAGAGGCTATAAAATTAATCGTAGATACCCTGGTCCATCCTGAGTATGGAGCTATAGAAAATCTATCCGCTATCTCGGCCGTAGGTCATAGAGTAGTCCACGGAGGTGAGAAATTCTCCAAATCGGTAAT
>DOTB01000035.1 GCA_003513845.1 Candidatus Atribacteria bacterium | reverse complement strand
ATTTTCCATAATCTTTTGAGGTAAGAAAAAATACCCACAAGTTGTTGACACGAACGAGGCAATTCAATTATTTGACAACCTATCAATTAGCTATTATAATGATAAGTAAGCTTGTAGGAGGTATGATGAATAATGGCCAGAATTAAGTATACTCCTCTTTATCTGGAAGCCAAGACAGAACTAATAAAAATGATCAAAAAAG
This sequence comes from Candidatus Atribacteria bacterium, assembly GCA_003513845.1. Classification (GTDB taxonomy): domain Bacteria; phylum Atribacterota; class Phoenicimicrobiia; order Phoenicimicrobiales; family Phoenicimicrobiaceae; genus Phoenicimicrobium; species Phoenicimicrobium oleiphilum. Next base: position 24,597 of record DOTB01000035.1, on the reverse strand, counting down.
GTGATTTTAAGGACAATAGATTACCTCCCGAAGAAGAGCTTTCTGAAAGATTAGGAATAAGTCGTTCAACTATCCGTGAAGCTTTAATAACTTTGGATCGAGAAGGAATAATAACCAAAAAACAAGGAATAGGAAGTTTAATCCATAAAAGTACCTTAACAACTAAAATGAGGATTGATTTAGTCCAGGACTTTATTAAGTTATTAGAAAATGGGGGTTATAAAGCTTCGGTAAAAAGAATTAATTCCACATGGCTAGACGAGATACCCCAAGTGGAAATAAAAATGCCCCCTCTTAAAGATAAGAAATATTTTTTAAATGAGTTTCTCTATCTAGCTGACTATCAACCAGCCATACTAGCTACAAATATTATCCCCGAATCTAGTTTAGCTATCCCCTTACAAACAAAAGAAATACCTTTTAATAGTTTTAAAGGGTTTTTTGATTTTTTAAGTAAATATACCAATGAAGAAGTTTCTCACTCTATTACCAGATTTATTCCCAGTAAAGTGGATACGAAAATAAGTAGAATACTCGAAATAAAAGAGAATGAGCCCATAATTAAGAGAGAAGAATTTTATTATGGGATATTTGATAAATTGATTTGCTGTTCGGAAATAGTTTTCCATCCTGGCTTAGTAGATCTTACCATCGTGCGAAAATTAGATTGACGTAATAAAATTGTTTATTACTGGTGGGAAGATAATATAACAAATAAGACTTTACTTATATAAAGATAAAATACACAGAAACCAAATAGATAAGATGTAAAAGAGATTAATAAATATCAAGGCTTAGGTTAATTTGGGAGTTTTCAGGGGGGAGGATTTGTCTTGAATATCTTGCAGTATCGGAATTTCAAAAAAGCGAGAAAATAACAAAATAAAAATTTTTTTGATAGTTAATAACATTTTTTAAATACATTAAAAGAAAAAAGTGTAACTGACAGTAAGAAAGGTTGCAGAATTTATAGGATTTTTTTAAAAGAGACAAAACGATCCCATAGCAAATCCTGACCTATCGTCAGGACAGGTTTCGTGCTCTAAAATTTAACAAACTGTTCTTTGATAAACGGAATATTAAGTTATGGTGGTTGGAAGTAGGTTAACGATTTTGCTTTTTGAGAGAAGGTAGCAATTTCTACCAGTTTCATTTGTTTTCCACACTTTGGGCATAAAAGTGGGTCGGAACCACGGTATAGTTTTTGTCTTTCTCTCCAGGGGAGAACCTCCAGGGAATATCTCTTTCTTTTTAAGAGTTTTAGGAATATTTCTTTAAGAGAAGTTTTAACTCGGTTAGCCAGAATACCATAATACCGTATTTGTCGGAAATTATCTGGTAGGATATGTTGGATTAAAAGTTCCATAAATCTCTCCACCGGAACGGACCACCTGACTGGATTTTGATTTCTTTCTTGGTAAGAGAAGGTTACCCAGATACCTTCTGCTTGAACAATTTTACTGACCTGCAGAATTCTGGATTCACCAAGAGGCGGTCTTTTGGTGTAGCGACCGATATAGGAGACGGTGAAGTTTTTATAGTCCAGTTCTTCACTGTCGTGGACATACCAATTAATCTTAAGGAGTGGACTAAAAAAACTGTCCAGCACTCCCGGGTGAGAGAAAACAGAGAGTTCACCACAGTTAGGGTTTTTCTTGAGATAATTTCTGATAGATTTTTTGAGTTCATCTATCAAAAGATATCGCCACCTTTTGTGAAGCATTACAAATGGTAGGTATGCTGAGTGTTTCCATTTTTTTCTTACTTGATTATTTTTAAGGTAAAGTCCACCAGTGGTGGAGAGCAAATGGATATGAGGATTGAATTTCAGGTTTCTACCAAAGGTGTGTAAAGCACAAATAATTGCTGGCAGGAAATGTCTTTCTTTGGAGTAAGAGAGAATGGTTTTTGAGGCAGCAACGAAAAAGGCAGTTGAGCAAGAATCTATTTTTATCCAGAAGCAACCGTAAGGAATCTGGTATAGTAAAACATATATGATGAAAAGATGATGGTGGGAAATCCTTTTCAACTTTAGCGATCCATTGGTCGGTTAGAATTTTCCCACAAGTATTACAGAATCGGCTTTTACAGGAATGAGGAACAACAATATACTCCTCGGGATGATCAGGGCAGGCATACTTGTGATAGCCAAGCTTTTGAGGATTTCTACAATTAAGCATTTTATTAACGGTAGAGACGACATAATCAGGGACTGAGTTTTGAGGTGAAGAAAGATAATCGTCCCAGTGTTCTTGAAAGATTTGTTTTATTGAGAACCTGTAGGAAAAGGTTTGTTCCATGAAACAAATTATACAAAAGAACACTGGGAAAAGCAAATAATAGTCTGGTATTCGTAACAAAATAAGGATATAAGAAACACATTTAAGAAGGGGGTTTCAGGGGGCGAAGCCCCTTGAATATCTTGACAGGTAATCATGTTTTTCTTTTTAGTTACAACAAAACAACCAAGATTTAAGGAGGTTTTTAGGTGAGTGAATATACAGATTAAAATATTAGGAGTAAGTGGAAGCCCACGCAAAGGGGCGACACAATATTGTGTTCGAGAAGCGCTCTTATCTGCAACCGATATTTCCGGTGTTAGTACTGAATTTATTGATTTAAAAGGGAAGGAAATTCATCCTTGTATTCACTGTAACCGATGTATTAAAGAACAATTAAATTATTGTCCTACCTTTACTGATAATATGCGCGATTACTACGACATCATTCTTGAGGCAGACGGTTTTATTCTCGGTTCCCCGGTCTATCAAATGAATGTTACTGCTCAAATGCAGGCTTTTCTTAATCGTTTACGCCCTCTAGGAGGTTATATAACTAAGGGTCATTGGGCTACTAAGGTTGGCGGCGCAATTGCAGTTGGAGGGACGAGAAATGGTGGCCAAGAAACTACCTTGGAAGCTTTGGATAATTTCTTTTTTTGCACTGGAATGACTGTAGTGAGCGGGGGTATTTTTGCTTATAATGGGGCAGCTGTTTGGTCTAATGATAAAAAAGAGCAAGGAGCTAAAGAAGACAACGAAGGTATGGATTCTGTAAGAATAGTAGGGAGAAGAGTGGCTTTAATTGCCAAGATTCTTAAAGTTGGATTAGCAAATTTAACCGAACCAATAGAAGGAGCCATTTTGGCTGGTTTCTCCAATCAAAAAGAATTAGACCGCAGGATTGAAAAATTTGTTCATCGCTAGCATTTGATCGATAAAATATTTATTAAAAATGAGGTAGAACTTATATGGTTCAGGAAATTATTTTAAGTTTAAAAGAGATTACTAAAATTTTCCCTGGTGTAATTGCTAATGATCATATTAGTTTAGATATATTTAAAGGCGAAATTCATAGCTTATTAGGCGAAAATGGAGCTGGTAAGACCACTTTAATGAACATTTTATATGGGCTTTATAAGCCCGATAAAGGGGAAATTATATTTAAAGGTGAGGAGGTAAAAATACACTCTCCCAGAGATGCCATAAATTTAGGAATAGGAATGATTCATCAACGTTTCATGCTTATTCCTAGATTTACAGTCTTTGAAAATATTATTTTAGGACAACCTTCCGAAAAGCCCCCTCTCTTAGAAAAAGAAAAACTTCACGAAAAAATTTTGAGAGTTGCTGAAAGATTTAATATTAAATTAGATTTGGATGTACCTGTAGAGAATTTAAGCGTAGGGACCCAACAGAAAGTAGAAATCCTAAAAGCTCTTTACCAAGGAGCAGACCTTTTAATTTTAGATGAACCTACTTCAGTCCTTACCCCCCAAGAAGCACAGAATTTGTTTAAAGATCTATTAGCTTTAAAAGAGCAAGGTTGTACCATTATCTTTATTTCTCATAAATTAAAAGAAGTTATGCAAATAAGCGATCGGATTACAGTTTTAAGAGATGGTAAAGTTGTGGGGACAAAGAAAAAATTAGAGACTAACTTTCAAGAACTTTCCAAATTAATGGTAGGGAGAGAGATTTCTTTCACTATTAAAAAGAAGGATGTTCAACCAGGGAGAGAAGTTTTATGTTTAGAAGATATTTCCATGAAAAATAAAAAAGGATTGAGACTTTTAAAAAATATATCTTTAAGTGCTCGAAGTGGTGAGATATTAGGAATTGCGGGAGTAGACGGAAATGGTCAAAGAGAATTAGCAGACGCGATTTGTCGGTTACAAAAAATTGATTCAGGTAATATAAAAATGTTAGGGCAAGAGGTTAGCAGTAGTAGCCCGCGAAGATTATATGAGCAGGGGTTATCTTATATCCCAGCAGATAGAAAAAGGTATGGATTAATTCTAAATTTTACTATTGCAGAAAACCTTATTTTAAAAGACTACTATTTACCTCCTTTTAAGCGTGGCCTATTTTTGAATGTTCCATACATTAATGACTATTCTAAGAAGATAATTGTAGCTTATGATATTAAGACGCCTTCTCATCTTGTTCAAGCAAGTAAATTATCCGGTGGAAATCAACAGAAAGTGGTATTGGGGAGAGAATTAAGCAAATGTCCAAAACTGCTCATAGTAATGGAGCCAACCCAAGGTTTAGATGTGGGAGCATGCGAATTTGTACATAATAAGCTTTTAGACGAAAGAGATAAAGGTGTGGCAATTTTATTATTTTCTACAGATTTAGATGAAATAATGAGTCTTTCTGACCGGATAGCGGTTATATATGAGGGAGAGATTATGGGAGAAGTAGATCCGAGAAAGGCAGACGTCGGAGAAATTGGTTTGATGATGGCGGGAGTAAAATATCTCGAAAAGGAGGTGGTAGATGGATAAAATGTATAACTTTTAAAGTTCATAGTAAAAATTGAGAGAGTAAAAAACAAATTAAAAAGGAGAGAGAAAAATGGGGAAGAATAAATTGTTTTCAGGGGTATTTATTTTAGCATTTGTCCTATTAATAGGGTTTAGTACTTTTGCTTTAGCTGAACCTTTAAAAGTTGCCGTAATATTTCCTCAACCTATAACTAGCGAAGGGTGGACTAAAAGTGGGTACGATGGTTTAATGAAAGCCAAGGAAGATTTTGATATAGAGATTAGTTATCAAGAAAATGTTTCTGCTGGTGAAATAAAAGAAGCACTAAGAGGTTATGCAGCAGAGGGGTATGACCTTATTATTGTCCATGAAATGGATTATATTGAGCCCACCATTGAAGTAGCAGAGGAATACCCCGATATAATGTTCGCAGTAATTTACGGTTATGAATCAGCTGATAATGTGGCTGTAGTGAGTGGGACTAATTGGGAGGCAAATTGCTTGGCCGGAGCAGTAGCAGGTTTAATGACCAAAACTAACAAGGTAGGTTTTATGATTTCACATGATAGTCCTATAGCCCATGAATTTCTAAATGCTGCTTTTATATATGGGGCCAGAAAGATTAATCCGGAAGTTGAAGTTATTACTACTTTTGTGGGGAGTTGGGACGACACAGTAAAAGGGAAAGAGTTAGCTAAGGCATTGGTAAAAGAGGGGGTAGATGTTATTTATTCTCAGTGTGGAGTAATAAATCGAGCAGTTCTTCAGGTGTGCGAAGAGTCAGGAATCTGGGCAATTGGTGCTGTGGAAGATATGTCGTACCTAGCCCCTCAAACAGTTATTGCTAGTGCAATAGCTCCTACAGAATATTTGGTATATGGAGCAATTAAAGATATGATAAACGGCACTTTAAAGGGTGGCAACGTAATAAAGGGAATAAAAGATGGAGCAGAGGATATAGTTTTTAATCCCTCATTAAAGGACAAATTGCCAGAGAATGGTGAAGAAAAAATAATGGAATTAAGGCAAGAAATCATTGAGGGAAACATAACTATAGAACAAATACGAGAAGAACTTACCAAGCAAAACGTTAAATTCTAAATTTGTAATAACCTAGCGAATAGGACTAGAACTATCTATTACGCCCTATTCGCTAGGTATAATCGATATAAAAAGGATGGTGAAAGCCAGCAATGGAAGATGGTAGCATTAGAATTAAGCAGGAGAGATACAATAAAGTATTTATCACAATTATTCCTTTTGGTGCTTTTTTTATAGCTCTGTTTCTAGGAGCAGTACTTATATTCTTGGCGGGTATTAATCCGTGGGAAGCTTATAATTATATGCTATATAGTATTTTTGGTAACCTCCGTCTTTTTAGCGAAGTTTTTACTCACTTTGTACCCTTAATTTTTTGTGCCCTGAGCTTTGCAGTAGCTTTCAAAGGAGGGTTTTTTAATGTGGGTCAAGAAGGGCAGCTTTATTTTGGGGCACTGACCGGGGCTTTAGTGGGAATTTATATTCAAGGGTTACCGGCTTTTATTCATATTCCGTTGGCATTATTAGCCGGTTTTATAGGCGGGGCTTTTTGGTGTTGGATTGCTGGGATATTAAAAATTAAATTAGGTGCAGATGAAATTCTTAACACAATTATGCTTAGTTATTTGTCTATTCTTTTAATAAACTTTATTGTGATGTATTTTCTTAAGCCGGCTAATTCTTATATTAGTCAATCCGAGAAAATTGCTAGATCTGCATATTTCCCTAAAATAATTCCTAATACTCAAATAAATCTTGGAGTAATATTAGCTTTGTTGATTGCAATTATTGTTTACATTTTTCTATTTCGTTCTCCAGCTGGCTACGAAGTAAGGGCAATAGGAGAAAATTTAGAAGCAGCTAATCACGCTGGTATTAACATAATAAAAGGTACTATGACTGTAATTATTATATCGGGAGGATTATCCGGTCTGGCTGGCACGAGTATAGTAATGGGGACACAATACCGATTAATACCTGCCCTCTCTCCTGGTTATGGTTTCGAGGGTATCGGTGCAGCAGTAATGGCCAGGAATAATCCTTTAGGGATTATTCTAACTACATTTTTATTTGCGTTTTTGCGGGTAGGGGCAGGAGCTATGCAGAGAGGAGTTGGTGTGCCCTTACCTATATCCTGGGCTATCGAAGGAATAATTATGATTTTAGTTACGGCAAGCGAATATTTAAGTAACAAGATTTCTGCTAATCTAATAGGAGGAAGAGCATAAATGAACTTATCCACTTTGGCATCTTGGTTTGCAATGTCGATCAGGTTATCTATCCCTCTACTTTATGCAGCATTGGGTGGCCTTATATTATTTAAATCTGGTGTATTTAATATGGGGCTAGAAGGAATGATGTTAATAGGTGCTTTTTTAGGTTTCTATGGAGTTTTAGTAACCGATAGTTTATGGATAGGTCTTTTGACGGCAATAATAGGGGGAGCTCTATTAGGGCTGTTGCTTGCCTATGTAACAGTATCTTTGGGGGGAAATCAATTAGTAATAGGTTTAGGAATAAATTTTTTTATTCTAGGTCTGACTGGATTCTTTTTCCGCCTGCTTTGCAATAGTGGGTTGGTTTCTGATACCACGCGGATAGCAAATTTTTCCTCGATAAATATCCCCTTTTTAAGTACATTGCCTTTTCTAGGTGAAATTTTTTTTAAACATAATTTTCTAACTTATTTAGCAATTTTATTAGTTATCTTGATAAATTGGTTCTTTTACAAAACTACTTACGGTTTAGGTCTCCTTGCTGTAGGAGAAAGTCCTGAAACTGCTAATTCTGCTGGGATAAATGTATATTTAATTCGATATATAGCAGCAATTATTAGTGGAATATTAGCTGCTACTGGTGGAGCGTTTTTAACTTTAACTCAAGTTACTCGTTTTTCAGAAAATATTACTGACGGCAGAGGTTGGCTTGCTTTAGCCGTAATTATTTTTGGTAAATATACACCGTGGGGAACGTTAGGGGCCTCATTAGTTTTTGGAGCAGGGCTTGGTTTGGTATTACAATTACAAGTGTTGGGAGTAAAAATACCTATCCAGATAGTGCAAATGTTACCCTATGTTTTGACTATTGCCGCGTTAATCGGTGTAGTCGGCAAGGTAAGAGGTCCGAGTGCATTGGGTAGGCCATTTGTAAAAGATTAAGAAAAATATTATTTTCTAAATATTTAGTCTTATACTAAAAATTAATAATTGTTAAAAAAGGAATAATTATGGATATTTTGATTAAAAACATAAGTACCTTGATCCAAGATGCCGACCATATACTTAACGATAAAGATATACTAATTGAGGACAATAAAATTAAAAAGATTGGCAATATTTTGCCAGAGGATTTACCTTCTCACTGTAAAATTATTGAAGGTGATAGAAAAGTAGTTATGCCGGGATTGATAAATGCCCATACTCATTTATATCAGTCTATGCTAAGAGGATGTCGAGATGATTTAACCCTAACTCCTTGGTGTGAGAAGGTAATATTCCCCTTTATAGATATAGTTTATAAAGATTGTAAAAAATATAATGCTGCGATTGGATACTACTGGTCAATGTTAAGCTCAATAGAGATGATTCATAATGGAATAACTTGTTGTATCGACATGGATCTTAATGTAGGTGGGATTCCTAAAGCCTGGCAGGATATTGGCATGCGGGGAATTACTGCTTTTACGATAGCAAACCGCTGGGTCCCCAAAGAGTTTTGTCACGATAATAACATCCTGAAGGAAGAAATTGAACAATATATAAAAGAATGGCAGCAAGATTATTCAGACGAGGGTTTAGTCCAAGTTTTTTTGGCACCATCTACCTTATTTTGCTGCACCCCGGAATTAATGGAATGGGTAGTAGAAAAAACTGAAGAATATAATTTAGGTCTTCAGATCCATATTTCTGAAACAAAATGGGAGAATCAAGATGCTTTAAAAGAATTCGGGACTACCCCTCTTGAGTTTTTAGAAAAGATAAATTTATTGAGACGTCCCATTTCAGCAGCTCATTGTATTTATTTAACCGATAAAGAGATCGATATAGCTGCTAGAAGAGGTGTGATACTTGTTTATAATCCCAAAAGTAATATGAAATTGAGTGATGGGATTGCACCTATAGCAAAAATGCTCAAAAAAGGAGTTACGGTAGCCTTAGGTACAGATGGGCCAGCTTCTAATGACCAATTAGATATGTTTGAAGAAATGAGGATGGGATCCTTATTGCAAAAAGTATTTTCTGAAGAACCAGGAGTGCTTAGTGCCTCGGAAATCTTTAAAATGGCTACAGAAAATGGGGCAAAAGCAGCGAGAATAAATGCGGGGACGATTGAAGAAGGAAAACTAGCAGATTTGATTATTCTTAATCTGAACAAAGCTCATTCTGCTCCGGTTAATAAGGTGATTCAAAATATTGTTTACTGCGGAAAAAACACTAATGTCGAAACTGTTATGATTAATGGAAAGGTAATTATGGAAGACGGAAAAATTCTTACCGTTGATGAAGAAGGGCTTACTAGAGAAAGTATTAAGCAAGGCGAAGAAATTTTAAAAAGAATTGATTTTAATAAACCATAAGAACAAAACCACAAAAAGATTATTGATATCAACTAATAAACCTGATGTTAATTTAGAATTATAAGAACAAAATAAATAAGGACTTCAATATGAAAAGAATAATCGATCATCCCATTCTGGGGAAGGAAGAGGAGAGAGAAAAAATAAAAATTACCGTTAACGGGAAGAGTATCTCTGCTTATAAAGGAGAGACTATCGCTGCTGCTTTAATAGCCAATGGCTGTAGAGATTTTAGTTATACACGACGCTTTCATCTCCCGCGGGGATTTTTTTGTGGGATAGGACAGTGTACCGATTGCTCCATGATTGTAAACGGCGTACCAAATATCAGGACTTGTGTTACCAGAGTGGAAGAAGGGATGATCATCGAGACACAATATGGATATGGGAAGAAGTAAATGAAAGAAGTTGAGGTCTTGGTAGTAGGGGCAGGTCCTGCTGGTTTAGGAGCGGCTATAGAGGCTAGTCGTTATGGGGCTAAAGTCCTCTTGGTAGATGATAAAGATAAACCGGGGGGGCAGCTTTTTAAACAAATTCATAAATTTTTTGGCTCTAAAGAACACCTGGCCGGCACGCGGGGTTTTGATATTGGGTTTTATTTACTTAAAGAGGCCAATTCTCTGGGAGTAGAAATTTCTTTAGAGACTAAAGTATTAGGGATTATGGAAAAGGAGATTGTCTCTCTCTTGGTTAAAGACCAAAAAATAGAATTGTTAAAGGCCAAGAGGGTAGTTTTGGCCACTGGCGGAATGGAAAAATCTCTTTCCTTTCCCGGCTGGACCTTGCCCGGGGTGATAGGGGCGGGAGCGGCCCAGACTTTAGTCAATATTGAGCGGGTATTACCGGGAGAAAGGATCTTAATGGTAGGTTCAGGCAATGTCGGTTTAATTGTAAGCTATCAATTATTACAAGCCGGTGCAGAGGTATGTGGTATCGTGGAAGCCGCCCCTTTTATTACTGGCTATTTGGTTCATGCGGCGAAGGTAATGAGGGGGGGAGTCCCTCTATATACTCAACATACCGTTAAAGAGGTAAGAGGGGAAAAGAGCGTAGAAGAGGCGGTAATTGCGGCCCTGGATGAAAGATGGAATCCTGTAAAGGGCACAGAGAAAACCCTTGCCGTAGATACTGTATGTCTGGCGGTGGGGTTAAGTCCTAATATGCGGTTAGCCAGTTTAGCCGGGTGTAAACTAGAATTTTTCCCCGACTTGGGGGGCTTTTTACCTTTACACGATGATAAGCTGGAATCAACTAAGAAAGGGGTTTATGTAGCCGGGGACCTAGCGGGGGTCGAAGAAGCCAGTAGTGCCCTGGATGAAGGGCGTCTGGCGGGTATTAGTGTAGCCGCTTCTTTAGGTTATATCAATAGTAATGAATTCGAAAAACTAAAAAAAGAGTATGGGAGCAGGCTTAACCAATTGAGAGAAGGACCTTTCGGCTATAAACGTGCTCTTGCCAAGAAACAAATTATCTCCAGATTTCAGCAAGAAGAGGTAGGGGGCACTGAAAGAGATAAAGAAGGGGAAACAAATTCTAAATTAAAGAGATATACTACTATCCCTTCTTGGTCAGAATTTCAAGAATTTCCTGGTTACCCTTCTTTGGAAAGGATAAAAAAAGGGCCGGTGGCTTGTATCGAATGCATTCAGGAGATTCCTTGCGATCCCTGTGTTGCTGCCTGTCCCTTTAAAGCAATCAAGATAAATTCTCACCTTACCCATTTACCCTCTTTAAGAGAAGATCAATGTAAGGGATGTGGGCTATGCCTAGCTTCCTGTCCCGGTCAGGCGATCTTCATGCTTGATTATAATTACTCTCCTGATAAGGCGGCCATTTCTTTTCCTTACGAATATCTACCTTATCCAAAGCCCGGGGATAAAGTTAAGGGAGTTAACCGAAGGGGAGAGCCGGTGGGAGAAGTAGAAGTAATTAAGGTAGAGCAAAGGCATGCTTTTGATCGGACTGCCGTAGTAACTATAGCCTGTGCTAAGGAATTTATTCATCAGATTCGCTCTATAGAAAGGAGAAAAGACGATGTCTAAAGATCAGGGAAAAAATGGGGATAGAAAAATTATTTGTAGATGCGAAGAAATTACTGAAGAAGAAATAAGGGAGGCGATTAGAGAGGGGTATACCACTATTAAAGCTATTAAGCGAAGAACTAGAGCGGGAATGGGACTCTGCCAGGGGCGAACTTGTAGTAGCTTAATCCAGGAGATTATTGCGGAAATGACGGAAAAGAAAAAGGAAGAAATCTTACCGGATACAGTAAGGCCGCCTCTCTATCCAGTAGAACTTAGCATATTAGGCCAAGAGGGGGAAGAAAGAGATGTGTTTAGTGAATATTAATTTAAAAGATCTTACAAGGAGGGGGAAATGAATCTATCTAAAGAGACTTTAAAAGAACTTTATTATAATATGGTCTTAATCCGGCACTTTGAAGAAGTAGTCGATGAATATGCCAAAAAGGGCTATATCCCTGGCTTCGTTCATCTAAGCACCGGGCAAGAGGCTTGCCAGGCGGGAGTAATGAAGGCTTTAAAAGAAACTGATTATAAATTTCCTGATCACCGAAGTCATGGAGTCTGCCTCTTAGCAGGTACGCCCAAAGAAAGAGTGCTGGCCGAGATATTTGGCAAAAAGACCGGCATTTCCGGTGGGAGAGGAGGGAGTATGCACATCATCGATATCAAATGTCGTAATATGGGTTTCAATGCTATTCAAGGAGCTAATTTAGTCACCTGTTTAGGTACGGCTTTTGCCTCGCAATATAATAACACTCAAGATGTAACAGCAGTGTTTTTTGGCGACGGGACTATGGGCCGAGGTGAAGTCTACGAAGGGATGAATATAGCGGCTAAATGGAAACTCCCTATCCTATATGTCCTGGTAAATAATAGATACGCTATCTCTACCCGGGTGGAGGATGTTCATTCTTATCCTGAAAATTTGTCTGACCGAGCCCAGGGATACTGTATTCCTAATGAAGTAATCGACGGAAATGATGTGATTGCTGTTTATGAAGCCGCCAGTAAGGCAGTAAAAAGGGCCCGGGAAGGGGAAGGCCCTACTGTTTTAGAATTATTAACTTACCGTTGGCAGGGGATGTTCTCTGGAGATCCTGCTGCCTATCGCCCTAAAGAGGAAGTAGAGATCTGGAAAGAAGAAAGGTGCCCGATTAAACGTTTAAGAGAAAAGTTAGTCCAGGATAAAACCTTTACTACTGAAGAATTAGATAAGTTAAATAAAGAAAGCTTAGAAGAAATCCAAGGCATGCTAAAGTATGCCTTGGAAAGCCCCGAACCTGAACCCGAAGAGGCTATAAAACATGTCTATGTAGGAAGAGAGGTGCAAGGAAGATGAGAAAATTATCTTTCGGTAAAGCTATTAATGAAGCTTTAGATCAAGAAATGGAAAGAGATGAAAAGGTATTTGTTTTAGGAGAAGATGTAGCCAAAATGGGAGGAGATTTTGGAATTACTCGAGGATTGTGGAAGAAATACGGGGACAAAAGAGTAAAAGATACCCCTTTATCCGAGGCCGCTATTTTAGGTATTGCCAATGGCGCGGCTATGGCCGGCCTTCGACCAGTGGCCGAGATAATGTTTGCGGATTTCATTACCGAAGGCTATGACCAGTTGGTAAATAATTCAGCAAAAATTCATTTTATGTTTAATGGAACAGTAACCTGCCCTTTAGTAGTCAGAACTGCTAATGGTGCAGGATTTCACGCTGCTTATCATCACTCTCAGACCCCCGAAGCCTGGTTTTTAAATGTTCCTGGACTTTATATAGTTGCCCCTTCTACCCCTTATGAGGCTAAAGGTCTTCTCATCGCCTCTATTCGTGACGATAATCCGGTTATTTTTCTCGAGCATAAACTACTTTACGAAATGGAGGGAGAGGTACCAGAGGAGCCTTATATGGTAGAACTAGGTAAAGCCCGGGTAAGAAAGGAAGGCAAAGATGCAACCTTAATAGCTTCACAACGGATGGTCTACCTGGCCCTGGAGGCTGCTGAAGAACTCTCCAAAGAAGATATTCAAGTAGAAGTCATTGACCTGAGAACTCTCTTTCCTCTGGATAAAGATGCTATCTTTGATTCTGTAGCTAAAACGGGGAGGGTGGTGTTAGTGAACGAAGCCCCTAAAACCGGTAATTATGTTAATGAGATATCTCAAACCATAAATGAAGAGATGTTTGAGTTTTTAAAAGCCCCCATCAAAAGGGTTACGGGACTGGATGCGCCTACCGCCTTTGCTCCTAAGCTGGAAGAATATTATTTGCCTCACAAAGAAGATATTATCCGGGAAGTTAAAGAGATTGTAGAATATTAAGATTATCTATACGATAACCTTAATATTAATATTCTTGAATTAGGTGGAAAGTGGTTTTTAAAGTAACTAAGGAAGCAAAAGGATAAGTAATTAGCCTGGGTAAATCAATATGAAGGTGTAAGTAAAAATAGAAAAGGGGAGATAAAGTATGAAATATAAGGGAATCGAAATAGAAGAAGTTAATTGCGAATGTACTGATTTACGAATTTGCCGAGGTGTACTTACGGCTCTTACAGAAGAAATAGCCTTACATGAAGCAAGATATCTGAGTGGGTTTGGTCTTATTACAGCATCGCCAATACAAACTTGTATTGAAGGAATACTTCCTGAATCAGAAACTCCGGACAGAAGAAGGGGTATAATTATCCAATTTAATGTTCCCTCCGCAGTAAGTTACGAGAAATTCCGTGAAGCACTTCTTAAACGTTTATTTATAGTCCCTCATTTACCAACTTGCTCATTGTTTGATGTTTCTTCGAAAAAAGAAGGTACCTTTATTAACATAGGGGAATATATGCGTAGATGGGGAGACGGTTTTGAGGTATCTGAGAATTATCAGGGGCGAGATGTTTATAAGATCCCCATTATGACAGGAGATATGCTCATAGAAAAGACCTTGAGTGTCTATCGAGGATTGGATGCAGCGTTGGAAATTTTTGCTCAAAATGCAGTTTCCTGCATAGTAGCCAGTCAAGAAGCAACTTGTAGAATATTTCATGAGGTTCCCGGGGTAGCCCTTTTTAATTATCCTATAGGAGGAGTGAGTGGAGCAAAGGTGGGGGGAATTAATTACTCTAAAGAAAGGGTGACTATTAATCATTCTTTTTGTCCTACACTTAGAAATACCGTAAAAGATGGTAATTTTCCGGCTGGTACAGAAGCAGTAATTGAATATCCGATAGTAGGGTTAGATGAAAATTCGATTAAGCAAGCTTTAAAAGTTGCTATAGATACATTTGCCACTACTCCCGGAATAATTAAGATAACCAGTCCCACCTTTGAGGGACAATGGGGGGAACGCAAAATCTACCTTCCAGAAATTATCTAGGAGTTTTAATATCACCCTGAATAGAAGTTTTTTGCAAGGGGAGTAAGGTATAGTGGGTAATAATGTAAAAAGTTACTTAGAGATGCGGGAAATTACTAAAACTTATAGAACTTACGATCACGCAGTAGTAGTAGCTCTTAAAGGTGCAAATCTTAGAGTTAGGAAGGGAACCGTTCATGCAGTTTTAGGAGAAAATGGAGCAGGCAAAACAACACTTATGGAAATTCTTGCTGGTGTTTTAAAAAAAGATTCTGGAACTATATATTTTAAAGGTCAAAAACTGGAGGTAGAAAATGCCTCTCAAGCTTTTGCTCAAGGGATAGGGATGGTTCATCAACGTCTTAGTTTGATCGAGGATTTTACAGTTGCCGAAAATATAGTACTCGGTATTGAGCCTACCAATCGTTTGGGGATAATAAATTTAGAACAGATAGAAAAGAAAGTATCAAAATTCTTTCAAGAAAGTGGTTTTGCTCTAGAGGCTTCTGGGATAGTTAATACGCTTTCTATAGGCCAACGTCAGAAGGTGGAAATTATGCGGGCGCTCTATCGGGGCGCGGATTTACTGATTTTAGATGAGCCTACCTCGGCCTTGACTGAGCAAGAAGTGCAAGATTTATTTCGGCTGATTAACGTATTTAAAAAACAAGGCAAAACGATAATATTTATTACTCATAAAATAGAAGAAGTGTTAGATATAGCTGATGAATTAACTGTATTAAGAAAAGGGAGAACGATAGGAGAAGGGCAAATTAAAGATTTTAGCAAAAAAGAGATAATACAAATGATTATGGGAGAACCTATCTCTCTCCGTATCGAGCGTATTCCTTTAAGGAAGGGAAAAATATTATTGTCAGTACGAGATTTGTCTGTTAGTAGCAATGGAAACTTAGAAAGAGTTAAGAATATTTCTTTTGATTTGAAAGAAGGAGAAATTACCGCGATTGCTGGGGTTAGTGGTAATGGGCAGAAAGAACTGGTCGAGGCTATTTTTGGCTTACGATTACCAGCAACAGGAAAAATTTTGGTAAATAGTAAAGATATAACAAATTTATTGCCGCGCGGCCGTAGGGAAATGGGGATTAGTTATATTCCTGAAGATCGCATGAATTTAGGCTCAAGTCTTAAGAGCAGCTTGATGGAAAATGTTATTGTTGACAAGTACTATAAGCCACCATTTTCGGAGCGGGGCTGGAGACAAATAGATTTGTGTAAAAAATATGCTGAAAAACTCGTAAGTAATTATAATATAAAAATTCCCGATGTTGATTGTTGTGTCGGTACTCTTTCGGGAGGAAATATTCAAAGAGTTATAATAGCCAGAGAGCTTACTACAGATTTTACAATATTAATTGCCCAAGAACCGACCATGGGATTGGATTTGGGATCAATCAAGTACGTTTATAATTTGCTTTTGGAGATGAGAAATGAAGGGAAAACTATTCTGTTATTAACGAGTGATATGGATGAAATTATTAATCTTTCCGATAGAATACTGGTTATGTATCGAGGGGAAATAGTAGCTAACTTAGATAATAATTTGAAGCCTATTACCAAAGAAGAGATAGGTGAATATATGTTAGGTATCAAACGTCAAAATCATATTGAGCTTTTGGGTTAACGAGGTTTATATATAATGACCACCTTTTTATCATCATTAAAAAGGTTATTTATTGCTATTTTATTTGCCTTAATACTTGCCGTTGTTATCATAATTATTACCAGTAGCGAACCAAGCGAGGCAATTAAAGTATTTTTTTTAGGTCCTTTTAGTAATAAATATTTTTTAGGAAATATGGTCAGTTATGCTATACCCTTGATTATTAGTGGTTTAGGTGCAAGCATTGCCTTTTCGGCCGATATGTGGAATATGGGTTTAGAGGGGCAATTATATATTGGTAGTTTATGTGGTACATATTTAGCTTACCAGATGTCTTCTTGTCCAAAGACTATCGTTGTTCCTATTGTTTTAATGGTGTCTTTTTTTATTGGCGGAGGTAGCGCAGCTATTTCTAGCTACTTAAAGAATAGATGGAAGATAAACGTGTTTTTATCTTCATTACTTATTGCCAATGCTTTGTTCCCTTTTGTTACATTTTTTTTAGAAGGACCATTTAGTGATCCTAAAGCAGGAATGGCTGCCTCTCCTTATTTTAACCGAAACTTTATGTTTTCGAAAATTTTGCCTCCTTCTGAACTTCACAGTGGTTTACTCATATCTTTAGGCCTTGTTATTTTATTTTACTTTATTATGAAGCGACGAGTACTGGGTTATGAAATAAAAATGACTGGAGAAAATGCACTCTTTGCTTATTACGGTGGTGTACCAACGGCACGAATAGAAATGATTGCAATGTTTCTGAGTGGGGGATTAGCTGGTTTAGCAGGGATGATTAATATTTTTGGAAGTACGGGGAGAATGTTAGGTTATATGACCAATTTCGGTTGGAATGGGATACCCATTGCCATAATTGCTCGTTATGATCCTATTATTGTCGTTCCGGCAGCTTTATTATTTTCCTTTGTTCAAAAAGGAGCTGAAGCTGGTGCACTATTTGCAGATATTACTCCCGAAATTGCCCAGCTAATTCAGGCTACTATTTTTTATATAATAACAGCAGAGGGTCTTTTTGAGGCCATAGGAATTTGGAAAAGGAAATCATCAGCATGATTATTCCTTTAATTGATAGCGTCATTTATACGATGCTAGCCGCAACAACACCTGTAGTTTTGGCCGCTCTGGGAGTGATGTTTACAAATTTTAGTGGTATGTTTAATATCGCTCTGGAAGGGATGATGCTGGTGTCTGCTTTTTTTTCGGTGTTTGTAGTAGATATTACCTCAAATCTTTGGTTAGGAATGATAGCTGGCATTGGTGCTGCTACTATTTTAGGGCTTAGCATATTTTTTATATGCCATTATTTCCACGCGGAGATTTTTATTGTAGGAATGGGTGCAAATTTAATTGCTACGGGCCTTACCACATTTATGGCAGTCCAATTAAAAGGTTCTTCCAGTTTAATTTTTGAAAATGTTCCAAAACTTAGAAGAATAGCCATACCAATTATAGAAAATATTCCGATTTTACGGGGGTTAAGTGGACATTATGTCATTGACTATTTGGCGATTGCCATTAGTGTTATTTGTTATATTTTAGTATTTTATACACCTTATGGATATCATCTCAGAACTATTGGTAAAGATGAGTGGGTTGCTAAAACGCTCGGTATATCTATTACCAAACATCAATTTATTAGTTATCTCTGGTGTGGTTTTTTATGCGGTTTGGGAGGAGCAGTGTTATCATTGCCAGTAGGGGTATTTTTAGGCGGTCCAGTTGGTATGGCTAACGGAAGAGGTTGGTTAGCGATAGCTGTATTGTGCCTGGGGCAAGAAAACCCGCTTAATATATTAGCGGCAGCTTTATTTATTGGAGCAACGTCAGCTTTATCGGATTTATTGCAGGTAACGACTAGCTTATCACCGAGGCTGTTAATGGCATTACCATTTGCCGCTGCACTTATAGCTATAGTTTTTTACATGGCTAAAGAACATAAAACTAGTCTAGGAATTAAAATTTAGTAAGAATATATAAGGATCTGTATGAGGTAAAAAATAAGCCGTATTATTAGACAACTAAATTTTGCTATAAAAAAAGAGTTAAATTACTGAGAAAGATTCTAACTAAAAATTTTAGTTATTACTTATAGATTATTGGAAATTACCTAACTTGAGCAGCTAATAAAAAACAAAAAAGGAGGTGATAAATACTTTATTAATAAAGAGAGGGAAAGATTTTTAAAGCAAAAAATTGATAAAAATAAGGAGGAAAGGTAAATATGAAAAGTAAAATTATAATAACATTTATTGGAGTATTTTTGGGTGTAACTATCTTTACATTGGTAGGCTTCGCTGGTCCCTCGACTGCCATATTGATACCTGGAACAATAGGCGATAATCCTCTTTTTCAAGAAGATATAAAGGGGGCAAAAGAAGCAGCCGAAATTGCCGGCCTAAAGGAGCCTAAGGTAGTCGAAGGTGGTGACGACTATGCTAGTTATGAAAAGAAATTGATCAGCCTTGCCGCAACTAATCAATATGATATTTTGGTTACTTTTACCGATAGTATGGCTGACAGCATAGTAAAAGTTGCCAATATGTTTCCTGAACAGAAATTTATCTTGGTATATGGCGATATCCATCTTGCTACTGAAGAAATACCACCAAATTTATTTTCGTCAAAATTCAGAAGCGAAGATCAGGGGTACTTAGCGGGTTATTTTGCAGGTTTAGTTACCAAAAGCAATCTTCCCAATGCCAATGAGGAATTAAAAATAGGAATTATGATGCCAGATATTTATCCAGCATGGAATGATATATTAATTCCTGCTTATGAACATGGCGCAAAGGCTGTAGATCCTAACATTGAAGTAATACAATCTGTGCTAGGAAGTTGGGTAGATGTGAGCAAAGGGGCACAGGCGGCTAAGATGCAATTTGCGCAGGGCGTAGATATAATACTTCTCCTTACAGGTTCAGCATGTATGGGAGCTGTAGATGAAGCGAAAGTAGAAGGGAAGTATATAATCGGTTTTAATACCAATATAATACATCTTGAACCAGATGTTATACTCGGGTGTGTATTGATAAATAATCGGGAAGAAGTAAAAAATATATTATTGCGAGCTTACAAAAATACTTTACCTTTTGGGACGGAAGAAGTGGTAGGTGCCAAGGAAGGTGTGGTTAGCTTTACCTTCGATGATCCTAATTATAAACAGAGAGTTCCAGAAGAGATTCAGATAGCTATGTTAGAATGTTATAAGCGTTTACAAAATGGAGAGATAAATCCTTTAGGAGATTAATCCTTCTTAGTATTACATTATTGATGGGTGGATAACTTTTTAATGGATGTGGCGGTGTATTTGTAACTTAGAAAAAGCCACATCCATTATTTACTGTTTGCTAAAATATATTATTTAATAGAAAGATACTTTTAGACCCTATTTAATAATTATGTTAGTTTTGAGGGTTGGAAAATTGCAGAAATATAAAAAGCGTGCTAAAAGGAGACAGCTGTGGATTATAGGAAATTTCAAAGTGAAGATAAAGAAGGAAATGGAGTGGCAAAAAAGGCAAATGCACGGCTTAAGGAATTAGTAGAAGAATTAATTAACCATGCCTGGGATTATAGTCTTGAAACTAAAACTCTTCCCTGTGGTGCAACGATTATCGATGGAGGTGTTGAAACAGCAGGGACCTATGAGGCTGGTAGAATTATTACTGAGATTTGTCATGGGGGGTTAAGCAGAGCTTCTCTTAGTCTGGTTAATATGGATGGGATTGTTCTTCCTCAAATTACTGTTGAGTCTTTTCATCCCACCCTGTCGGCTTATGATATTCAAGCTGGTTATACCGTGAAAGGAGAAATTGTATCTGGCCCCATAAATATGCATTTAAAAAAAGATGGCTTACTTTATAAAAAAATATCCAATATTAATAAAACAACTACTGGCATTGCTATAATTCAATCAGATGATATTCCTACTAATAGATGGGTATTGTCTCTTTCGGAGCAAATTCATCTATCCCCTAAAGATTTATGTTTAATCGTGGTACCTATGCAAAGTATTGTAGGTGCTACTCAAATTGCTGGAAGAATGAATGAAGATGTTATCTTTAGTCTAGAAGAAAGCATTGGTTATAATTCGTTAAAAGTTAAACATATAATAGGGAGTGCGCCTATTTGTCCGGTTGCTAAAGGAGATGTTAAAAAAAGAAAAGCTTACCCTGACGACTTTCTTCACTACGGAGCAATGGTCTTTCTTACTTTAGAAGCTAATTTAAATGAGGATTTGCAAGCCCTAGCTGAAATACTTTGTTTTCGGTCTACCCCTGCTTACGGAAGATTCTTTCATGATATTCTCAGTGAGGCGGAAGGGAATTTTATGAATATTCCAGGGCTCAAAGACATAAATAAAGTAGCACAGGTGACCATTAATAATCTCCATACAGGAAGAGTTTATCAAGCAGGGAATATAAATATTGCTCTCCTTCGGGAACTTCTATAATTTTATTTTTAATTGGTTGGTTATTTTTACAAGAGAAAAATAGCGGCTGAGAAAACTGTATTAAACTAATTATCGACATTAATATGACTATTGAGGAGTAAGATTATGATTTTACTAAAAAATATATCTTATCTAGTGCGGGATTCACAGCGAGTAGAAAAGGATATTGATCTTCTTGTAGAGGGGAACCGTATTAAACAAGTAGGAAATATAAGTTCAGAAATATTTCAGGATAATATAAAAATTTTAGACTGCAAGGATAAAGTAGTTATCCCGGGGCTTATTAATGCTCATACTCACCTTTGGCAGTCAATGCTAAAAGGAAGGAGGGATGATCTCTCTCTGGTACCCTGGTGTGAGCAAGTTATATATCCCTTTATTCAATTAATGCGCGAACAAGCAAAATATGGGGAGACTGATGACCTGGGTTATCTTTGGTCAATGTTAGGGGCAATCGAAATGTTACACGCTGGTATTACTTCCTTCGTAGATATGGATTCAGGTTATTTTATAGAGCGTGTTCCCCAAGCGTGGTTTGATATTGGTATTCGCGGCTTATTTTCGTTAGAGATGGTAGATAAATGGGTACCTGATAATATTAGAGTAGACCCCCAGCATGAAAGGGAGAATGTATTGAAATTAATTGAAACTTGGCACGAAGTTCCTGCTAAGGAACCCTTAATTAGAATGGCTGTAAGCGCATCTGCTCCTTTTACCTGCAGCGAGGAACTACTTTCCTGGATTTTAAACCAAGCAAATAAATATAATCTTCCAGTTCAAATTCATGTCTCAGAAACTAAGTGGGAGGTAGAGGAGTGTCTAAAAAGTATGGGGATGACTCCGTTGAAATATTTAGAGTCAATTGATTTTCTTTCTCGGCCGATTATGGCAGTTCATGGTGTACATTTAACTGACGAGGAAATTAAAATAGCCGAAAAATATTCAGTTAGCATAATTTATAATCCTAAAAGCAATATGAAGTTAGGCAGTGGAATTGCTCCCATCGTGAAAATGTTGAGGGAAGGAGTAAACGTAGCTCTGGCTAGCGATGGTGCAGCTTCTAATGATCTTATGGATTTATTCGAAGAAATGAGGGTAGGTGTTATGCTTCAAAAGGTGGCCCATGAAGACCCGGCGGTTTTTAACGCTCAAGAAATATTTAAAATTGCTACGGAGGGTGGAGCCAAAGCCTGTCAAATTAACGCTGGTATAATTGAAGAGGGCAAACTTGCTGATATTACTGTTGTTAATCTTTTATCACCGCACCTTTTTACCTTAGGCGATAATGATATTATCCCTGCCCTGGTTTACTGTGCCAAAGGAGAGGATGTAGAAACAGTGATAGTCAATGGCAACATTGTAATGGAAAATGGTCAGATAATAACCATTAACGAACAGGCAATTATGGAAGAAATTAGGAGAATAACTGAAAAATTTAGGAGTGTTTGAAACAATAGAAAGTTGATATTATTATTTTGGAGAAAATGGCTTCAGAAGGAGAAAGATGAATGAAAGATAAAGAGGCATACGAAGTAATAATTATCGGGGGCGGGGTATGCGGTTGTGCCATTGCTTATTATTTAGCTAAGGAAGGCGTTAAGGTGGCTCTGGTAGAGAAAGAAGATATCTGCTCTGTGGCTTCAGGAGCAAATTTAGGATTTTCTATATTATCCTATCGCGAAAATCAAATAACTTTAAAGATGGCTCAAGACCAATTGCCAATATTAAGAAAATTATCTTTCGAACTAGAAATGGATATTGAGTATAGAGAGGCCGGTGGATTAATCCTTATCACTAGTCAAGAAGAACTAGAGGTACTTAGCTCTTTAGTTGATGGATGTCACGAGTGGGGTTTTAGGGAAATAGAAATTGTTAGCCCTCAGCGTGCAAAGCAACAAGAGCCAGCTCTTGACCCCGGGCAAATAATAGCAGCAGTTTATTGCTCAAGGGAGGGCGTATTAAATCCTTTTAATTTAACCATAGGATTTGCTAATGCTGCTAAAAAAAAGGGAGCTGATATCTATGTAAATTCTTCAGTTAGGGGGTTTGAAATCACTAATAAAAAAATAAAAGAGGTAATACTCTCTACGGGAAAGATAAAGACAGATTTGGTTATTAGTGCAGCAGGGGCCTGGACTAGGGAGTTAATTAATAAAGTGGGAGTTGACTTACCAATTTACTATGAGAGAGGAGAAGCGATGGTCAGTAACCCAGTTTCTCCAATTATTAGAGGGATAGTAACGGATGGCATACTTTTTACCGAAACTTCTTCAAATGAATATATGGCTGCAGGAGCGTGTTTGGCTCAATCTAACTCAGGAGGGATAATTCTTGCTCAATCTACTACTGCAGGAGAGAATTATAATAATCAAAATACTCCTCTCGGATTAAGCTTGGTGGCAAAAAGAGCTTTATCTTTTTTCCCGACTTTAAGAAATTTAAATATAATTAGGATGTGGTCAGGATTAGTTTCTTATAGCGAAGATAGGCAGCCTGTTTTTGGTTTTTTGGATAATCCTGAAAATATGTTTGTGGTGACGGGGTTTCACAGTGCAATGGGTATTGCCTCGGCTATTGGGAATATGGTAAAGGAAATTTATTTCCGAGGTACCTGTTCTTATGATATTTCTGCCTTTTCACCTTTAAGATTTAACCAAAAATAAAATAATTATTGTAGAACAATTATTATTTTATTGTAAGGGGGATTACTAATGCTAAGTGTAAATAAAGAAGCTATGAAGATAGTAAAGAAAATTATTGAGTATCAAGAGACTTTAAATGTAGGAGTAGTATCGCTTAAAAATGGGGCAACTGTCCTTGATATGGGGATAAACTATTCGGGGGGATGGGAGGCAGCTCGGTACTTAACCGAAATAAGCATGGGTAATTTAGGAAAGCTAAATTATAGTACTTATCATTTAGGAGAATTAGAACTGATCCAGGCAAATGTTTATGCTGATAAACCAGTTATTGCTTGTTTAAGCTGTCAGCTTTCTGGTTGGGCACTCCCTGAATTCAAGAATGAGGCAGGAATAGTCCCTTTAATTTCTGGACCGGTTCGGGCCCTTCTAAAGGAAGATAATTTTGCCAAACCATTTCCTTATCAGGATAAGAGTGACGAAGTGGTGGTAGTTCTTCAGGATAACGTCTTGCCCGGTGAGGAACTTACTACTTATATTGCTCAAAAATGTAAAGTTGAGCCCGAAGGTATTTTTATCTTAGTGGCCCCTACCGGAAGCCTAGTCGGCTTGGTTAACGTTATTGCCCGGACTTTGGAAACTTCGATCTGGCGTTTACATGAATTAGGTTTTGAAGTGAATAATATAATTTCCGCCTGGGGAAAGGCCCCTCTTCCCCCTATTTCTAAAGATGAATATACTGCAATGGTAAGGGCCAATACTTATATTTACTATGGAGGGACTGCAGGTTTTATAGTTAATTGTAAAGATGAAGATATTGAAAAAATTATAGAAGATATTACTTTATCCCCAAAGACTACAAAGCAGTACGGTATCCCTTTTAGTAAATTACTGGAAGAAGCGGGAGGAAATATTTTCAATATGACTGAGTTTTGTCATAATGTTACTAAAGTAAATTTTTATAATAGCTATACGGGAAAAAGTTTTGTATATGGAAAAAATGACCAAAAAATGCTTTTAGAATGTTTGTAAATTTTAGGACACACCCTCTACTATCAAAAGGCAAGAAAGATTGGCTGTTCAAAATTAATCAAATAAGATAGTGTAAAATTTTAGTA
>DOTB01000068.1 GCA_003513845.1 Candidatus Atribacteria bacterium | reverse complement strand
TTCCTTATAAAAAAACTTTATTGCGAAATCTTAATCTCCTTGCTGTCTCCTTCTTTATTTATTTTCTCCCTTATATTAGGGGAGTTCATCAAAAACTAAAAGTTAATTTAACGACTTGCCTGTGCGTAAATACTTGTCACATCCCGCATTTTTAACCAAGGAGAGGAGAGAAGTTAACAAAAGAACCATACCCAGTATTACCAATAACTATAATAGATAGACAGGCTGCTTAATCTCTGCTATAATTATTTTATAAATAATCATAGAAGGAGAAAGCACTTATGCCTATTCTAACAGCCTTTACAGAGGCAGCCTTACATGAGGCAAAATATAAACAACTCGAAGATGGTAGCTTTTTTGGAGAAATCCCATCTTGTCCTGGTGTATGGTCTAACGAAAAAACCCTGGAAAAGTGTAGAGATACATTAAGAGAAGTCCTTGAAGAATGGATAGTCTTAAAACTTCGTGATGGAGACCAGCTCCCCTCAATTGGAGGAATCAACCTTAATATAGTAGTAACCGAAATATGAAGGCTGTAAGTAGGCGAGAATTGATTCGCCGTTTAAGAATGTTAGGGTTTACAGGTCCTTTTGTAGGTGGTCGCCACTCTTTCATGGGTCGTGGTCAATTAAAGTTACGAATACCCAATCCCCATAAAGGAGATATAAGCATTTCACTGCTTAAAGAAATTTTAAGACAGGCAGGAATTTCGGAAAAAGAATGGAATAATAAAGATAAGCTATAAAGGTAACCTATTGTATTAAAAATTGGTAAACTGGGTTACTGGTAAACCGGTGAACTGCCTACATTGGTAAATTGATCTTAACAATAAAGTAAAATCGCTATCACGCCAAATATTGCCTCAACGCCCATCAGCACCAGAACCAAATTCCTCTCACTTATTCCACCCGTTAGCTTCATTATCAATTGCGCCAGCCCTACTGGTCCTCCATCCGGGCAATAAAGCTTTCCTTCCCGATAAACCCCAAAACTATAAGGAAAACGATTCTTGGCTTTAATTAAAAAATCCACCACATGAGGAATTATTAAGATAACGCCAGCGGTCTCATAATTACCGATGATTACTGCACAGGCCATAATTGCCCCAATACATAAGGTCCCCACATCCCCTACTAAGATTTTCGCCGGATACCAATTATAATACAAGGTAGCTATCAAGGCTCCCAAGGCAGCCAGCAAAATTATCAGCGCCGTATTCTGTCCAATTAAATAGGCAATAATAGCCAGCGTCCCCACTGCCACTACCCCCATACCTACCTCTAAACCATTAAACCCTGCCAGCATATTTACCGCATTGGCTGCCCCGGTAATCCCCACGGGGATTAAGACTAAAGGGTAAAAAATGCCAAAGTTTATTACTCCCAGA
Organism: Candidatus Atribacteria bacterium; assembly: GCA_003513845.1. GTDB lineage: Bacteria > Atribacterota > Phoenicimicrobiia > Phoenicimicrobiales > Phoenicimicrobiaceae > Phoenicimicrobium > Phoenicimicrobium oleiphilum. The sequence continues at coordinate 10,050 of DOTB01000068.1, read as the reverse complement.
AAAGGAATTCTTATCATGCTATATCCTTCTTTGATGGCCATTAAAGGAAAAGCGGCAAAGACCGGTAAAAAGGCTTTGACCCTTTGACTGATAGAAATCAAATCATCAAAGACTCCAATTATTACCACAATCAATACCGTAGATAAGACTGCCAGAATTGAGGACAAACTAACCGCAAGAAATAAATCAAAGAAGGTTCTTAAAAAGAGAGCAAAGACTATTCCGGCCCCAAAGCCAGCCGCCATTACCAGCCCACCCATCTCGGGAATCTCTTCCTGTTTCTCACTATTCATATTCTTCCCCACAATCCCCGCCCTCTTCAGGCGAGGAATTATTATAGGAAATCCTACAAAACTTACGGCAAAGGATACGATAAAAATTAAAAATACCATATCATACCTACCTTAACCTTAAGGTAATAATTTATCACCCTCTCCTTCCCCTCTCCCCTCGAGGGAGAGGGTTATGGTGAGGGGGCAGCATATTCGGAAAATACATAGCTTCTACTTCTAGTAGTATAGTGGCAATTCCTAATTTTGTTCTAAAAGATGATGCCTTTGTCCTACACTAATATTGAACTCTCTCCAGCTCGAACAAATTTCAATTCAATAGCTCTTCAAATAAATTAATATATTTTCTAGTACTGATTTTCCTCTCAAAATTCTCATCAAAATATCTTCTACCACTCAATCCCTCTTCTCTGCATCTTTTTCTATTATGATAATAATTTATTATAGCTTCTGCCAACCTTTGATAATCCCCAATTTGAACCACTTCTCCGCATTTTCCTTTTCTTATAATTTCAGTAATTTCACTTTCTCCCCCCACTATAGCAATCACTGGTCTACCGCTGGCCAAAATGCCATATATCTTGCTGGGAACTACCATCCCTTCAAAACCTTTTTCGAGAGTTACCAAAGAAACATTGGCTATTCCTAAACTATAAGTTAGTTTCTCCCGTGGTTGATAAGGGAAAAATAAAATATTATTTAACCCTCTCTCTTCAGCCTTTTTCTTGATATATTCTTTTTTAATCCCTTCACCTATAAAAACAAAAACAATATCGTTATATCCCTTATTTTGTATATTTTCAGCAGCAGAAATTATAGTATCAAATTCATGAAGATACCCAATATTACCAGAATATAAAACTACAAATTTATTTTCCAAACCCCATTCTTTTCTTAAATAATTATCTTCATCATTTTCTTCTATTACTTTTATCTTCTTACCATCTGCCCAATTATGTATAGTCATAACATGATGATTATCTGTATCATTTAAAATTTCCTCTTTTATTTTCTTTTCCATGAATTCGCCCACTGTTACCACCTTATCCATTTTTCTGATAATATATCTAGACAAAACTTTCAAGACAATAATAAAAGGCTTATTCTTTAATTTTCCTAATTCCACTGCTAAATCGGGAAATAAATCCTGCACATTATAAATAACCTTGCAATTCTTAAATAATTTTAAAATCAATCCATGAAAAGCAATAAAAGGAGGATTGGATAAGACCAATACTAAATCAGCTTTCTGGGAAAAAATGATATGAAAAAAAATTGAGAAATGGAAAGTTATATAGTTTATAACTCTGCCAGTCATACTATATTTACTCAAGGTGGTATTTTTAAGACGAACTATTTCTATCCCTTTATAAATTTCCTTCCTTGGTACATTTATTTTCTTATGATTATGATATTGATATATTTCGGTAGGATTTCCAGTAATAACCTTGACCTGATAGCCTGCCTTTACCAAATCTTCACATAAATCAAGGAGTAATTGCCCGGTAGCTGCTACTTCAGGGTAAAAATGCTGTTCAATAACTAATATCTTCTTCTTCAATTAAGAAAATTTAACCTTTCCAAACATCTTTCTTATTTTTAGCTTTATTATTTATTTTTACTATTATTTCTATACCATTCAATGGTTCTTTTCAATCCTTCTTTAAAATCCATCCTTGCTTTAAAGCCAAATTCTCGCTCAGCTCTACTGGTGTCTAACTTCCTCCTTGGTTGACCATCAGGTTTAGAAGTATCCCATATTATATCTCCCTTAAATCCAGTAAGCTCAGCAATAAGCCGAGCCAAATCACTTATAGATATTTCCAGCTCGCTACCCAAATTAACAGGGTTACTCTTGTTATATTTTTCAGTAGCAAGCAAAATCCCATCTGCAGCATCTTCTACATACAAAAAACCACGAGTTGGTTTCCCTGTTCCCCAGCAAATAACCTTGTCTTCTCTTCCCTCAACCGCTTCAGTAAACTTTTTTATCAAAGCTGGAATCACGTGAGAACTGGAAGGATTAAAATTATCTCTGGGACCATACAAATTTAAGGGGAGTAAAAAAATAGAGTTAAAACCATACTGAGCCCTATAGGCTTGAGACTGAACCAGCATCATCTTCTTAGCCAATCCATAAGGAGCATTGGTCTCTTCCGGGTATCCATTCCATAAATTTTCTTCTTTAAAAGGAACAGGAGTAAATTTGGGATAAGAACAAATGGTTCCGATGGCTACAAATTTGCTAATTTTATTTTGTCGGGCATATTCCATCAACATTGCCCCCATCACCAAATTATCATAAAAGAACTTCCCAGGATTCTCTCGATTAGCTCCAATACCTCCCACTACTGCTGCCAAATGAATAACAATGTCTGCCGGAAAATCCTTATATAATTTAACCACATCTTGTTCTTTGGTTAAGTCATACTCCTTTCTTCGAGGGACAAAAATATCTTTACAGCCTCTTTCTTTTAACTTCTCCACAACATAAGAACCTAAAAATCCTGCCCCCCCGGTTACAATCACTCTCTTATCTTCCCAAAAACTCATTCTCCACCTCCTCTGTCATTGCGAGCTTCCGTAGGAAGCGTGGCAATCTCTATCATCCTCTGTCATTCCCATTCTCTTTTGTCATTCCCGCAAAAGTGGGAATCTATCCTGTCTTCTATCATTCTCGTACATACTTATGTCATTCTCGTTTTTTCTGTTATTCCTGCTCTCTTTATGTCATTCCTGCGAAAGCAGGAATCTACATCATCCTCTGTCATGGCGAGCTCCATAGGGAGCGTGGCAATCTCTTACCCAATGGTCAAATGATTCTCCGTCCAGCCAATCCCCTTCTGTTTCAAAATCCTCTTTCCTTCACCTGGTGATTCCAATCCAATTAATTCCATATCACTATCTACCATTATCTTGACCAGCTCCTTAAAATTTATTCTCGGACTCCAGTTCAGTTCTTTTCTAGCTTTTGAAGAATCTGCTAGTAAAAGCTCTACCTCAGTAGGTCTGAAATAACGAGGGTCTATTTCCACGTATTCCTTCCAGTCTAATCCCACATAATTAAAGACCTCTTCTAAAAATTCTTTAACCGAATGAGTCTCTCCTGTCCCGATAACATAATCGTTAGGCTTATCCTGCTGTAACATCAACCACATCGCCTCTACATAATCTGGAGCATAGCCCCAATCTCTCTTGGCCTCTAAATTACCCAGATATAATTTTTTATCTTTCCCTGCTATAATCCTTGCCACTCCCCGGGTAATTTTCCTTGTTACAAAAGTTTCACCCCTCCTGGGACTATTATGAATTTTAAATAAATTAGGACCTGTTGCAAAACTTTGAGATTCTGTCTGAATATCAAAAAACCATCCATCGGGAGAAACTGTGTCAACTACTTTAATTACTTCATTTAAATCCTTTCTTAGATGTTTACCTTTATTTGATGGATTCCGAGTTCCGAATTGTACATAATAATATCTTCTTCCATCTTTGTATTCACATTTGCATTTTATCGTTTGCTCGGAAAAACTTCTAAAAATAGAAATAAGACCTAAACATAATGTTGCTGATTTTGTAGTAAATCCTTTGTATTTATATCTTTCATTGCCTGCATTTCTTCCATCTGCTAAATAATATCCGTCAAAGAACGCCCTTTTTGTCTCTATATCTGAATTCAAAATAAAGATTGGGACCTTTTTCTTCTGAGAGTGTTTTGTGTAAATATAACTTCTTAGCCAGAGCCCAAAATAAATATCATTATTAATATCTAACTGCCATATATCTTCTTTACAATTGTCAAATTTTCCTGGTCCATATGTACTTAGTCTATACGTCCAGCCAAATTGCTCTATTACCAAATGGGCTATTTCAATTAACTCTTGCTTATCTTTACCTGTTAATCTTATACGTCCCCTATCATCAATAGTCCCATCGCCAACTAAATATCCAATAAATTTAGATAATCTTTTATCTAATTTTAATTCGCCTTTACTTTCAGGGAAGCTGATTCTAAAAACTTTATCCCCTACTTTAAAGTCCTTTGTCTTTACTTCACTATTTTCTTCATCAAAACAAATATGTTCATAGGTTGCCTCATAACATGCTTCTCTTGTTTGAATTAACCTCAAGGATTTTTTCGCATCTCTATAACAACTCCCATCAATTATTTTAGTCCAACATTCACCGTTCCATACAAGAGCACCTTTATACTCATCTAATATTCCTTCATATCTGTGTTTTTCTGCTCTAAATAAATCTTCAATGGGAATGATATCTATTTTTCCATTTATATTTACAATGAGTGGAGAATTTTTCGGTACCGATTCATGATTGAACAGTATCCCATTACAGGTAAAGAGATTATATCCTTCGCGATAATTACGGACCATCCAGTAGGCATAGATTTTAGCTGCCGCATAAGGACTTCTCGCTCTAAAAGGGGTATCTTCATTCTGAGGAGCCGGCGTATCTCCATACATCTCACTACTTGAGGCTTGATAGAACTTGCATTTTATCCCGCTTCTTCTTACTGCCTCCAATATCCGAGTAGTCCCTAAGGCAGTAATATCTCCAGTATATTCCGGTATATCAAAACTGACCCGCACATGGCTTTGAGCTCCTAAATGATAAATTTCATCTGGTTTAATATTATAGATAATATTGGTAAGTTGTCCCGAATCGCTTAAATCTCCATAATGAAGATGTAATCTTACCCCTGCTAAATGAGGATCTTTATAGATATGGTCTATCCTGCTGGTATTAAAAGTACTTGCTCTTCTTATCATACCATGAACTTCATATCCTTTAGAAAGTAAGAACTCTGCCAGATAGGAACCATCCTGACCGGTAATACCGGTAATAAGAGCTTTTTTCATAAAACTTCCCCCTTATGCTCTCCTTTTTTCAATAATTTACTCATATTGAATTATATATTTCCAATGTTTCTTTACAAGTTTTCTCCCAAGAAAATTTTTTTACATTCTGTAATCCTAAACCTATCAAATTTTTTCTAGTATTAAAATCTAATAAATTATGCATAGCTCTTTCTAAATCTATAACATTTGTAGGGTTAAAGTAAATAGCTGCTTCTCCCGCAACTTCGGGTAAACTTGAAGTATTAGAACATGCTACAGGAGCTCCAGCTTTCATCGCTTCCAATATCGGCATCCCAAAACCCTCATATAAAGATGGGTAAATAAATCCGGTACAATAATTATATAAGTAATTTAATTCCTCTTGTGATAATTTGTCTAATTTAATTACAACTTGGTCAATATTCATTTCATCAATTAGCTTTTTTTCTATTTTAGTAAAATCACCACCACTAGCTACTACAAGCTTTGGCAAATTATTGCTTCTTTTTAATAAACCATAATATGCCTCCAGTAATAAATTAAAATTTTTATATCCACTTCTATTACCGAAATAAAAATAATATGAATTGTCATACAATTTTTGGTTTTGTATTGTTATAAAATTCTTTTCTTTATGAAGGAGATAGAAATCATCACTTATTCCATGCCAAATTACTTGCTTCTTTTTGCCTTTAAGTTCTGGAAAATATTCTATCATGTCATCTAAAGTATTTTTTGAAACACCAATTATATAATCAGAATTCTTCAAGGCAAGACTTTTTTGAATACTATGAATTAGTCTTTTGCAATTAAATTTTGATAAAAATTTTTCATACATAAAGTCATGAACAGTGGTAACATTTTTTATTCCCCAATTAGCATAGCGATAATAACTTGAATGAAACACATCGAAATCGTAATATTTGTCAATATTGTTTATTGGTAAATATCTTTTAATTTTAATGGGGAATATACTTTTATCCTTTATGCACTGATTATTCGGCAAGTCTATAAGACTTCTATAATAATTTTTATTTTTGTGATTATTCTCAAAATAATATATGTTATTAATATTTTTAAATATTTTTAATAAATTAAACCAATAATTGCTTATTCCACCAATTTCTTGTAAATCAAAAATTATATTATCCAATAATGCTTTATTATCCATATTATTATTTTTAAAGTAATTTTTTTCATTATAGTATTTTAGATAAAGGTAAATTTAACTTTATTTTCGGAATAAATTTTTCAAATTACTTATAGAGAAAAAACTACCATAACCTTGCAACCCAAAACAGCGAGTCAATAACCCCTGGAGATATACTTCTGGTAAATAAACAAATTTTATTGTTCTCTCATCATCTACTTTTTCTCCTCTACCATAGGCAAAATAACAATTAATAAACTCTTTCTTATTTAATTCATAGTATAAAGTACGAGCCATTTTTGCGGCTCCACCTCTGTAAAACTCCGTATTTATCATTAATATTTTTAATTTTTTAATCATTATTTTGTTTAATCTCATCAAACACTTTTAAGCTTCGCTTCTGCTTCTGTACCCTTGCTTTTGCATCAACAACACCTAAACTTCTTTAAACTTTTATATGCCTTTAACAATTTTTGTTTCTCATCATCCCAGCTATAATGTGCTAAAAACTCAGGAATATTTATCCTATAGTTTTCCAGGTGTGAAAGCACCTTCAAAATAGCCCGTCGAATGGAATCAGATTCTTCGGGAACGAATATCTCTCCAATCGAGCATACACCCAACATCTGCACTAACGGAGGTTGGTTAGAGGCAACAACCGCTAAACCTGCCTGGACATATTCATGAATCTTATTCGGTGTGCAAAGGAGATTATTTGTCTCTTTATTAGAATAGATCACTACACCAACAGACGCTGCCCGCATAATAGTCATCAGATGACCTTTAGGAAGCTTTCCTGTAAAGAAAACATATCCTTGAAGTTCGAGAACATCAGATAATTTCTGCAAATGATCAAGATCAGGGCCATCACCCGCCATAATTAAAATACACTTATCTTGCAATCCAACAAATGCCCGTAGCAAATTATCTAGACACCGAGAATGGATATTCATATCCCCCTGATATACCACAAGAGGCAATCCCTGCTCCAGTATATCCTCTATAGGATACTCGAAAGACTCTGTGTCACTTTCTAGGGTATACTCCTCTACCGAAGAAAAGTTCTTTACTACAACTGGTGGTTCTCTCAAACTGTAATAATCCCTTAGTACCTGCGCGCGTTCCTCACTTGTAGCAATAATCATATCATAGCGATTGATCGATATACGTTCTAAGCTAGCAAAGAGCCAGTGACGCACATGTGACCGTTCCTTAATTCCAGGCAAGAACTCATGTGCATCGTAGATGCAAACAGCTCTATTCATCTTCGCAATAATCCAACCGTGTAATACCACGAAATAATCGTGGGCATGAACGATATCCGGTTGAACTCGTAATCCAATCAGTATTGTCTTGACGAAGAAAAAAACGTGGCTCAACCACCTTGGGCTTGATGGTATACATACCTGTAAATAGCGAATACGAGTTTCTAGACATATGGGACAATCCCCAAGACCTGATAGGATTACATCATAATCACGTGCAAGCGCCTCCGCAGTGCGGAGTACTCTTCCGTCATATCTTACCTCACTGAATACGATCATTAGAATAGTTCGGCGGTTTCGATCTGACATATTAAACTTTTATCCTTTCACCTATCCACGGAACACGTTTCCTCCCAATGTCACAAAGAGCCGGCACAACGCCTCGCCCGACAACTAACAAGATTAGGAAAGTAGTGATAACTGTAAGATCAAGAAGTCCGTAGAAGATGCTATTCATTGCTATCATCATAACCCATATCGTTCCAAATACACACAAAGCAACTGTAAATGCGTCTCTTCGCATGGAATTTATCAAAATGTCTAATACGAACACACAGTATTGAGCGAACACAGCAAATAGTACCAAGCCTATGTAACCAAAGTTAACATAACCTTCAACTGCATGCGGAACTGGGGCTCCACCTACCCCCCCGTATAAATAATAGAATATCACGCTTGAAAGATTTACGTGCTCATATGGAAGGAGACTACCTGGATTTGAGATCGTTACTCCACCGTAAAAAGGAATAAGGTCTGGAAACACACCAAATGCTACTCCAGAATTCATTGTGTATGCCTCCAATATCCGGTGGACAAGCATTCGTAGGATATCAAGCGGCTCTGCCACTGGATAATAAATTTTATAGAAAACCACTACTGTAATAATAGCAATCGCAAATATAGCTATAGTACTCGACTTAATTCTGCCTTCTGCTAATACCTTCGCTATAACAAGTGTGATGAAAAGCCATAATATTTGTCCTTTGAACAAGAAAAGTATACTTAGTATAATACTAAGAAAAAGGCTAACAATGAAAACAATCGTGTAAATACCATTATATTTCATAAGCTTTAATATAAAGGTATAAGCAGTCAAGAAGATAGGTAGATAATAGAACCCAATATTAAACCAGTGAAAATCTATAAATCCATGCTCTGTCCGAAGTGTGTGTATGACATTAGCAGATAAAGGCTCATAACCTTTTAGAATCAGCACAAGAGGATATTGACCCCCGCGTAGTGTATTGCCTACAACAATAAAGAAGACAACCAGCCATAGCAGAGAAACAGTGAGAAGCCCCCCTCTCTCTGGCTTCCAGAAATTTATTTTACCAACCATTTCTATCCTACCTTGCCTGGAGTCAGACCAAAGATACAGGGGCAAAAAACAAATAAATGATATGTAAATTAAATAAAAACCTATAAGTGCTCTGCCTGGACTTATTACATCAGGTACTGAAATGTAAATTGAAAAGAACAGCGAGTACATTCCAGCAACATTCAGCACGCTAAAGGACAGAAAATACATAAAAAAGAGGAAATGACGGCGCCAGAATCCAGTTTTAAAGAAATAAGCAATTAAGCTAACTATAACAAAAACGAGTAAAGCATAGCAAATAGAGAATTCCACCACTTTAAGTCCTATCTCCTTTCTTAACTAACAAATTAGTTTCACCTATATTTTCCTTTTACAAAACCTTGGGACTGAAATATCGTCCTAAATTGTCTATTTTTTAATCAGCTTGTTGTATCGTATGAAATTCCTTTGAAGAATCTTAGCTCCAAGAGCCCGAAATTCTATGTATTTCCTTTCAAACATAATTTGCTCGTGACAATCTTACCAAATCATTCATCAGCCATCTAAATCATTAGGTAACTAAAATAAGCTTTCGTCTACTGTTTTCATTGTACAATGCTCACATTCCTTAATTATACATTGCTATAGTTTCACATTGATTAAACTTGTTTCTCTCTTTGGAATCGACGGTATATAAGTAAGTTTTTAGTTAAAGATTATACTCGCATTAGAATGCATCTTTTAAAACAAACCTTTAAAGTTTTAACTATCTCGCCTTTCTCAAGAGGAATTCTTTGCCAATAATTTTTGCATTTCTCCAGAAGTCAATGCCCCAAGAAGAAAGTAACCTTTTTCTATTATACACATCTTCAATTCTTTTAACAGTTCAAAAATAATATAGTTTTATAATTAAATTAACTTATCGAAATTCTGCTCAAATTTGATTAGCTGAATCACTTTAACTCCCCTATTTGGTATTGGCTAGAGCTTCCTAAGAGCTAACGAATCTATTTAAGTCTTTGAAAAACTGCATATCCCATATATTCGCTGGACCGTATATTGCACCAAGCTTCTTCAGCTTACAAGCTGCTATCGCCATGGGCTTTATCAGAACCTTTCGCTCTGCCCCTTTTGGTTGGGAGTTCTTGGAATCTATAAATAATACAGTAAATAGATACCCACGGGCAAGCCC
>DOTB01000052.1 GCA_003513845.1 Candidatus Atribacteria bacterium | reverse complement strand
ATTTTTCGTTGTTTTGATTTAGCCTTTAATATCTGGTTATAATAATCTATATTCTGGCTTATGGGAATAGTATTCATTAATTGAGTAAGTTTAGAATACCCCCCGATAGTATCCAATTTTGCATGGTTTTTCAAGTAATCCGATAGAGTTATTAGGTCAACTGCTATATTCTCTTTTACAAGTTCGGTCATTGCCTTATAAATTATTTGATGTTCAGTAGAGTAAAAGTCCTCAACTTTTATATCCTCATAAGTTTTGTTTAATGCCTCTGGGTCTAATAGGCAACTCCCTAATATAGCTTGTTCGACTTGTAGATTATAAAGTATCATTTTCTCTCCTATTTTAACTTTGGCATATAATCGATATCACGAACTGCAGACATTATATCAGCTACAGTAGGGTAATGTTTACATTCTCTCAATAATATCGGTAGCATGCGTTGCATATCTTGGTTATCAATTTCATCTTTTAAGACCTCATAATAAATTTTAGCTCTTTCTTTAGAGATTTCTTTTTCGTATGCTTCGGATAGTTTATTCATCACTTCACTGAAAACCTCTGGTGTTAATTTAATCATTTTATTCCTCCTTTCTATAAATCTTCTGGCGAAAGTTTACCATATGATTTTACTTTTTGGTTAAGGTAACTTTCAAATTTTTTCCCGAATAATGTTTCGGGTCGTAAATAATCTTCCATATCTACACCATCATTTGTTTTCTTATTTTTCCATTTTTCTGTAGTTATATCAATAACCTTTTTAAAGTCATCAACTGTAAAACCCTCGTTTAACCTTGCCCTTATTAACCTTTGTGTTGATTTAGTAGTAGTTCGATACCCTTTCTTAGCTTTTGTATTTAGGTATTCTATAATTTCTTTATATAAGGGGGTATAAGCCTCACTTGAAAAGTGAGGTGCTTCTTCCATAGTAGTAGTCTTTGTAGTAATATCTGTAGTAATCTCTGTATTTGTCTTACGTTCAAATGCTATAGGTGTGACGTTTGAATGTGGGTCATATGACGTTTGAACGTCATAGGTGTTACGTTGGTGAGTAATATCAAGGATTTCAGAAGGTATCGGCTCTAAAAATAAAAGATTATTTATACTTAATCCATCATTTGTAGTGATGTTTCTAAATTCTATTGTTATTAACCCTAACTTTTCTAATCTTTTAATAGCGTCTTTTACTTGTCTTTTAGATACTCCAAATTGTTTTGCATATGAATTATATGACCTTTGTAATTTATCTGCTTTGAATTTCTTTTTATAATGCAACAATTGACCAGTTTTTTCGTCTCTAATTTCAATTTTTCTATACCAATAGATTATATCTGATAATATTGTTATTCCTAATAAATCTGCTTTTCCAGAAGGGAATTTTATATATTGATACCATGCTGAAGGAATTATATTCCCCTGAAAATTTATCTTACTTATTTCTTCTACTATTTTGTTCACTTCATTTTCTTCTTTCATAATATTCTCCTTTCTAATAAAGAAATAAGGGCAGAAAATAAAAGGCTGAATACCTGGAGACAAACCCATTGGTCAGATGGGGATGGTTAAAGTATTCAGCCCTAATATTCCTGCCCTTTATCTTATTTTCTCTATCTATTTTAATAACCATATTATTGTCTCCTACCTAACATTATACCCCTATCTTCCCCATTGTCAAGGTCACTATAGTATTACTTTATTTGCCCTTTGATTAAATTTACTTCTAATTTAATCAAAACAAATCAAAATGAAATAATATTCTTTTTTGTCTTAGCAGTGCCCAACCATCAGGAGAAAAAGGATGATTTCTATTTGTATGCCAAAAATCAAAAATTATAACTATATTCCTTATATCATTTAAAATGGTAAAATTAAAATAAGAATATCTTTCTGGATAGTTTTTATCATTCTGATATTTTTCATCTAATTCTTTATAATATTTTTCCCGCTTTTCAATTTCCTTTTTAAGTTTTCCTATATATTCATCATTAAAATAACCTATTTGTGGTCGATGTTCTTCAAGATAATCATTTACAAAATCCATTTCTTGTTTTTCAAAATCTTTTTCTGTTTTACCAAATCCTAATATTATATTCATTTTATTTCTCCTTTATTCCTTTTTTCACACTTCATAAACTGTTACATGTGTGGACATTTGCTTGTCTGTATTTTCTGTTCCATGTAATTCCAGATAATATATTTCCCCATTCTTTAATTCCCTAATGAAGTTTCCAACATTAGGGTCATCCTCCGTCAGTATAATCATTATGGAATTTTTTTCCTTTGATGCTAAACCTTTTATGATTGAAGCCATGTTTTATCTCCTTCCTCTATCCCTGCTTTTGGCACATATCCGTAAGAGTTTTAAATTCCTCATCATCTCTTGTGTAAAAAGTTACTTCGACTTTATTATTTATGCGGGTATCCAATAATTCTATTAATAATATAATTTTGTCAATATTATTGCCACAAGTATTACATTTCATTTTTATCTTCCCCCTTATTTTTATTTTCCCCATAAAGAGATATTACTACTTCTCTGGGATAAGTTAGCATTACTATCCGTTCTACTGGAGTGCCATCCATAAGTTTATAATTTTCAGTATAAGCTTTTAGTAGATAATCCTTCAACTCAGATTTAAGTTCTTTTATTTGAGCAGAGTCTATTTCAACCAAACTAATATTTAAGCTGACATCTCTAATTTTACGAGAGTCTCCATAAGACAATACTTTCTCTACAATATCAGCTATTTCTTTATTATTTAATCTTTTCATTTGGTTTTCTCCTTATTTTCAGTCTTAATTTTTGTAACCAATTAAGTTCTTTATTCTCCAATACTATATTGACAAGGGTTATGGTTTTAACCCCATAACCCTTAGCCAATTTATCTAAAGTATATATATCTCTAATGTTTCTATCACCTCTTTCAATCTTTTTTAGGTAGTTTATGGACAAGTTGGCACAAGCGGAAACATCTTTTAAATCAAGCTTTTTAATTATTCTTTGGTATTTCAAAAAGACAGGTAGTCTATTCATTTTTATCCTCTATCGACAAATTACCCAACACCCAGCTACTTAAGAATGCCTTAATTTGTTCATATTTATCTTGATTTGTGTCAATTAACTTCATCAATTCTTCATAAGTTATTGTCTCGCCTATTATTTTCTTTTCCTTAAGGAGTTTTAATAAAGCATTTCTGCTATTGATACCACCTTCTTTGGCAATTTCTATTATTTCTTTTTGTTTCTCTGAATATCTACTGGCTTTTTCTCTTTTATCCCGTTCTCCCATTATTCCTTTTTCTTTCTCTCCTAACCACCAACTAATGAATTTTGTTGCTCTATCTTTTGACATCCCAGTTTGATAGTCTTCAGTATATCCCTTTCTTTCATCTTCAGATAAATATCTTGATTTTAATATCTTTTGTATTAATCTATCTTGGGCAGGGGTCATAGGAGCACCAGGTATATCTGGTATTGGTTCAGTTTCTACTTGCTTTGATGGTTTTGAGGTAATATCTTTTTCGTTATTCTCAAACATACCTTCTATTTCCTCGGCTGGAGTAGGCTCATAATTTGCCAGAACTGCTATAAAGGCTAAACAATTCCGTAGGGCTTT
>DOTB01000030.1 GCA_003513845.1 Candidatus Atribacteria bacterium | reverse complement strand
AATTACTGGTGTTCCTTTTATACTGGATAGAAAAGTTATCCGGGTCTTTTCGATATCTGGTCAGTAATTCGAAAAATCTACTTCTTTTGATTCTAAGAATTTGCAGGATATAATTAAGTTTGATTTCTTTTTTCGAATATGTTTCAAAAAGTGATTTAACCTGACCATCGGTGAAGTTTTTGTGTAATTGTTTGGACATAATTTAGAACCTCTTTTCTCTTTAGAATTTAGTTCTAAATTATACCTTTTTACTGTTTTTGGGTAGTCCACTTTTATCTTTTAAATCATTATAAAACAGTCCGGTTTTATCTTTTAGATAACAAATTTCTATAGGAACCTTGACAAATTTCAATTTTCCTTTAAAATTTTAAAGGTAGAAACATATAAACCTATATAATAAAACACTGGCTTTGATAAATTTTTAAAATAGATAACCAGGGAGGTAATAAATATGAATAATAAAACTAAAAATATTTTTCTTTTTGGATTTATAATTTTAATATTTTTAATTTTAGGAAATATTGTTTGGGCTCAAGATAGCAAACTTGATAGAGATTTTATTCTTTATAGCGAATATACTGATATAGTTTTGGGAAAGACAGAAGAATTGGATTTGGATGTAAAAATTATTAATACTGGTCGTGAAATGGAGGAAATATTCCTTTCGGTTATTCCTGATGAACAGGCTACTAACTGGGAGGCCCTTTTAAAAAATAGTACTTGGAAAGGTTTCGAGGTTCACAAGGTAGTATTGCTTGCTGAAGAACCCGATAATTCCAAAACATTAAAATTTCATATTAAAGTACCCGAAGAAGTTGTAAGTGGAAATTACAAATTCACTTTAAAAGGTATTACTAAAGACCAGCAGATCGAAAAGACTATGGATATTATCATTGGGATTACTGAGAAAAAAGAGGAGACTGAAGAAAAAGAGCCAGGAAATATTGAGATGACTACTAAATATCCTACCATAGAAAACCCAGCTGGCAAAGAATTTAAGTTTAGTATAGAGGTAAAAAACAAAACCGAAGAGACTCTTATGTGTGATTTAGGTATTCAACTGCCAAGGGGATGGAGTGCTTATTGCACTCCTCAATGGAAAGATGAGCGCATATCTTCTATAAAAATAAATAAGGATAGTACAGAAAATTTATCTCTTACAGTTGTTCCCCCTGTATTCGTAGAAAAAGGTGAATACCCTATAACTTTTATAGTAGAATCTGAAGAAAATAGAGCATCTATCGACCTTAAAGCAATCGTTACTGGGACCTATAAACTTAATTTAAGAACTGAAACAGGATTGTTAAACATAGATACAATCGCTGGTGAAGAAAAAACATTTACAGTCTATGTTTGGAATGAAGGTTCAGCAGCTATTGATAGTTTAAGTTTCTTTTCTACAAAACCAGAAGATTGGGAAGTAACTTTCAAACCAGAAAAAATATCTTCTTTGCCTCCCATAGCAGAAACTCAAAAACCTGAAAAAGTAGAGGTAATTGTAAAAACACCATCAAGAACTTTACCAGGTGATTATATGATCAGCTTGACAACTGCTGGGACCCAAGACCAAAAAAGGGTAGAAATACGAACTACTGTAAAGACTTCTACTAAATGGGGCTGGATAGGTATTGGAATTATAGTAATAATCTTAGCTATTTTAATAGGAATCTTCATTAAATTAAAGAGGAGATAAATGAAAACTGTCATTTTAGAAGCAAAAAACTTAACCAAAGTTTATAATCATACCAAAGTAGTTGACAGTATAAATCTGCAAATAGAAGAAGGAGAAATATTTGGATTTCTTGGTCCTAATGGAGCAGGAAAGACCACTACTATTTTGATGGCTTTGGGATTAACCGAACCTAGTTCAGGAGAAATAAATGTCTTTGGTTATAATTCTACTAAGGAACCCCTTAAAGTAAAAAAGGTTACCAGTTATCTCCCAGAAAATGTTGGTTTTTATGAAGATTTGACTGCCCAGGAAAATTTAAAATATATTACTCGCTTAAACGGTATTCCTGATAAAAAAGCAGATAAAAAGATAGAGGAAGTTTTAGAAATAGTAGGTCTTTCAGAAGTAGCAAAAACAGAAGTTGGTAAATTTTCTAAGGGAATGAAACAGCGTTTAGGAATGGGAGCAGTATTAGTTAAAGAACCGAGATTGGCAATTCTTGATGAACCTACTACTGGAATAGACCCTAAAGGGGTTGAAGAAATTTTAGAACTTATCGTAAGAATGAGTAGAGAAAGAAATATAACTGTATTGTTATCTTCTCACCTTCTCTACCAGGTTCAAAAAATTTGCACTAAAATAGGCATTATTTCTCAAGGACGGATAGTAGCCCAGGGCTCTATAAAAGAAATAGGCAAGAGCTTATTAAAGGATGAAAAAGAAAATTTGTTAGAGATTAAAGTTGCCAATAAATTAACTTCCACTATTATGGAATCAATCAAAAAGATTGAAGGAGTAATGGAAGTTGAAAAGAAATCCCCTGATCATTCCTTGGAAGAAATTTATATAAAATATTTTCGAGAGGAATAATTAAAATGAGTGGATTAAAAGTTGTCTTTTGGAAAGAACTGGCTGATTACTTAGGAAGTCGAAAATTTTTAATATTATTTATCATTATATTAATTAGTGCAATTTCCATTGTTTTTATATTAAGTCAAAACATCGGCGAATACTCATCCGAAATATCCAAAGATTATGTATTTCTAAACTTTTTTACCATATCTTTAGGTGCTTTGCCCTCGTTTATCTTCTTTGTCAGCTTTTTTGGTCCGCTTATTGGTATTATATTTGGATTTGATGCTATAAATAGCGAGCGTTCTAAAGGGACTATGAGCACAGTATTGTCTCAACCCATTTATAGAGATACCTTAATTAATGGTAAATTCTTAGCTGGTTTTGCTACCATTAGTATAATGTTAATAAGTATTATTTTGATTATTTTAGGATTAGAATTGGGCGTATTGGGAATCGTACCTAATTTAGAAGAGATCTCAAGAATAATCGTCTTTTTTATAGCCAGTGTTATATATATTGGATTCTGGATGAGCTTGGGAATTTTGTTTTCTATAATATTCCGACAAACCACAACTTCTGCCTTAGTATCAGTAATGATGTGGATTTTCTTTGCTTTTTTTGTTCTTATGATTTCTAGTGTTATAGCAGACCAGGTAGCTCCTCTTAATCAAAATTCTACCTTAGAGATGGTAGCTAAAAATGAAAATATTAAAAGTATGATTATGCACATTTCGCCAGTTGTGCTCTTTCAAGAAATAACTATCGCTCTGCTTAACCCTTCGGCAAGAGCATTTGGTATTTCCGCTCTTATAAAAGGTAGCAACTTACTTCCTACTCCCTTACCTTTAACTCAAAGCCTTATGGTTATCTGGCCCCAATTTGTGGGCTTAATAGCTTTAATGCTTATCTGTTTTGCAGTTTCTTATGTAATCTTTATGAGACAAGAGATAAGAGCTACTTAATATAATATTACATATTTTATGTTTTTATAATCTATTTATAAAAACAATCAATATTTTTAAAACTATTTTATTATAATTAAAAGCTATCTTTCTTCAGAAGAGGCTTCTCCTGACTTAATAAGAGCATATTTGGTTAAAGGCGGGGCGATTAATTCATTGATAATAACCGATGCTAATATAGCACTTAATACTATATTTCCTATCTTTGTGCCCGAAAAAGTAAGATGTTGCTTGGCTAAAAGAGCCAATCCTACTGTCACGCCAGCCTTGGGCAATAGACCAAATCCTAAATATTTTTTAATCACCGATGGCGCATTAGAAATAGTTGCTCCTATTCTTGCCCCAACATACTTACCACTACATCTACCCACAACAATTAATAAACTCAATATTCCTGCGCTCTTCATAACTCCTAAATCAAAATTTGCTCCTGCTAAAGTAAAGAACATAGCAAAGACTACATCATCAATATCATCAATTACTTCAAATGCATTTTCATTAGGCTTTGTTCGATTGGTCACTACAAAGCCCATAACCATATTTGCCAGGATGTTAGAAATATTAAAAGTCTTTGCTGTTCCTACGCATAATAAAATCATTCCAAAAATAATTACTAATAACCTCTTTTGTGTATCAGCGAACCGAATTAAATAAACCATACCAAACCCTAAGACTGTTCCTAAAATTATAGAACCGGTTATATCTAATATTGGATGTATTACTATTTTATACCAGGGGATACTTCCGAAATCTCCTGTTAATATTTTGGCAATATTAAGGCCCAGAGCATAAGCCATTATACAAAGAGCGTCATCTAAAACAACTACTGCCAATAGAGTATTGGTTAAAGGACCACTTGCTTTATACTCACGGATTACAGCAATGGTCGCTGCCGGAGCAGTAGCACAGGAGATTGCACCAATTATTATCGCTAGAGGTAAATAAGTTTGATAAAAACTGGGATGTGGGATGTCAAGTTTAATAATCAAAGGAGTTAAAAAAGCCAATAATACTGTGACCAATATCCAAGCTCCCATTAATTGAGTAAAAGTAATTAAAATAATTTGTTTTCCATATCTTTTTATTATTCCAAAATTAAGAGTGCCTCCTACTAAGTAACCAATAATGCCTAAACTAATTTCCACAATTATGTTCAAGTCTCCATTTATTAATTCTTTAGGGATAACATGGAATAAACTTAGACACATTCCTATAATAATATATCCGCTGATAGTAGGGAGTTTAAACTTTCTGGCTATAAGACCGCCAAAGAATCCTATTACTAATAATAATCCTACTGATAATATGGAATTCATTTTATATCCCATCTCTTTCTTCGATAATTGATAGTTAAATTAGTCGTTAGTGAATAGTCGTTAGTTTTAAATACACAATACAAGATACAAGATTATTCAATTAACCAACAAGCCAGTTGACCGATTGACCAATTAAGTAGGGGGCGAATTCATTCGACCCGTCTTTATTCCCATATTTCTATGTCATTCCCGCGCTTCTTTCTGTCATTCCCGTGGAAACGGGAATTTATCTTTTTTCTGTCCACCCAGTCATCATTCAGGTTCGATAAATTGAACCCCTACCTCCTAAACACCATCCGCTAATAATCTTCTGACTCCTGGATTCTGTCTCCTGACTTCTTCTTTGCGAGATACTATTCACGATATACGAGATACGAATTAGGATTTACGAAAAAAAGTAATTCTTATACAAATTCAATAAATTCAAGTCTAAATTTCTTTATCAAGCCAGTCTATTAAAAATTTGAAGACCTCTTCTTTTTCCGGCTCATTGTGAATTTCATGATAAAGGCCATCCCAAATTTTAAAGGTACATTTTTCGGATATTTTGTCAGCGAATTCTTTGCTCGCTTTAACAGATATTATTTTATCAGCACCCCCCAGCATAAGCAGAAGCGGAAGAGAAAATTCAGAGGCATGTTCTAATACCCATTGTCCTGCTTGAAAAGTACTGATAAACATCCGGGCTGAAATACGGTCATGAACCAAAGGGTCGTTTTCATAAGTATAGACTACTTTGGGGTCACGAGATAGAGCTTTAGTATCTAAACCGCTTTTCTGAGAAAATGAAGGCCACGTATAATTGGTTATTTTCCCTAAAATAATTTTAAAGATTGGGGGCTCAAAAGCCAAACGGAGCCAGGGAGCAGTAGTAATTACTCCCTTAAGATATGGTTTGCGGCGAAGAACATAATTAAGAACTAAATTGCCTCCTAGGCTATGGCCATAAAGAAAAAAGGGCAATTTAGAAAATTTTTTATTTGAAACTTCCAGTAAAGAAGAAATATCCTGTATTAAGGCCTCATACGAAGGGGTATGACCACGTGGACCAGAAGACTTACCGTGTCCACGTAAATCAAAAGAAACTAAAACATAGCCTACTTGAGTTAAACTATTAGCTATAGGGACATACCGCCCACTATGTTCTCCTAATCCATGAACCAAACAGATCACTGCTTTTGGGTGGTTTTCTGGCTGCCAATTTTGGCCAAAGAGCGATAATCCATCAAAAGTTTTGAATTTAAATTCAGAATGTTTCATCTTTAACCTCTCTTTTACTTTAACTAAATTGCTATAGCAAAGTAGGGACGCGATGCATCGTGCCCACGGAAGATATTAAAAATAATATGGAGAGGGCACAATTCATTGTGCACCTACAATTCAATTATAACTAACAAAACCTAAATTATTATAAAATTGTTTAACAATATATTGCATATATATTTTGATTTTAAATATTTTTCAGCCTTTTTGTGAAATAAACATAGCTAATAATATTTATTTATATAATCCTCAACTTCATCTCTAGTCCCTTTGAAAGGACCGGGTCTTTCCATCTTTAAAGAAACTAATGCACTGGCAAAAAGTAAGGCACCCTCAATATCTTTGTTTAACCTTTCAGTAATATAGGCACTAAAACAGGTATCACCCCTACCGGTTCTACCGGTAAGATTTCTTGGTTTTAGAGGACAAGTATAATATTTTTCACCATCATATATTAAAACTTCTTTATTGTAGGTAATCATAACCTCCCTTGCTCCCCAACTAAAGAGCATTTTTGCTGCCTTCTTCCTATCTTTCGTTCCCGTCATTATCTCTGCTTCGGCAGCATCAGTTTTTAGATAATCAATAAAGGGGAAATATTCCTTCTTTTTCTCCCAATCTCTAAATATCATTTCTTTATTTTCCCCCACAGTCCTTAAAAATCCTTGAACATCCAGGGCAACTTTTCCTTTGTGGTGCAGAAACTTTATCATTTCGTTATCGAATTCTCCTGAGATAAGACCAGCAAAATGATAGATTTGAGAATCAATATTATTCGGGATATCATCGATGGTAAAAGGGTCAGCAATGGAGAGAGCAATACAGGTCCTTCTTTCTTTATCTGCACTATAGTAAATATTTCTTATAGAAGTGGTATTTTTAGAACTTAAGGCGAAAATATCTTCTTTGGGAATAGTAAATGCTTCTAAGCAATCTTTGTCCTGGAAGGATAACTTAGTTAAGATACCAGTTTTATGACCAATAGCATAAGAGGTGCAGGACGAATGAACCACCGCCCCTCCTATTTCTTTTATAACTTCTCCCTGATAAATATTCTCATCGATAGAAATATGACCTATTATAAAAGTATCGTATCTTTTCGTTTTCATTATTTGCCTCTTCTTATATACAAATATTATACTCCTAAAAATCTTTTTAGGAAAATACTTTTTAGAAATATTTTATTCTAATAATATAATTCAAATAAATAAATTAACTATCATCTGAAAAATTTATTTGAATCATTGTGAGACTTTCTGGTGAAAAGTTAGCTAAAAAAGGAAGAAGAAGGGGATAAAAATATTGTGGTAAGTCCAACTTATTCTTCTAAAAATTTATAATTTCGAATAATTTGGTCAGTGTAATATCTCCAATTTTTTCAAAACGAAAGCAGGCTTTTCCTACTCTTTCCTCTGGGCCAATGCCAACAGGAATCATATTTCCAGCCAACGCAGCTTCAATCCCTGCTTTAGCATCTTCTACTACTACACAATCTTCTGGCTTTACTCCTAACTTTTTTGCTGCAAATAAAAAGAGAGCAGGAGCGGGTTTAGTATTTTTTACGCTATATCCATCTACAATGACATCAAATAGACCTTCTATTCCGGTTCTTTGCAAGACTGTTGTCGCATTTTTACTAGCCGAGGCAATTGCTGTTTTTATTCCTCTTTTTTTAAGTTCCAACACTAATTCCTTTGCTCCGGATAGAATATTTTTAAAAGTCATTTTTCCTAATAATTCTACATAATATCCATTTTTTCTATCCATCATTTCCTGAAATTGCTTATCTGAAACTTGTCTTCCTTTTAATAATATTTTCAGGCATTCACTTCGAGAAACACCCCTTAACTTATCATTATCATCTCTGGAAAAAGGAATTCCCTCTTCATCAGCCAATCGCTTCCAGGCACGATAATGATATTCAGAAGTATCGGTGATTACTCCATCGAGATCAAAGATCACTGCCTTTAATTTTCTTCTCATTTTTAAATTAAATACTCCTTTCTTAGTAAGTTACTTTCAATATCTCGTTAGGATGAAGAAGATAATCTCTGCCATAAATTTCCACGGCTAATGGTCGTCGTATAGAAGATAATGGTTCGAGAGTGATTTTATTTTTAGTAATTTCAATACCGTATTTTTCCCCTCTCCAATTAATTTTAAATTTTAAACTTTTCCATTTTTCCGGTAGATGAGGATTGATTCTTAATTTTCCATCATCTATAATTCGCACTCCTCCAAAACCATTTACTACTGCCTGCCAGTTCCCGCCAAGTGAGGCAGCATGAAGTCCATCCCAGGAATTTTTTAAATTTTCTCCCAAATCAATCCAGATTGACCTTTCAAAATATTCATATCCTTTTTTAATATCATCTATATCTAAAGCCACAATAGCATGTATGCTCGGACTTAATGAGGAATCATGAAGAGTCCTTGGTTCATAATAATCCCAGTTAAGACGTTTTTCTTTTTTAGAAAAATCATTACTTAGAAGATAAAAAAGCATAATAACATCTGATTGTTTTAATACTCGCATCTGGGCAATTTCTTCCCAGCTATAATCTTGGGTAATTGCTCCCACTTTTCCTTTATATTTAAAAAGATCAACTTCCCTTTTATCTGTAAAACCATCATATTGATGGATAAAACCTGTTGTTTTATCTATGTTAATATATATTTTTTCTGCTTTTTTTCTCCAATCACTCAATTCATTAGAAGCAAATTTAATTTTGGAAATAACCTTCTTCCATACTTCTAATTGATTCGTTTTAATCCATTCAGAAAAATGTATAGTTTTATCAAGTTGCCATTTTACCATATAATTTGTAAAGGTATTATTATTAATATGTTTACTATATTCGTCCGGTCCAATAACATTATTTATTTCATATTGATCTTTTTCCGGATTATATTCCAATCTGCTTGCCCAGAAACGAGAGGTTTCCAACATAATTTCCAACCCATAGTTGTACATAAAATCATAATCACAGGTTGCCTGGAAATAATGCCAGATACTGTATACTATATCGCAAGTTATATGTTGCTCTAACTCACCAGTCCATATCCTTTGAGGCTTACCTGTTTTAAAATCTACCCCACCCCATTTAGGAGTAACTTCGCATCCTGTGTCGGCACATTCCCAGGGATACATAGCACCTTCAAAACCATTTTCTTTAGCTTTTTCCTTTGCTCCATCTAAAAAGTGATAACGATAAAATAGTAATCTTCTGGCAACCTCCGGAAAAGTATAAATAAGGAAAGGAAGGATAAAGACTTCCATATCCCAGAATACATGACCTTTGTAGCCTTCTCCGGAAAGTCCTTTTGCCCCAATACTTAATCTCTCATCATGAATAGGAGTCATCTGATAGATATGAAATTGGGAGAAACGAATGGCTAATTGATCAAAATCTGGTCCATCAAGAGTAATATCCATTTGTTCCCAGATTTGATCCCATCTTTTTTTATGAGCTTCAAGAAGCTTATCATAACCAATTTCTATAAGTTTTTTTAAACTATCTATCGCTGTCTTCTCTATTTCTTTATCTGAAACTTTTTCTTCTCCCCTAAAATCAGCATCATGAGTTGTATATATGGTAACCATTTTTGTTAAAATAAATTCCTCATTCCGTTTAATTTTATATCGGGAAGATAAAAAAATCTTTCTTCGTTGGCTTCCTACTTCTTCTTTTACTTTTAATTTCTTATTATCGATAGAGAAAATGTGTTTGATAGCAACAACGACGCCAATATTTGATTCCTGGGTTCTGGAAGTCATTGAGATAATCCCTTCAGAAGAAAATTGCAATTTCCCTTCTTTAAAGTGCTGTACCCCGCTATTAGTAACCTGACCATTTATTCCAGAACAAATTTTAAGATATCCAGAATAATTTAGAGGAACAATTTTTACTCTTAGGGCTGCAAAATGTATATTATCCAGAGATACAAATCTTTCAAAGGTCAATCGAGTTTTTTTACCAGTGGGACTTTCCCATTCAATATCTCTGGTAAGCTGCCCATCTTTAATATTAAGTTGCCTTTGATATGATAGAATCTTTCCTCTCTTTAAGTCAAATATTTCACCATCTAATTTTATTTCAATATTCAACCAATCAGGAATATTAGCCAATTCTGTTACTTCTCCAGGGAATTTATCAAATAAGCCAGCTACATAACATCCCCTTCTCTCTTCTTGGTAAGTTTCTTCTGTTGCTGCTCTTACTCCCATATATCCATTCCCTAGGGTAAAGATGGTTTCAAACTTCCCCAGATATTCTGGTTGAAAATCAGTCTCTCCCACTATCCAATTTTGATATTTATTTTTACCAAGATCATATTTAATTACCATAATCAACTCCTATCTTATATGAAAAATAAAGAAAATGATTGAGTGAAGAATTGGTACTAAATTTAGCCTTTTATCCCACTGAAACTTATCCCTTCTATAAAATAACGTTGAAAAACAATAAAGAGAATTATAACTGGCAAAGCTGAAATAATTGCCCCTGCCAGGATTGGCCCCCAATCAAAAGTTCCAGATGCATAGGTATCTTTAAAACTCAACAAACCTATAGTTAAAGTAAACTTATCCATCGGTGAGGTCAATACAACTAAAGGCCAGAAAAATTCATTCCATACTCCCTGGAAGGTCAAAATAGTAAGTGCCCCCAGCGCGGGTTTTGCCAGTGGAAGCATTATTTTTGCAAAAATTTGATAAGTACTGGCACCATCAATCCGAGCCGCCTCTTCCATTTCTCTGGGTAAACCCTCAAAAAATTGTTTCATTATAAAAACAGCACTGGCACCAACTAATCCAGAAATAATTAATCCAGTAAAGGTATTTAGAAGACTCCCGCCACCAAATAATTTAGTTAAACCAAAAATACCATCCCGTAATACCAGATAATTTGAAATAAAAGTTACCTGCCCAGGAATCATCATTGAGAAAAGTATGAAAATAAATAGGGTATTTTTACCATAAAATCTAAGCCTCGCTAAAGCATATCCAGCCATCGAAGCAAATATCAGAGTTGTAATAACTTTAATTATACAAATAAAAAAGGAATTAAATATCCAAGTAGTAAAAAGCCGCTTCCCAGTACTACGGCTATAATTCTCATTAAAAACTCTAAAGTGATTATGAAAAACGTAAGGAATTACTCCACTTACTAAATTATTCCAGCTTTGTACCATACCTAAACGCTCAATTCGATTTGGAAAAAGGGTTGCTTTTATAAATTTTACCTTGTATGGAACTACCAAATCTAATGGCAATTCGCTAAAGTCTTTTTGGCTAGTGTTTATTACAATAACCTTATAACTGACTTGAGTCCCGTCCTTTTCTGGTATCCGATCAATCTCTTTTGCTGGTTTAGTTTCAACAAAATCAGCGGTAAATTCTCTATCTAATTCTAAGGCAGTTCTCCCTGTTCCTTTGAATCTTTTTGGAATAATTATTTGAGGGGGTTGAATTTCAATTCCCTTGGGATATTTATAAGTAACCTCCAAAGAAACTTTATACCCGGATTTTAATTCTCCAAAAAAACCACTACCGCCTCCTTGTCGGGCAAGTTTATAAGCTCCTATCCAATTTTTTAGAGATAATTGTTCTGTCTTTAGAGTTGGAGGCCAGCTACCGGGATTATCTTTCAAACTCGATATTGCCCCAAAGAGAAAAGTCCCCATAAAAAGTACGGAAAATAGCAATAAAATTAGATAAATTAGTCCTACATTCATCCAGCGTCGACGTTTAATTTTTAGATTTACATCATTATCATAATTCTGTTGAATTTTCATTAATCTCTTAATTCTCTTCCTTCTCCGGAAAATATTTTCTGAATTAGAACTACAGTAAGAGTTAAGACTGCTAAAATAATGGCAGCAGCACTAGCCATGCCTACTTTTGGGGCAGAAGCACCTGGAAATGCACTTTGATATACATAATAAGCCAGAGTTATAGTAGACTCTAGAGGTGCTTGATTACCAATAATTTTAACCTGATCAAACATTTGCAAGGTACCGATTAACCCTAAGGTAACTACTAGAAAAGTTATATGTTTGAGTTGAGGAACGGTAATATACCATAATTTTTGCAAACCTGTAGCTCCATCTACATCAGCAGCTTCATATAATACTCGAGGGATATCCTGTAACCCAGCTAAATAAAGTATCATAAATGTAGGAGTAGTAGTCCAGATATTTAAGATCATTATAGCACCCAAAGGTCGAGGGAAAGCAAAGGGCCCTCCCCAAAAAGGAACTTTTTCCCTTGTATTTAACCAAAATATATCGACCGCCTTTGCTTCGATTGGTTTGATAATGCCAAAGTCTTTAAGTACATAGGTAATGATGGCAGCTAAAATAATAGATAAAATAATATAACCGGGTTCAAAATATTCAACTGGCCTACTCCTTAATTTTTCTCTAACTACTAACAATAATTGTATTCCCACTAAGAAAGTCAGGAAAACCCCTATTATTAAACCATACCGACGAAAAATAGTTAAAAGATAGTTTATAACCCCTTGTCTTTGAAACATCCACATAAAAATCAAAGTAATAACAATACTGGAGGTAACACTGGGCATATAATAAGCTGCTCGAAAATATCTAATACCTCTAATCTTCTGATTCATAACTACTGCTAAAAGTAATGCAAAGATTGTCTGCAAAGTAGTAACAATAATGGCAAAAGTCAATGAGTTTCTCAGGGCTGTGGCAAATAAATGTTCTTTAAAAAGATTTATATAGTTCTTAATACCTACCCAATTTGGTATTGAAAAGAGGTCATAATCGGTAAAACTAAAATATAAAGACCTGATAAAAGCATAACCGAAAAATATTATAAATCCAAATAAAAAAGGAGATAAAAGAATATAGGGAGCTGTTTTTTCTTTCAAAGAGCTCCATTTATTTTCCATACTTTTCACATCCTTTTATTATTCCAACCATACTCTTAAAATAATAATTTAAAATTAATAAATAAAAAGGGGGAAGAGACAATTCTCTCCCCCGATTATTTAACTCTACTGCTTACTTCATTAACTCATTTAATTGTTCCTGGGCTATCTCTAATGCTTCATCAGCTGTCTTTTGTCCGCTCATTACTTCAGATAAAGCGATATTAATCGGATTCATCCATTGGTCTCCATATTCTTTAAACTTAAATGGTTTTACATTCCCTGCAGATGCTCCCAGAAAAACTATTTTATTGGCTTGCGCTTCTGGTGTATCTTTTTCGAAATAAGGATTATCAGCTAAAGCCTTACGACTGGGTATAGCTAAACCTCGTTCCAAAATCCATTGCTGAGCTGCTGGACTGGTTAAAGCCTCCAAAACCTTAAAGGCAGCATCTTTGTTATTGGAATTCGCATTTAACCCCCAGGCTACAGTGTAAATGAAATTACCTCGTTGGCCAGTCCTGGGGTTTTTGGGCAATAGGGTAGCTCCGTATTTTAAATTGGGGGCATTATCCCTTAAGAAACCAAGAATCCATGCACCTTCTAAGGCAGCAGCGACTTTTTCAGTAGTAAGGGCACCGCCTCCCCAACCTTGGCCAATATCAGCTGGCATAACTCCTAAGCCTTTTTCTTTTAATCCTGTATACCAGTTAAATGCCTCTTTAAAAGCTGGATCCATAAGATTGGTCTTTCCATCTACAAAGGGTTCCCAACCAGCAGCATAGGCAAATGCTCCAAATCTGGCAAATTCAGGTGCTAATGCTAAACCAGCTACTTCACCATTAAAGGCTTCCACAACTTTTGCTAATTTATTTTCCAAATCATCCCAAGTATCATTTTCGTCAGGATATGGTACTCCTGCAACATCAAAAAGGTCTTTATTGTAGACTAAGGCAAGGGAATTAAAATCTTTGGGGATACCGTATACTTTGCCATCAAAGGTAAATGCATTTAGTAAAGAGGGAATTATATCATCTTTGCTTATAACAGTTGATTTGGTCAGATAGTCATCCAATGGTTCTACTTGTCCAGCCTTAATTATATATTCTGCCCAGAAGATATCCATATAAAATAGGTCTCCAGCTGTACCTGCAGAAAGGGAATTAATTAAATTCTTCTGAAAATCATCTACAATTGGCTCATAGATTGCAGTTATCCCTTTGCCAGCTAATTCAGGCACAACAAAAATATTAATTAATTCTTCCACAATAGACTGGTCGACTCCACCCCATCCTACGATTCTTACCTCAACTCCTGCTAAACTTGTTACCGAAAAGATAGATAATATACTCAACACCAACAAAATAATTAAAATTCTTTTCATTTTTCTCCTCCATAAATTTTAATTTCAAAATTACTGGATAAGCATACTTCAGTCGGTTATGATTTTTATATCATCTATCCCCTCCTTTCATTTTTAAAATTTACTCAAGTCTCTCCTTAAGTTGTTTATGCAATTTACCATCATTAACTATGCTACAAGAATCTCTAATTATTAATTTTGGTTTTAACAAACATTTTTTCTGCAATCTTATTCCTTTTATTTCGTTTAAGATTAATCTCACAGACCATTTCCCCATGCCAACAGCATCCTGTCCAATGGTAGTTAAGCTCGGCTCAATATATTCCCCTATACTAATATTATCAAAACCAATAATGGACATATCTTCAGGCAATTTAAAACTGCTTTCTTTAAAAGCTTTTATAACTCCCAATGCCATCAAATCACTGGCAACAAAAATAGCAGTTGGAAGTTCTTTTAATCTCATTATTTTTTTAGCACATTGATAGCCGCTATCTTCGGTAAAATCCCCTCTAAAAACCAATCTTTCATCATAAACTTCTCTTTCTTTCAAATAATCTCGATAAGCATTTAATCTTTTCCGGGAAACCTGAGCATTTCTATGACCATTAATCATAGCAATTCTTCGATGACCGAGTCCCCATAGATAATCTAAGGCTAACCGAACACCTAACTTATTATCGGTACTGACAAAATTAACATTTTTACCTTCTATAAAAGTATCAATAATTGAGATAGGGAAAGTAGAATTTTTAATTTTTCCAATATGAGGGTCATCTAATCGTAAGCCAGTGAATATTGCTCCTTCCGCCTTTCGCTCCTTACATAATTCTATATATGACTTTTTATTTAAAAGGTCACTATCAATTGAAAAAATAACGATGTCATAATTATTTTTATTGGCTTCTTCTAAGATGCCGCCTAAAAACTGTAAACCTAAGTCTTTGCTAAAAGTATGTTCTTGCCTACTAAATATAAATACTCCAATAGTATTACTTTTATTAGTTACTAATCTTTTAGCAATTGAATTAGGAGTATAATTTAACTTTCTTGCTGTTTCGCGAACTTTTCTTTTAAGTTTTTCACTAATGTCTTTTCGATCATTTAAGGCTTTAGAAACTGCTACAGCTGAAACTCCTAATCTTTCAGCAACATCCTTAATGGTAACACTCATTTCCGGTTTCCTCTCCTTTTACCAAGACTGTTTATATACTTCTATAACATAAAGATAAAATCTACTTTAACGTTTAAGTAATTACTTAAAAAATATAATTTTTCAATTGCAAAGTATTTAAAATTTGAGGGCTACTTTAACGTTTAAGTATTTTTAAAATTATACATCATAAAATAAAAAAATGCAAATTATTTTTATATCTAATTTTCTATTTTTCTTCATTAAACCTTAATATAAATATATTATCGTCATATAGTTAAAACTATCATTTAAAAAATATAGATAAGTGAGAGAGTCTTGCCGCTAATATTATAGCTTTTCTATTAAAATAGGGTAGAAAATTAAATCTATTGAACAAACTTTAAATCAGCCACAGCAACACCAATCCTTGAATCAGCCATACCAAAATATAAAAACCATTTATCGTTAAATTGTACTAAACCCTCTGAAAAAACTACATTGTTCACTTCCCCTTTTTCTTCCAACACATTATCTACTTTAAGAACTGGCATATCTGTTCTCTTTAGAACTACTTTAGGATCTTCTAAGGAAAAAAGTACTTCTCCAGTTGCATATTCTTTAGAGAAATTGGCACCATTATATATTAATAAAATTCCCTGTTCAGTAATAATAGGAGTTGGCCCTGGCTCTACTAACAAAGAATCAAAATATCTTTCTCCATTTTCTTTTTCCCTAAATCTCCTATTAAGCACCGGCTTTATTTGAGGTTCCCAATCAATTAAATTTTCTGAAGTAGCAATAAATATATCCGTATCTCCAAAATACATATAATATTTGCCGTTAATTTTTTTAGGCACAATTGCTCCTGATTTACTCGCCATAGGCCAATCAGGTAAAATTTTCCCTTTTTTCTCCCAATGAATAAAATCTTTTGATACTGCCAAACACAAGTAATTTGTATGGTAAATCCATCCTGTATAAGTCATATAATATATTCCATCAATTTCTACAATTCTCGGATCTTCCACCCCCGCAAATTCATATTCCTCAGTGGGGACCAATACAGGTTTACTCTGTTTTTCGAAGTTATAGCCATCATCACTAATAGCTAGACCAATACAAGAAACTCGTTTATCATTTTGGGCTCGGTAAAATAAATACACCTTATCATCTTTCACTATAGCGGTAGGATTTAAAACATTTTTAGATTCCCACTCATAATCTCCGGCAGTTAATATGGGATTGTGAGGATATTTTACCCAGGGGCCGATCATCCAAGGAAAATCTTTTTCTAAATTAGGGAATTCATCACAAGTTTCAGTAGAATTCGATTCAGATAAAACTTCAATTACTACACTGTGATGAAATCCTAATTGACAAACCAAAATTACCAAAAAAACAATGGTTATTATTTTGTTATGATTAATTAAATAATTCATTAGGTTTCCCCTTATTATTTTTATTACACTTTCTATCTACATCTTTATATATGTTTTATTAAGCTCAGCAACCCCAATTACCGTATCTGCCCCGCCATAATAAACCAGGATTCTGTCACCCATTTCTGCCTGTCCACAACTAAATACTACTTTAGGGATATAGCCATTTATTTCCCAATCGAGTTCAGGTTCCAAGATCGGTTCGGCCTGTCTGGCTAAAACCTTTGAAGGGTCATTCAAATCAAGTAAGGCTGCTCCCAGGCAATAACCTTTCTCTTTACTTGTCCCGTGGTAGATTAAGAACCAACCCTGCTCTGTTTTAATGGGGGGTCCAGCTATCCCTATTTTATTGTATTCCCAAGCAGATTCGGGTAGAGGTCTCATTATAATCTTATGGTCATACCAAGTTCTAAGGTCGGAAGAATAGGCTATCCAAATATCTGGTTCTCTTCGGTGTAACATTACATATTTACCGTTGATTTTTTCGGGGAATAGGGAGGCATCTTTGTTGGATTCATCAAGAACTATGCCCTGTCTTTCCCAGGCAATAAGGTTTTTAGAGGTGGCTAAACATATTTTAAAATCCTTTCCGCTATAGCCAGTATACATCATATAGAAGGTATCACCTATTTTAACTATTCGGGGGTCTTCTGGTCCCTGAGTCTCCTGTTCTGTATCATTAGATAAGATTGGTTCTTCTAAGCGGTTGAAGTGAATGCC
Source organism: Candidatus Atribacteria bacterium (assembly GCA_003513845.1). Taxonomy (GTDB): domain Bacteria; phylum Atribacterota; class Phoenicimicrobiia; order Phoenicimicrobiales; family Phoenicimicrobiaceae; genus Phoenicimicrobium; species Phoenicimicrobium oleiphilum. The sequence goes on along the minus strand of DOTB01000030.1, from coordinate 33,479 downwards.
GTCTTTACTTACGGCATAGCCAAGTCGATTAATATAGAGGCCTTCTTTGCCGTTGGGGGCAATATCAGTAGCCCGGTAAATCATATGTACCAAACCATTATCATATATGGCTGCACAGTTAAATACTGCAGCCCTCTCCCAGGAGTGTTCTTTTTTGGGTAATAGGATGGGTTGGTCAGAAAGTCTTTTTAATTTTATCATTCAGTATAATTTTTCTCCTTTTAAAAATTTTTTAAAACTAATTCTCATAAATTGTTTTGCACAAAACTAAAAATGGAGGAGAAGCCATAATCAAGAAAACTGGTGCAATGAATTTCTTAAAGCTTTTTTGCCTGAAAAAAATAATTTATCTGTCATTAATTATCGTTCTTGGAAAAAGGAGAGATTTTTTTTATTTTGTGCTTATTGTCGATGCTTTCTATAAGTTCTTTAACTCTTTCTAAACTATATCTATAAAACCTCTTGTAACGGGGTTTTAATTCCAAGGATAATACCCCATTATAATCCTTTAATAGCCGGAATATCTTTTTATAAGGAATCTCTCCCCAGCCAATAGGCATATGCATATCACCTATCCCAAACTGAATGAGATCAATATCTCGATCTTCAGGTGAGGCTTTAAACTTACCAAAACAATCATGGATATGAACATGTTTTACATAAGGCAGGGCTAATTTTATGGAATCTAAAAATCTGAAGTGATAATATTTGGAGGCAAGATAAGCATGACCAAAATCAAGGGTAATCCCTATGTTATCGCGGTCAATCTTTTTAACCTGGTCAACTAATTCTTCAATCTTCGTCCCATATTTATACTTCCTGACTTCTTGTAAAAATATGGGCTTGGGTGTCTGAGGAGAAAGGGTATGAGCAGGAAATACTCTACCATTACTAAATCGTTTTGATAACTCCCAGAGAGTCTCTTCTTCTACCTCGGGAGAAGTATTTTCAATAGTAATGGTCACCCCAAGATTTTTAGCAAAATCAGCTAGTTCTTGCAAAGTTTTTACTTCTATCTTCTTTGATCTTTCAATCTTTTTTGGAGAAGGGACTTTTGGTAATCCATTTTGCCTTAACCCTTCCCCGTTAATCTCTCCCTGTAAAGGAATTTTACCACTATGATATATAAAAATTTCTGCCCCTATAGCATTAGTAAACTCAATCCCTGATTTAAAGATTTCCCTTTGTAATTTAAAATTACTGGGATCCATTAGATTTAGTAAATCTGGGCCATGAACAGTATACTTTAATTTAAATTTTTTTAAGATATCTATAATTACCCTGGTCTGCAGCCAATTTAGTCTCCCTTTAAAAATTGCATCAACCCCATGAACAGGTATTTCAGCATAATCAAAACCGTTGTCCTGAATATTACCTAAAGCCTTTTCTAATAAATCTAAGTCCCCATCTATAGCGGGAGAATCTATATTTATTCCAATTCCTTTTATATGCATATCCACAACTTTACATAATAAAAATGTTTTTTGTTCAAATGATATTATAACACAATTAACTTCATATACAAGGTTTCCACATAAAATATCTTTTCAAATTTTTTAAAACCTCTTATCTTCCTCCCTTTATACCTCCTAAAGTAATTTCCATTAAATATTTCTGAGTAAATATGAAAAATAGTATTACCGGAATCATATAAAATAAAGATACTGCTGCTAAAAGACCATAATCACTAAACCTGTAATCTGAGACAATAGCACTTATATATGAAGTCAAGGTCCAACTGGAGTAACTTCTATTGAAAGTAATCACAAAGATATATTCTGACCAGCCCATCAAAAAAGAGAAGATGGAAATTGCAGCAATTCCTGGTTTAACTATTGGTAACATCACTTTATGCCAAGCTTGAAAACGAGTAGCCCCATCAATTAAAGCAGACATCTCCATATCCCAGGATATTCCATCAAAAAATCCCTTCATTACCCAGATTCCAAAAGGGGTAAAGAAACCGGCTTTAGCTAAAACAACTCCAGTTATCGTATCCAGTAAATTGAGAGTTTTTAAAATATAATATAAGGCAATTAAAAGGGTAATCGCTGGAAAAGCATGGAGAACAAGGGTAGAAGCCAACAAAAATGACCTACCAGGAAATTTCATTCGAGAGATTACATAACCACCCAAGGTAGAGACTGTTACTACTATTAGGGTTACTCCTGAACCAAGATAAAGGGTGTTAAATAAAATCGGCCAGATGTTTGGCCAGTCAGGATTTTCAGGAAAAGGATTTTCCCAGAGGAAACGCCAATTTTTTAGAGAAAAATTTTTAGGAACAATTCCATATACTAATTCTCCACTAAATGAACCTGCAAAAAGCCAGAGGTAGCCCATCACAATCCCAATCGAAATTATAGTTAAAAAGATAATAATCCCAACCTCTCGCAAATTAATTTTCCCCCCACTTCTATTTTTTATAATTTTATTATTGGATTTTTTAAACATAATTTATTCTCCACCATCAAACAATTTCAATTTTAGGTTCTTCCATCATTTCTTTAAATTTAAATATTCGCCAATAAAATATAGAAGCAATAATGCCCACAATAACTAATATTGTTGCCAGAGCTGCTCCATAACCAAATTCGTAAGTTCCAGCATAAGAACTAAAAGCTACTTTATAAGAATATAAAGACCAAACGGTTGATTTGAAATACGGACCACCTTCTGTAATTAATAATATATATTCATAGGAAGTTAATAGAGATAGAGTTTGATAAGCAGTTATAAAAGCTAAAGGCCAACGGATCATAGGTAAAACTATATAGCCTATCTCTTGTAACCAGGTTGCCCCATCAACTCTAGCAGCCCATAAGTAATCTTTAGAAATCGACTTTATGGCCGAGGCAAAAATTACCATCCCCATTGAAGCTCCAATAATACCATTAGTTATAATAATTACTTGCCAAGGGAACTTCGAAATCCAGGGCATATAATCATATCTTAAGAACGAATTTAGTAAACCCTCTTTCATAGGAGATAAAATCCAAAGCCAGATAACACCATAAACTACAGGGGGAGTAAATCGAGGTAAAAGCCAGATAGTCCTGAAAAATATACCATTTTTTTCTCTTATACTGGTAGTCAATATAGCTAAAATCAAACCAAAAGTAACATTAAAAATTAATAATGTTCCAAAAGTATAAACAAAGTTAGTTAATATTATTTTTGGTGCCAGGGGATCAATAAGCATCTTAAAGTAATTATAAAGACCAACAAAGTTCCACTGAAAACGATAGTCCATATTAGTAAAACCCATAATAGTAGTCATAACAGCGGGAGTAATAAAGAAGATTACAGTAAATAATATAGCTGGTAATAGGAATAAAAAAATCTTTAAATATGCACTTCTTCCCAATAGTTTTCTCCTTGTTTTAATTATAAAAAGATATATAGAGAGGCCATCGAATGAATTTAAATAAGGCCTCTCTATAGTTATTTATTAATCTTACTACTTCACAATTACTTGCTCACCTAATTCTGATTTCATCCTATCAACCCAGAAATTTAGGGCATCTTCAGGGCTAACTTCTCCAGTTTCTACGCCGGCAATTGCTTCGAATAAAGTTTCCCAATAAAATGGTGCTTTAGCATGATTCGGAGAAAAATTAGTGTATTCTAATACTTTAGTAATTTCTTTTACATATTTTGCTTCTGCATATGGTTTAAAGGCTAACTGGGATTCTCTGATTGCTAGATGCCCGCTTCCTAAAGCATGTTTAGTATTCAAGTCAATGTCAGAGGCTAAAGTAACTATTAAGAAAGCTAAATCTTTATGTGGCGAAACTTGGGTAATTAGGTGTACTATAGGATGAGATACTGATACTGGTTTTCCTCCTTTAACTGCAGCCGGTATCGGGAACCAACCGATGTTTTTCCATTCATCTTCCTCGGAAACATTATAAGGGTCTCTTTGCCACTCAGCCCAATTCCAGGAACCACCGGTAAGAAATATTCCAACTTCTCCTTTTGTCCAGGCAGTATGAATATCTCTCCAGGCTATCTGGGACATAGCCCCCGGGGTTACCCCTAAATCAACTAATTTCTTAATATATTGTAAAACTTTCATAGTAGCACTTTTGTCTACTACCAGTTTACCAGTCTCCGAATCCGAGATCTCTCCACCATAAGAGAAAATAAGCTGGAACCAGTCAGTACCCGGGGTAGGTCGATGCCAGATACCTTTTCCTTTTTCCACTACTCCAGCATCTACCATTATTATCTAATACAGTCATATGAGGATAAAGGGCATAACTTTGAAAGACCATACCGATATTTCTATCTTTGGGGGGAACTTCATTTACAACATTGTTCCCGAAATAGATATTTCCCGTAGTGGGCTTATAAATTCCAGCTATCATAAGCAGGGTGGTGGTTTTTCCACATCCCGAAGGGCCAAGTAAAGCTACAAATTCACCATCATTTATATGAAAAGAAAAATTATTTACCGCTTTTACTTTTCCGAAGTGTTTACTTAAGTTTTCCAGCTTGACTTCCATTTTTATTTATCAATCTCCTTATCGCGTGTTGGATATATCAATTATTTTTTCTTAATAAGATTATTTAGTATTTTTGTTAAAATCCTGAAACTTCTTTTTAGAAAAAGTGCTCCTTAAATTTATAAGTAATATTAATTTAAATCTAATATCATTTTATAATAACCTCAATGTAAATACAAATATGTGTGTATAGGTTTAGATCTCAACATTTGACATAATATTTCAGGCTATTTTTAGGGTAAGTTATGTCAAATGTGAAGACCTGAGCCCTATCTTCCACCTCTCTTTTACTTGTGCAATGAAGGTATCGATTCTCATTTCTCTTGTACTGTCCTGAAAACCATCATATTCTATTGACACAAAGGGTATGTTGTTATTATCTTTTCTGAATTTAGGAATAAAACCAGCTACAGTCAATCCGGGCATGCAGTTAAATGGAATAACACTGATAATGCCATCCAAACCCCTTTTTACATAATCAACTGCCTTCCCCATACTTACTATGGCCTCTCCGCCAATATAATGCCTAATATATTTCTCTCCATTTAAGACTATTTTTTGGGCAGGTATATCATCAAAACCTCGCATATACGGTAAAGTTGCCTTAAACAACTTGTGCTCATAACCAATCATAACTCTGTATAAGATTGATTTTAAAAACCATTCCCTTAAATCCTCTTTTTTTCTGTTTAATCTAAATTTTTCTCTGGCAAAAACAGAATTAAGATAATAAGAATAAATAAGTTATTCTGTTAGTGGGGCTAACCAAACCTCTACTCCCTTTTTCTCAAGCTTTCTTATAATTCTTTGATTAGCTGGCTCATGAAGTCTTACATACCACTCGCCAACTAGGCCTATCTTTGGTTTTTCTTCATTAGTTCTTTTGACCTGAGAAAATTCCTCTTGAGCTTTTCTTAAGATTCCCTCAACAGGAGATAATTCTCCGTTAAATAAATTATATAAAAATACCTTCCCAATAGTTAAATAGGTTTGCATTTTTCCAAGATTAGTTTTTGGATCTGCTAAATAATCAAGAAGTCTTTTCAAATATTTCTCATAAATCTCATCTGAGGTTCCTTTATTAACCTCATAGGGTCTGGTGTGCATTCTCATTTTTTCAAGCTGGTCAACTGCGGTAATACCAGACCAGGCCTTGATTAGTAAGGGTATGCCAAGATTGAATTCACTCCCTAGTTCACCCCCGATTATTATATCAACATCTATTCCCTTTTTCTGGAATAAAAGAGATTCAAGGCTTGCATACTGCCCTAGTCTACATGGGCCACAATCAGTTGTTGCTTGAAAAAAACAAATTTCTCCTGGTCAAACTCTGGTTTTTCTATAAAATTAAGCATAGCCTCGGTGGTATATAGAAAGGGAGTGCAAACTAAACCATATGTATAGCTTCTCGCTTTTTCCATAGTTTCATCAGGACTTACCTCTAAAACTCTTGATTGAATTCTATAAGCATTAAAAACAGCAGATACTGCATAATTATGGTTTGACATTGGAGGAAAAGTAAGAATTTTTTTATCTTTAATTTTATCAAGATCTTTTAGTTTGACACTGAAAACCTTGTTGGAGTGCTTTGCTCCTATCCTCAAATAAGATTTAACTGTATTGAAAAATGCCTGTAATCTAGTATCAATTCCAGCATCTCCAGTATGTTCATCCATTTCCACGGTTAAAAATGGCTTTTGTGTTCTGCATCTCATTTGCTGGTTTATCTGGGTATCAGGACCGCAAGCAAAATAGGTTACATCAATTCCAAACAAGTTTTTGTTTTTATTTAATAATTCTATTGCAGCCAACTTTTTTTGGCCCTGTATCCAGTACATTTTTGGTATTTCTGTGGAAATATCTATTGTTCCTATGGGAGCAAGCTCAAGAGGTATTGCCAGATAACCGGCATCTAAAATTTTATTGACAATATCATTGTTAACATTTGCATCATAAGCTGTGTATGGTCTTGCCATCACCAAAAAGGCAGGTTCGTTATTTTTATATCTTTTAATAGAATCAAATACTTCTTTTGTTTTTTCCTCAATCTTTTTATCGAACTTTTTTTTATTTATTAATCCCTCCTGAAGCGCAGCCCTCACATTTTTCGTGCTATAACCCATCTTTGCTACAGCTTTCTTCATCTGATCCTCAATATGTTTTAATCCCCAATCAAAAAACAGCGAAGGAGAAATAAGCTTTTCTACATTAAGGCCTTCTTCAATGAGCTTTGGAGCAGACTTCATAATGTCTGGTGCAGACTGTGTCCAGGGACAGGTAACAGAATATTTATAGTTACCAGTTGGTTCTCCGGTATTGGCAATATGGGGAATAAAAATAAAATCATCTTCTTCTAATTTTTTTAGTAGATTTTCAACATGACCATAGGCAACCTTTGTGGGAAAACAATATTCTGCTGGCACTATCTCCAGATCACGATTTATTATCTTCCTAGTAGTTTCATCTGAAACAACAGTTTTCATTCCCAAATACTTAAAAAAAGGAATAAATAACGGAGAAAAATCATTAAATAATAAACCCCTGGGAATTCCAACTTTCATTTGCAGGCATCCTCCATTATTTTCTGCCTTTCTTTGAATAAATTTGGTGGTTTTATTTTTTTCTCATCCTTTTTTGCACTATATCTCTGGCATCTGTCGCCTATATAAAACTCTTCATCTCCAATTTTAGCCATTGTTATATTGCAGTCATTTCCACACCTTTTATTTATACATTTATAAGGTTCTACATTGTATTTTAGATTTGATATTTTTTTGAACCCCCTAAAACTGCCTAAATTAGAGGTATCATATGCATATTTTGCTGCACCTATTGCTCCAGTTATACGCGGCCAGGGAGGTACAACTATTCCTCTTCCAATAACAGTTTCAAGAGCAGCAACCTGTCCAAGATTAAAGGCAGTTGCACCCTGAAAAACAACCTTTTCTTTTATTTCTCTGCCACTAACTACCTTTGCTAAATAGTTTCTGGCAGTTGCTAAGGTAAGGGCAGCACATAAATCCTCTAAAGATACATTGTTTTGCTCATACTTTATTATTGATTGCTCTGATAAAACCGCATATGTTCTAAGATTAATCTCCCACTATTTTTATCTTTTACAAATTCATAATACCTCTGATTGGAGGCTCCAATATCAATTACTGCAAATTCTCCATTTTCCTTAATGTCTGAATCAAGAAAGGCAATGCCCTCTTTAATTGTAATTGATTCGCTTATTATTTGTTTTTCATTTAGAACATCTGATAAATAAATTGAATTAACGCCAGTTATACCAAGATAAGCTTCATTACCGTGTTTTGTGATAATTTCATCTAATATTTCTTTTAAAGCATAAATTGGTCTTCTATTTATCTTTTTTAAATAAGTGGTGATACCTTTCACATCTATCACCACTGCTTTTAAGTTATCAGAACCAATATCTATCCCAACTCTTTTTATATTAATATTAAGAGGTAATTTAAATTTAGATATAACTTTTTCTAAAATATTTTCCTTAATTTTTTCTTTCATAACATTATTATATCGTTTTTTGCGTTTAGAGTGAAATTTAATTTAAAATTTTGTAGTAATTGTCTATTTTCAACTTTTAATAATAAGCATTAAAATGATGTGCTTTTACATATATGATTGAAACCCAAAAAGCAGATAAAATTGTACGGTAGGGGCACGATGTATCGTGCCCACAGGAGAAATTAAGCAATTAGAGCAAGGGCACAATTCATTGTGCCCCTACCTTAATGATACATTGTACCCCTCTACCTTGCCATTTTGTCTACTTTTTGGGTTTCATTATAATATTTGACAAGATAAAAAAATAAATGATATATTAGAGAACCGGAATTTTAAAGAAATTCTGATGCTCTAAAATGAATTCTTATACCCATTACTCGTTTTCACGGGTATATGTTTCACGGGCACAATTTTAAAATAAAAGTAATGGATTCTAACAAGATTGTCAGAAAAAGTTTTATATAAAACCGAAATAAAATAAAAAAGAAATAGAGGGGTTTCAGGGAGTTCACTCCTCTGACAATCTTGTAATAGATATATTGGAGATAATAAGATGGATAAGTTATACGATATTGCTTTTATAGGGCATTATACCAAAGATACGATTGTATCTTCTTCAGGAATCAGAGTTGTAGATGGTGGGGCTTTCAATTATGGAGCCAATGTTGCTGCAAGGATGGGATTAAAAGTAGCGGCAATTACCCGTCTAGCAAAAAAAGATTTTTATGTGGTTGAAAAATTAAAAGACATAGGAGTGGATGTATTCGCCCATATCTCCCCCCAGTCTACTTGTTTGCGCCTGGAGTATCCTACCTCCAACCTGGATGAGCGGGTCATATATGTAACCAGCTCAGCTGGGCCCTTCACGCCAACGGAAGTAAAAGATATACAAGCCAGAGCAATTGTTGTCGGTGCCTCTATGCGAGGCGAAGTCAATTTGGAAGTTATGGAAGAATTAGCTAAAAAAGAGGCTATTCTAGCTGCTGATGTGCAAAGCTTTATCCGAATAAACGAAAATGAAAAATTAGTTCCTAAGGAATGGCCAGAAAAACACTCGATACTTGCTCTCTTAGATGTACTAAAAACCGACGCGGTAGAAGCAGAGATGTTAACTGGTACATCTAATATTCGAGTAGCTGCCCAAAAAATAGTTGAATTAGGTCCTCGGGAAGTAGTAATCACTCACCGCGATGGTCTTTTGGTTTATACTGACGGTAATTTTTATGAAGAAAAATTCTTCCCCAAAGAAATTATAGGGAGAAGTGGCCGTGGGGATACCTGTATTTCTGCATATATGTCCAAGCGGTTAAGTGCTCTTCCTGATGAAGCAACAACATGGGCAGCAGCGGTAACCAGCTTAAAAATGGAAGCAGAAGGTCCTTTTCAACGAACTATACAAGAAGTTAATAATCTTATTAAGAGCCAATATAAAAATTTAAATTAAATTATTAATTTTTATCTTTAAATCTCCTCATAGGGTATAATATGTAAACTTTTTTTCTTGAAATTTATAGACACTTCCTCTCCAGGTGAAAATGTTTTGTGTTCCTGAGGATTAGTAATCTCCACAGTAAGGTGATCTTTATCTACCTCGATTTCGTATATCATACGCGAACCAAGGTAAATTAGCTGACGCACTATACCAGTAAGCGCGTTCGGTTTTTTATTCTCCAATTCTATAGATTCTGGTCGAATAAGTAAAAATATTTTCTCTCCTTCTGAAAAAGAATCTTTTAAAGTAAAAACCTCATATTTTTTGTTCTTTACATCTACCTCAACTTTATTCTTAGATATCATACCCACTACTCGCCCTTCTAAAAAGTTTGCTTTACCAATAAAATCAGCCACAAAATAATTAACCGGATGAGCATAGATTTCCTGAGGAGTACCTATCTGTTGAATCTTACCCGTATTCATAATTACTACTCTATCGGAAAGGGTCATAGCCTCTTCCTGGTCATGGGTAACATAGACAGAAGTTATGCCGACTCTCTGTTGTAACTTGCGAATCTCTAACCGAGTAGATACTCGTAGTTTAGCATCAAGATTGGATAGAGGTTCATCAAGTAAAAGTACTTTTGGCTCCATTATTAAAGAACGAGCGAGACTGACTCTTTGTTGTTGCCCCCCTGAAAGGTGGGCAGGAGAACGTTCACTTAATCCCTTTAGGCCTACAAGATTTATAATTTTCTCTGTTTTTTCTCGAATGTTTTTTTCTGCTTCTCGTCGTATTCTCAGTCCATAAGCAATATTTTCAAATACAGTCATATGCGGAAATAAAGCATAATTCTGAAATACCATAGTAGTAGGACGCTGACTAGGCGGTACCGTACTTATCTCTTTATCTTCAATAAATATTTTACCAGATGTAGGAAACTCAAAACCCGCAATCATCCTTAGGGTAGTAGTCTTACCACAACCGGATGGTCCCAGTAGGGTAACTAATTCTCCTTTTCTTACCCGAAGGTTAACGTTATCTACCGCGGTAACTGTATTTTTTCCGCTACCAAAAACCTTAGTAAGATTTTCCAGAACAAGATAATCCTCTTTCATAATTTATCCTTTCGTTTAAATCTGTTTGTTTTTAGCCAACAATTTCTATAGTTCTCGCTCCTTTACCAATACGATTTACGATTAACTGAATAATTCCAAGAGCAATTAATACAATAAATATTAGCGTTAAACTCATAGCTGCTGCCTGAGCGTATTTAAAGTTATCTACGAAACCTAATATGGCAACAGTAATTAGGTTCCATTTACCAGATACAACAAAAATTACTGCACTAATAGCAGTCATAGCTTTTACAAAACTATAAGCTAAACCAGAGAAGAATGCAGGGGCTATCATTGGTAGAGTAACCCTTCGGAAAGTAATATTACTATCTGCACCAAGATCGGTAGAAGCTTCCTCTATAGATGGGTCAATTTGTTGAAGTGAAGCAATTCCAGAACGTATTCCCACAGGCATATTTCTGAAGATAAGAAGGGTGATAATAATCCAGGCTGTTCCGGTTAGTATAAAGGGGAATAAGACTGATTTTTGGTTAAAAGCAAGAATATATCCTATTCCTACAACAGTTCCAGGAACAGCAAAAGTCAACATAGAAATAAATTCCATTAGACCACGACCCATAAATTTTTTCCTGATAATAAGAAATGCCAGAAACATCCCTAAAATTCCGGTTACAGGAGTAGCTACTGTAGAAAGGGTTAAAGAATCAATAAGATAATCTTTGCCTACCTGAAACATTTCTACATAATTCTTTAAGGTAAGAGTTGAATCAACTCCCCAGAGAGTTTGTAAAGAACCATATACAATCATTCCATAAAATAAGAAAATAATCCCTGTAAAAACGACACAACAAGTATAAACTGGTACTTTTATATACCATTCTATTTTTTTTATCATAGCACCTGTGGGTTTTCCAGTCACAGTAACATAGGATCTCTTTGATACCCAATACTTCTGAACAAAAAATGCTGTCAATGTAGGTAGCAAGAGAAGGATTGCTAAGGTTGAACCCCTGGAAAGATCATACATTCCAGTGATTTGCAAAAAAGCTTGTACCGAGAGAACCCTAAAATCTCCAGAGATAACCATTGGATTTCCAAAATCAGCTATAGATTGAATAAATACTAATAACCAGGCACTGGCAATTCCGGGAGTAGCTAAAGGAAGAGTAATAGTAGAAAATACTTTTATATCAGAAGCTCCTAAATCCATAGAGGCTTCTTCTAATGCTGGATCAATTGCTTGAAGAATACCATATAGAACTAAAAACGCTGTTGGCGCATAGGCAATTGTTTCAACAATTATCAATCCTCCCAACCCATATATGGAATAACGGCCTATAATTTTAGTTAAATAGGGAGTAAGGCTTCCTGATCTTCCAAAAAGAAGAATAGCCGCCAGAGCAACTACAAAGGGAGGAGAAATAATAGGAAACGTTGCAGTCATTCGAAAGAAATTCTTAAAAGGTAAAGTTGTTCTGGTAAGAGCATAAGCAAAAATAAATCCAACTATAGTTCCAATAGTTGCAGTACATACACCTAAAATCATGCTGTTTAGGAAAGGTTGAAAATAGTATCTTTTTGAAAAAATAGCCAAATAATTAGAAATATCTAATTTATTATTAATATATAAACTAGTTTTGAAAACCTGAAATATGGGAAATGCCACGAAAGTCAATAAGAAATAGAATATAGCAAGTATGGATATAAATAACAACGGTTCCTTCCATATTAACCGAAACTGTTCTGTTATCTCTCGTATTTTTCTCTGGGTACCAGTCATACTCAACCTCAAATTTTTTCAAGATTTTCAAGGGATAAAACCCTGAGACATAAAATATAGTGACCCTTGCTATTATAACAATCCATTTACAGCAAGGATCACTATAGATATTCATTTTATCTCAATTGTTTCATCTAAATAATAAACTTCTAAGCTTCAACTATTTTCCTATTCTGTCTCTCCAGGCAGTTACTAAAGCATCTTTGTTCTCTCCGGCCCAGATATGGTCATAATCGATTAATTTAACCTGATCTAAAGTTACAGAACCTTCGGCAACTGTGGCTTTGGGATTAACCGGTAAACGATTATATTTCTGGAAGAGATCTTGTGCCTGTTTAGTAAAACACCAATCAATGAATTGCTTACCTAATTCGGGCTCTGGTCCACCTTTAATTAAAGAAAGACCACCTACTTCATAGCCAGTTCCCTCTAAGGGGAAGGTCATAACTACTGGATATCCTGCATTTATACCTTTAGCCATAATATCATGGGAAAAAGCAATCCCTACCGCTACTTCGCCTAATCCTACCATAGATATACAGGCAGTTCCTGATTTTGTATACTGTAAAATACTATGTTTATCAAAATCTTCCCACCAGTCGAGGGTTTTTTCCAGACCAATCATCTGGACAAGAGTAGCATAGGTAGTATAAGCAGTACCTGAAGTGTAAGGGTAAGCCATTGCAACATTTTTTTCAAAAGCTGGGTGTAAAAGATGAGACCAAGAAGTTGGTGCTTCTACATTATGTTCCTTTAAAAAATTAATGTTAGAAACAAATCCAATAGCACCAGTATAAAATCCAGTCCAAGCCCAGTCTTTGGCATGTAGTATTTCTGATAGTTCAAAATCTGTGTTGGGTTTATAAGGCTCAAGCAATCCTTTTAATGCTGCATTTATATGAGAGGTATTGGAGCCAGCATGCCAGACACTGGCTTGGGGATTTGCTGCTTCAGCCTCTATCCGGGCCAGGACTTCCCCAGAAGACATTCTTACCCATTCTACATCAATACCTGTTTCTTTCTCAAAAGCATCAATATAATACTTAGCTTCTTCTGTATCAAATGCAGTATAAATATGAAGCACTTTACCTGCTGCTAAACCCGTCATAAACACACTACCTACCAGCACTATAACCAATAATAATGTTAAAGTTAACCTTTTCATAAAAAACCTCCTAATTTTATTTTATGGTTTTTAACCATATAGAATATATAATTTTATATTCTTTTTATATTATACTACAATTTTTATCAACCTCCCTTCTTTTTTACCAAATATTTTTAAAAAATCATAACTTTTAAAAATATTTGATATTTTATAATATTAGCAACCTGCCTTGGGGATTAAACTTTGCATACAGGGCTTTTCTTATCTCCTGTTTTTCCCTGTAAGATCTTATGTGATCATAATTATCTTCCTGCCACGGTGGAGAAGTAAGAAGTGCATTGTCAAATTCCTTTAAAAGTTTATCTTCAAATTCTCCTTTATACTCCCTTTTTATAAATCGTTGAAAGGCTTCGGGAAAATTATTCCAGGCTTGCTGTTCTCGGCCAGGGGGGGTAGGATAAAAAAGTCCGTTATTTGCTTTTACTGCCTTTAAATCACCACCACCATCACCTATCATTAATACATCATCATCTTCATAATTACCTGCTTTTTTTGCCATCTCAATATGGTGTCCTTTTGACCCCATTTCTTGGCCAGCAATAATCTGGACGTATTGAGCAATCCCTTGAGCTTCCCAGTAATTTGCTAAATCTGCATAGGGGGTCTTAGAGACAATTAATATATCTGCATATTGAGCCATTAATTCTAAACATTCTTTAACTTTATCAAAGGGGGGAATCTTTGCGGAAATATGAGGGAACATCCTATTTACTGCCTCACTCCATCCTAAAAGTTTATATATGGCTAAATCTGTAGGATTCTGATTGAGAAATTTCTCTAAACTTGGATTCCCTAACCCTAACTTATTCTCTTTGGCATAGGCAATATATTCATTTAAAGGTTTTATATCAGGTAATTTTATATGTCTTTCTTGTAATACTTTCTGAACATCTTTTCTGTTCTGAAGAGCAGTTAAAGTAAGTTGGATAGAGATAAATCTATTACATCCTCTATCCACAGAAAAAAGATTGTAGTATTCAGCAACTTCCCTATAGTAAGATTCGATCCCCCATAACTGATAAAATTCCATAAATTGGGGGTGAAAAATTAACATCTGTTTTCCATTCATATTATCAGTAACACAGCCATCGGTATCGATTGCTACTAAAAAATCTTTAGTCCTTTTAAAATTCTTTAGCTGTTGCTCTGGGTCATTTTTTATCTGTTCTTCAGTAAGTCTTGGTAAAGCCATTATTTCCTCTCCTTTCTATGTCCTATACCCTACTGGCACATATTCTCTGCATTTTTTGGAAACATAAACCTCTTTAAACCGGGTAAATTGAGGAAGCGGACTCCCAATAAGAGGTAAGGCCCATTCAACGAAATCATCAGTTACATCTACTTTATCAGCACTAATCCATTCTTGTGGAAATTTCCTTTCCGAGTTAGCCACTATATCTAAAGGAATTTTATCATAGGTAATTTTATAAATCCCACCAGGTTTTCTGGATATTGTTGACATAAAGCCATTCTCTCCAGCTAAGGCGATTTGAGCAGCATATACTCCCACTTGATAAGCCTCTTCTTTATCTACTTCGGATACATAGGCAATCTCGCGTCTCTGGCGAGTCCCCGGTCTTTCCGAACGCGCAATACCTCTAACTATTAAACGGCTCTGGGCTTGTCCTTTCTCATCTTTTTTATCTGTACCGTTCAAATAATTTATAAGCAGTTGTTCAACTGTCCGTTCGGAAGCACTAAATTGGGCATGACCAAAACTATCTTTAAGTACCCCCAGATCTCCTAATTCTACTCCTTCCCCAATAACCACTATACACCTACCGAAATCCTTCAACTTTTTATTTACCTTTTCAGTAATAAATTCCAAATTTCCTAAATAATCATCTTTTGACAAAGCTTCGGGAAGTATAATCAGTAATGGTATTTTCCTTTCCGGATCAGCTAAACGAGCTGCTGCTGGAATAAAACCAATTTTTCTTCCCATTACTCCAATAACCAAAACCGGGTCACTGGTATAACTTGCCTTATTCTCTTCATTTGCTTCCAGTATATTAATAGCCAGGTTACGAGCCACACTCCCATATCCCGGGTCATGGTCACAAACAGCAAATGTTCCATCAGCTTGCAAGGGTCCTCCCACATCATTATCAATAGTTTTGGGTATGCCAGTACAAATCAATTCTAAATTTTCTTTTTGCGCCAATTTGCTTACTTTATTAGCAGTATCCATTGAATCCCCGCCACCACAATAGAAGAAATATCCAATCTCGTGTTTCTTAAAGACCTCTACAATGCGGGCTAAATCCTCATCACTCTTTATCTTATACCTACAGCTACCGATTGTCCCAGCAGATGGAGTTTCTGCTAATAGAGCTATTTGATGGGGATCTTGAGCAGAAATATCTATTAGCTCTTCCTTTAAAACTCCGAGAATACCCATCTTTGCACCATATATTTTATTAATTTTTTTTGATAGATTTAACTCATCAATAACTCCTCTAAGACTATTATTTATTACCGAAGTTGGCCCACCTGATTGAGCAATAACTACATTTTTCATCTATCGTTTCCTCCTTTTAACTTAGTCGATAGTGTATAGTTGTTAGTTTTTAGTTAGTTACCCGGTTATCCCGCTTGCCAGTTAACCAGTTAATTCCAATCATTAATTTCAAATACAAGTTCCAAAGTTAAATGATGAGAGTTAATAATTGATACAGTTAACCAAAATAATTTTAATTCTTAAACGGGGTAACTGGCAAACTGGCTAACCATCTTCACAAAATATTATTTACGAGATACAAGATACAAATTAGGGCCTACGCAAAAAGGAAATTCCTATATAATTATATTTATTTTATTTTATAGAGATATTTCCCCCCATTCTCGATCCAGAGTTTCTTTTGCCCGATAAAATCTTCTTTACGGATTAAATCAGGGTTACGATAACCTAATCCTACCGATTCACAAACATTTTTTGAGATTCCAGTAGCTAAAGTGACTTTAAAGTCAAATTCTTCTTTCCCAGAATTGATATCGAATCTTCCCGGTCCTCGAACATTTATCATATGGGCAGCAATATTTTTACTAAACTCGGGATTTGATTCTAAATATTTCTTTACATAATCTTTGCAGTGATAACCTATTTGCTTTAAGGCAAAGTCCATCTCTGGTCGAGAATGAAAACAATTAATATGGGGGGCGTAAATAATGATCTCCCCACCTGGCGCCATAACTCCGGGACTCTGTAGTTTATAAGAACCTTTTCCGGCAGTCCAAATCTCATCATAACTCTTATCAATAACTTGAACAGCAAATTCAAGAGGTTTATCTATATAAACTATATGGAGCTGAGAACTTGCCTTTGTTGCCCGTTTATAGGCTTCAATAAAACCATTAAAACCTGTCCCTATATATAGTCCTTTAGGTATCACCTGATGTCCTGTTTCCTCAAAGACCATATTAAAAGAAATTGTTGGTGCTTTTATTTTATCAAATATAAAGGAAGATCCTCTATTTATAACATCACGGGCTGGATTATCAACAGTACCGATAATTTGAGGAATACCAATAAGTACTGCAGCCCAATGCAGTAAATCTATCACCTCGGGGCCTGAAATTCCCGGAAAAAAGACCTTCAGCCCTCCTGCATAACCAGCAGCTTCATGGGGCAGGGTCCCACTTAAAGCAATAACCAAATCATAATCTTCGGTAATTAATTTATTCACCACTACCGGAATAGATTGAAAGAGTTCACCTTGAGTTTTTTCTGCTACAAAAGAGGCGGGAATTTCCCCCACGATTACCAATTGTTCTGTATTATTATATTCGTGATTATAATGGTGGGTAAAATTAATCTGGTTGGAAAGTCCTAACTTAATCCGAATTTCCTTATCAGTCATTGCTCGGTGAGTACCACCGGCATTTAAAGAGTCAATCTGAGTCATTCCTTTATTTTTTAACTCTTGATAAATAAGAGGAGCCAATTTATCGGTAAAATCTGTTCTGGTATAATCAGGATGAATTAGTAGAGCTTTTTTTACTGAACCAAAATCTTTCAGACTTTCCTTTACAATTTCCTTTAATTGTTCATTCGTTAATTCTCCATCGAGATTTTCGATTAACAGCACATTAATCCTCCCTTAACTAGTCAACTACGGGCAGACACAAGGTCTGCCCCTACATATTATACATTACTATTTTCTTTGCGAGATACGAGATACGAATTTTTTTGCGCTTTTCGTTTTTCTCTATATACTATATACTATCGACTATATACTATTTTGTCCATTCCTCTTCCGGCCGTCCAGGTAACATCCATTCGGTATGAAATTCTCTTACCTTTCCTTCTTTTGTAGTCATTATCTCTGGGTTATCTATACCTTTAAGCTTAAAATAACCGTGTGCTCCAAAATAATCTCTTTGCAAGGCAGACACCTGGGCAGAAATCATCACCGGACTGGCCAGCTGAAGAATATAATCAAAGGCATTATCCATAGCTGGGACAGGTACCTTTACCCAATGAGCAATCTCTATAAAGTTGGCTAATTTTCTAAGATCTTGTTTCACTACTTCGGCAAATCGAGGAGCAGTTAGAAGATTGGGCAATTCTGGATTTTCCTTATAGGCCTTAGTAACTTCGTCTAAAAATTGAGCCCGAATTATACACCCACTTCGCCATCCTTTTACAATTTCCCCTAAATTAAGATTCCAATTATATTCCTTCGAGGCAGCTTGCAATAAGGCCATACCCTGAGCATAAGAAGAAATCTTGGCAAGATATAGAGCATTATGGGCAATCTCTATAAATTGCTCTTTTTCCCCTATGTATCTTTCTCTAAAAATTGATAATTCTTTTGATAATTTTAATCTTAAATCTTTATCTTGTGACATCTCTCGGGAAAAGACTGCAGCTGCAATAGTAGGAATGGGAACTAATAACTCTAAAGCACTTTGCACTGTCCAGGTCCCTGTGCCTTTCATCCTGGTAATATCAGCTGTCAAGTCAACCAAATATTCATTACTCTTTTTATCCTTTTCTTTCATACTTTCTCCGGTAATTTCTATTAGATATGACCGTAGGACATCATTTTCACTATTCCATTCGGTCATAATTTGAGCAATCTCTCCTGAACTCATATTCAAAGCATTCTTAAATATCCAAACACATTCTCCAATTAACTGCATATCTCCATATTCAATGCCATTATGGACCATCTTAACAAAATGGCCAGCTCCATCTGGACCAATATAGGATACACAAGGAACACCATCATAGGCTTTAGCAGCAATCTTTTTAAAGATATCCTCCATTAGATTATAAGCTTCTTTTTGTCCACCAGGCATTATGGCAGGGCCCTTTAAAGCCCCTTCTTCTCCTCCAGAAATTCCTGTCCCGATAAACAATAATCCTAATTCGCTCAACTTTTTATTATGCCTTATCGTATCTTTAAAATAAGAATTACCTCCATCTATAATCAGATCATCTTTTTCCAACAAAGGGACGAGCTTTTCAATATACTCATCTACCGGTTTGCCTTGCTTTACTAATAGGATTATCTTCCGAGGAACCTCTAAAGAATTTACAAATTCTTCTAAAGAATAGGTAGGTAATATATTTTTACCTTTAGCCACCCCATTAGCAAAATCTTCTGTCTTGGCACTGGTCCTATTATAAACAGCTACAGAATATCCTTTATCTTCCATATTTAAAGTTAGATTTTGTCCCATAGGACCTAAACCAATTAATCCAATATTTTGTTTTTTCATTTATCTTCCCCCCTGTATTAATAGTTGTTTAGTTAACTGGTTTGTTGGTTAATTGGTTTATTAATATTAGTTTCAATATACTTATCTCTTAACCAGGTAACCAACTAACTATCCAGCTCTTTACTCATTACTTATTACTCATTACTTATTACTGTTTTTAGACTCCCGAGAACGCACTAAATCCTCCATCTACCGGAACAATAATTCCAGTTACAAATTTGGAAGCATCAGAAGCTAACCAGATACAGGCTCCAATTAAATCTTCCGGGTCACCAAATTTGCCCATAGGAGTGTGGGTAATTATAGTTTTTCCTCGAGGAGTCAAACTTCCATCTTCATTAGTAAGTAAAAAACGGTTCTGAGTAGTCAGGAAAAATCCGGGGGCAAGGGCATTAACTCGTAAGCTTTTATTATATTCCTGAGCAAAGTGAACTGCTAGCCACTGGGTAAAATTGCTTACCGCTGCCTTAGCTGCAGAATAACCAGATACTTTAGTAAGAGGGCGAAAAGCACTCATAGAAGAAATATTAATAATTGAACCCCCTTCTTTATTTTCCACCATAATTTTTCCAAAAACCTGCGAGGGGAGCACAGCCCCTCCGAATAGATTAAGTCCAACCACTTTCTTTAGTGCAGAAAGAGGAAGGTCAAAAAATTTAAGTTCTTCTGAAGTAGTTGCTTCTTTCATATTCCCACCTGCCGCATTAAGCAAAATATCTACCTTACCAAAATCTTTAATTACTTCATCTCTGCAGAACTTTATCTTTTCTATATCCATTACATTTATATAATACCCCTTTGCTATTATCCCCTCTTCTTGTAATTTTTTTGCTACTTTATCAGCATTTACAATATCACATATAGCTATTTCAGCACCAGCTTTACCCAGCCCTCGGGCAATAGCAGAGCCCAAAACACCTGCACCACCGGTAATTACAGCAACCTTATCTTCTAAACTAAACATATTTAAATTTTTTTGCATTACCTCTTCCTCCTTAAGTTCATCATTTTATCAAAATTTTCTATTTTTCTGTCATTGCAAGGATAGTACTTATGTAATATTTTTGCCATCCGTAGCAATCTCAACTATTAGTGTATAACATATTTTTTTATGTAGGGGTCGGATTTATCCGACCTGCCCATTCATTGCGAATTTTCTTTCTGTAATTGCGAGTGGGCGAAGCGAGCGTGACAATCTCATTACCCTCTCGGTCATTCCCTTGTCCTGTTTTTCCCCTTTATGTCATTCCCACTCTCTTTTATGTCATTCCCACTCTCTTTTATGTCATTCCCGCTCTCTTTTATGTCATTCCCGCGGAAGCGGGAATCTATCCTTAACAGGTGAGACACCTATCCTATGATTAGCGAGCAGGTCCGATGAATCGAACCCCCACTCATTACTCATTATACATTACTTGTTACTGTATTTATCTACTATTTTAAAAGTTCTAAGTGTCTTTTAATATGATTAGATACTTCTCGATAATGCTCTTCTTCATAATCAAATAATATTTTATAAATTCTATCTTTAAAGATATGTTTTCCTTCGCTATCTCTCGCCATTAGAATAGAACCATAGGTTATATGGATAAGTTGCCGAGAGTCATTCTGCTTGAAAAGATTTATTAATTCATCATCCGCAATTGTATCTATATCGGGTATACGAGAAAGGTCAGTAGTTAAATTATAAGATGCTCTATCTTTTTCAAAATTCTCCAAAGCAAATCGATGAATCTCTCGGTAAAGATCTGGATCTTTCATGGCAACTACTTTTATTTCCTCTAACCAGCTAGTCCCAGCAGTTTTAATATGACAAAGTCCTTCGGTTTCTTGAGAAAAAATAGGATAGACAGAAAACTTATCACTCCCGGTATGAAGAGAAAGTTTATACCCTCTAATATTTTTGGCAATAGCTGCATGAAAAGAAAATTCCCTAGCAAACTGCTTTATATCTCCTATATATTCTATCCCTTTCTGCCAATCCCCTAAGAAATGAAGGGCTAAGTTTTGAAAATCTACCCCTCTTCTTTGAAGTTCCAGAACAATAAATAGATGAGCCAAAGGAGAGGTTACTGTGGGAGTTTCGTCTACCGAGATCTCTAAATCAAAATCATCCTTTTTATAACTCCCCAAAAACTCGTAACATTTCACCACATAATTTATAGCTTCAGAATAAGTTAATATAATTTCGGGCAAAGAACTATCATCAAACATCAATCTCTGCCCACCAAAATTGTAAATTTTGTTTAAATACAATCTTTCTAAATCTTTTTTTTCAGATAATTGCTCATAGAGATTGTCTATCTCTTTTTTATTTAATTTTGATAAATCTTTTTTAACATAATCAGAAGGGTCTAAAGTAAACATAGTATAGCCACAGTCTACTGCTTCTTTTAGATCTTCAATTTTCTTTACGTGATCAGCATCTGCCCCAAAAGGACCAATATAGCCTGTTTCAAAACAACCCCAAATGGCGTCATCTAATACTTTCTGCCAATTTCTTTCAGTTCTCTCCATTTCCCTTACTGACTGCTGAGCTAAAATGGGAAAAATATCTTTCTCTTTAAAAGCTCTAACGTGAGCTGGAGTAGCTATACCTAAACGATCTCCCGTACCAAAAGATGGTTTTAGACCACAAAATGAAGGATTGAGATGGGGAAATATTTCTCGTAATAGAGAAAGATTAGAATGATTTAAAAAACATTTCTTTATAATCATATTTTTCCCATTTATAATTCTTTCTTCTAAAATCTCCCCTTCAAATTTATTGGCAAGATTGGGTGATGCTATAATTATCAAATATTTTTCTCTATCATCTTTCGCCATAAAAAAATAATTTTCTTTTTCGGATTTTATAGAAGAAGGATATGTTTTATATTTATCACCATAATATCTATTGAATAATTGCAAAATATTCTGGTTGTTCATCAAAAAACCTCCGTATAAATATTCGTTTTCCGCTATTACACCACCAATCTATTTAATAGGTGAAGCATTCTCACAAGAATATAAAAAGATCCTTTATTTAAATAATTATCTAATCTATAATTTTACTTAATGTCTCAGCAGTACTTCTGGCGGCAATATCCGGATCAGGTAAAGGAAGAATCTCGGCAGATACATAACCGTGGTAATTTATCTTTTTTAAAGTTTGGATTATCTTTATAAAATCGAGATGGCCACAACCGGGAGCCCAACGGTTACTATCGGCAAAATGGATATGAGTAATATAATCTTTTGCTTGAATAATGCTGTCATAAATCGAAACCTCTTCAATATTCATATGAAAAGTGTCAGCTAATAATCCTAAATTTGATGCTCCTACTCTCTTAATAAATTCAATCCCCTCACCAAGGGTATTAATAAAATTGCTCTCATATCTGTTTACCGGCTCTAAAGTAAGTCGGACATTATAGTTTTTCGCAAATTCTGTACATTTTCTTAAGCAATCAATGGTCCATTCTTCAGCTTCCTCCCGACTCACACTTTCATTAATTTTTCCCCTTATTAAACCAATAATCACCTGAGCATCAAAATGAGAGGCAAATATTATTTGGTTATTTATTCTTTCTACTGCCATTTTCCTCACAATTTCATTGGGATCAGAAAAACTTAAACCCTCTTCTCCATAGGCCTGACCGGTACCTATGGCAGGGACTTCTAAATTGTTTTCCTTAATTATATTAATAATATCTTTTACTTTTAAATCTTCAGGATTTCTAATTGCTAATTCTGCACCGTCAAAACCTAATTCTGCAACTTTTTTAATACTTTCTTCAAAATCCTCTTTAAAGGCTAAAGCGGAAAATTTGGTAGGTTGAGTTGAAACTACTATACTTTTCTTCATTGTTTTATATACTCCCATTATGATTAAAATTAATAAACCAAATAACCTGACGCGGATGAATCTGCCCTCTACAAATATGCTAAATATATATACCAATTAGAGATTGCCACGCTCGTTACACTCACTCAAAATGACGAAAAAGAGGTGGTCGCTAGTAATGACAAATAATTGTTCACTATAAACTATTTATTTGTCCTATATAGGGTAACTCAAATACAGATTTCCAACCTTTGCTCATTGGTTCTTTTAAGAATGGTTCCATCTCCTTAGGGTCACGCAAGCAAATTTTTTCTACTGGAGGCAATTTACCAGCAGGATAGGTCTCTAAAATTTCATCGTGAACTAAGGTCAAATATTTTAAAATTGCTGCAATGGGACGTTTTGCTTTTTTAGCACTGGCCCGAGTGGGACAACCCACCACTCCTTCCGGGACTGCTGCCCTCTCAATCGCTGCCTGCCCTTCTCCCTGTTGCCATAATTGAGGACGTCGGTAAGGGTCAACCGAAGTATCAAAGTGACCACCTGGTAACAAAGGCTCGCCTTCGGTATCAACTGCATACTTCATATCTAACATCTCGGGGAATAACAATTGAGCCACTGATGCCTCTGCCTCATCAGCATGAACAAAATCAGTAGTCAAACTATCTTCCCGGTCAATAGGAATAAAGAATTCTCTAATTGCCCGGTGCCAATCAATTACTCTGATAATCGCGGGTAATTGATAACGTTTAAAGAATTCCTGAAGTGCAGATTCTAAAATCCATAATTGACCATGATTGTTTACCCAGACTTGTTTTCGGAAACCATCATTCCAAAGGCCTAACATAACATTAATTACACTTTCTCTAACTACATCTTCAGGCATAATAATAGTCCCGGCCATACCACAATGATGATAAGGATGCCCACCATAATTTAAAGGAGGTAAGGCTAAATTTACCGGTGCCCCCTTTTTTAAGGTGTAACGACGAATCCCTTCACAGATCTGAGTCACCATAAAGGTATCCAGACCGCTATTGGCATAATCACCATGACACTCAGTACAACCTACTGGAACAAATACAATATCATTTTTACGACGATTTTCAATAACATGCATACGAGGAGTAGTCTGAATGTAACTTCCTGCTTTCCCTAATTCGGATGGAGAAGGAATTTCATATTCCTTAAGTATCTCCTCAATTTTACTCATCGGAGCATCAAATATTTCTTTTTTTAATCTGCCCACCTTACTATTTTCAAATACTATCTGCGGGTAATCTGTGGTAAGCCATTTATCGTTTTTTTTATCAGACATTTTAAATTTCTCCTTTTTGTCAATTTATTTAAACACACAGGTAATTTTACATTCTGTTCTATCAGTCCGCAGGAGGACTATATTCTCTGGGACTTCATCCAAAGTTATCTTTTTAGTAATTAGAGGAGTCATATCCATTCCCGAGGCCATTGAGCTTATAACTCTGGGGAATGTTCCATGACCAGAATGACCTTGAGAACCTACGATCGAAGCCCTTCTTACCTGGAATACTTCTCCAGTTACCGGTATCTTTTTATCTGAACGAGCTACAATTACTACGGTGCTATTAATCATCTTACCATTCCAGATAGCTTGTTCAATATCTGGCCAAACTCTATCGGGTAAACCAGTTGCTTCTAAATACAACTTAGCTCCCAATCCACCTGTTATATCTAACACTCTTTCCGTGAAATTTTCCTTTATAGGATTAATGATATGGTCTGCACCCATCTTCTTACCTAATTTCGCTCTTGATTCAGAAGGCTCAGATAGAATTACATTTGAGGCCCCAGCTTTTTTCATTATGGCGACTGCCGCGAGCCCAATAGGTCCACCACCTAAAATTACTGCATTATCTCCCGGTCTTATCCCTCCTCCTCGTTCTATTACTGCGTTATAGGCTACTGAGGTAGGCTCGACTAAGCTACCAGCCAGGAACAGGTCATCACCTTTATAAACTCTTTTTAATTCTTCCAGACTCCAAATATAGCGAGAATCAACTTTGACATATTCTGCAAAAGCCCCATCACAACTAAAACCAATCTCCTGTAATTTCTCACAGTGATTGGGATAGCCATCCGCACAGGGTCGGCAAGAAGCACACCAGAACATCTCTTCAGCAGTCACTGCCTCACCTTCTTCAAATTTCTTTCCATTTCTTTTATTAATAGCCTTTTCACCTGCTTCCACTACTACTCCTGAAAACTCATGTCCTAAGGTTACGGGAAAAGCAGTAAGCCCTGGATACCAGATATAACCATCATCATCAGGTTGAGCCATATGGACATCACTGCCACATATCCCGCAGGCTTTAACTTTTATTAAAACTTCGGAAGACCCAATTTTAGGGATATCTTTTTCTATTATTTTTAGTTTTGGATTCCTCCATACTTTACTCCCCAAATAAGTAAGTTTTCCATCAATGTCTTTTGCCCCTAATTTAAAATCTGGCTTAGGTTGCCAATCAGCATACAAAGTTACAGCTTTCATTTCTTTTTTCCTCCTATTTATTTTATTTTTAACTTATTAACTTTTTACAAGATTCCCTTATTATTAATTTAGGTTGTAACACGACTCTTCTTTGATTGAATTCCTTATCAGTTATTATTTTTAATAACATTTTCACTGCTAAATTTCCCATCTCTAATATCGGTTGACGAATAGTAGTTAAAGGGGGGTAAACAAAAGAGGCTAACTCAATATCATTAAAACCTATTACCGAAAAATCATCAGGGATGAGAAAATTCTTTTTTTGAATAGCCTGCATAGCTCCCAAGGCCAGCAGGTCATTGGCAGCAAATATAGCAGTAGGTGGCTTAGCCAATTTCAAGTATCTCTTCATTACCTGATAACCACCCTTTATTCTAAAATCACCCTCTCCTACCAATTCATCCTTATAGTCAATTCCATATTTTTTTAAAGCTAATTTATAGCCCTTTAGTCTATTAAGTGCTGACCTTGTTTGCAGAGGACCAGTAATATGAGCAATTCGTTGATGACCTAATTTAATTAAATATTCAGTAGCCATTATTCCCCCTGCAACATCATCAATAATTATGCAATTTTTATCTAACCTTTCTATATTTCGGGAAATTAATATATAAGGAAATTTTTTCTTTTCTAATTCTAAGATGCTCTTATCCTTAATATGAGCAGTCCCTAAAATTAAACCATCAACTCTTTTTTCTCTTAATATCTCCAGGTAAGTCCTTTCTTTTTTTGGTTTATCATCAGTATTGCATAATATTACATTAAAATTATTCTTGTTTGCTGCATCTTCTACCCCCCGAGCTATCTCGGCAAAAAAGGGATTGGTAATATCCGGGATTAGCATCCCAAGAGTATAAGTTCTTTTGGTCTTTAACCCACGAGCAATAGCATTGGGAGTGTATCCCAACTTTTTAATCGCCAAAAGAACTCTTTCTTTGGTTTTTTCACTTATACGGGAGTCATTATTTATTACCCGAGATACTGTAGAGGGGTGAACTCCCGCTAATTCCGCTACATCTTTACTAGTTGTATTCATAATCGATTCTTATTATTTCTCTCCCGTTTAATAATTTTTTATCTTATCAATTTTACAAAACTTCTCTTGCCTAGAGATTCTTTAGCAGCATAACCCATTTGAACAGATATTTTACCATCTAAACCACCTACTGATGGCTCTCTGTCTTCCTTAATACACTGGATAAATTCTTCCATTTCCGCTAAATAAGCTTCTTGATAACGTTCTATAAAGAAATAAAGAGGTTTATCACTTATAGTGTCTTTAGCACTATTAATAATTACTTCTGTAGGTCTGGGGTTCCCTACTGATACACATCCTTCTGAACCAAAAATTTCTATGCGCTGGTCATATCCGTAAACAGCTTTACGGCTATTATCTATAGTCCCCCAGGCCCCACCTTCATATTTCAGAGTAACTATTGCAGTATCAATATCTCCTGCCTCTCCAATAGCCGGGTCAACCAAGCAACTGCCCACCGCCATCAATTCCACCACTTCTTGATCTAAAAGATAACGAGCCATATCAAAATCGTGAATCATCATATCTAAAAAGATTCCCCCTGATACTTTAACATAACTAATTGGTGGTGGCTCTGGATCCCTGCTGGTTATTCTTACTAAATGAGGTGTTCCGATTGTCCCTTTTGACACCAGTTCTTTGGCTTTCTTAAAGCTGGGGTCAAAACGACGATTAAATCCTACCTGTAGTTTTATCCCTGCTTTTTTAACCGCAGTTATGGCTTGGTCAATTTTGTCAAGATCTAAAGCAATGGGTTTTTCACAGAAGATATGTTTCCCTGCTTGAGCTGCTTCAGAAATAATCTGAGCATGGGTATCAGTAGAGGAACAGATTACTACTGCATCAATATCCTTATTTTCTAATAAAGTCCGATAATCTTTTTCAGCAATCGGTATTTCTAATTGAGAGGCAACTTGCTGGGCGCTCTCCTCAAATATATCAGCAACCGCTAATACCTTTGCTCCGGAAATCTGATATTTTAAGTTGCGAGTATGTAATTTTCCAATTCTACCTACACCAATTACACCTATATTAACTTTTTCCATAATTTTTATTTCCTTTCTTATTATTTCTAAATCTATAAATAAGTGATTATGGAGATTATAGCAGACTGCACAGATTAAATTCTATACTTTATCAAAAATCTGTGTAATCTCACTGATAATCTAAGTAATCATTTATAATATATTCTTTTCATAAATCAATTGACTGAACCCAGTCGTAGAGTTTTTCATAAGAAAAACTTTTTTCTTTCACAAAAAATTCAAAACCCACAAACCCTGAATATACTTTAGAAAGCTCTTTAAGAATGAAATTATAATCAAGTTCTCCAATCCAAGGTTCACATCTATAAGGAACATTTGCTATATGAATATATCCTATAAATTGGTGATATTTTTGTAAAGTGTCTAATATATTTCCCTCCATAATTTGCATATGATATATATCATAAAGTATTTTAAGATACTCAGAATTTACTGATTTAACTAATTCAAGAGTTATTTGAAAACTATCCAAAAAATAATTTTTATGATCTTTTATAGTATTCAGTGGTTCAAGCGCAAATAATACCTTTTCTTTTTCTGCTATCTTAATAATTTCTTTTAAATTTTCATAAAGATGTAATAATTTTTCTTCCCTATTCTTTGGGCTTGCCTCAACACTCCCATCACTTTTTAATACATCAGATAACAACATAATCTGCTTACATTCTAATTTTCTCGCTATTTTAAGGGAGACATTAATCTCCCCAATAACCTTTTCTTTGTCATCCAAAATCAAAGATGATATTCTATTCCCACTAAAATTTGTAACCTTTAACCCGCTATTTATAATTAAATTAAGATCTTTATCTCTCCAATCCCAGAACTCAATATAACTAAATCCTGCCTGTTTAATCTTTTTAAGTTTCTCCTTTAGATTTTCTTCAGGATATATTGAATCAATGCATAATGAAAATTGCATTTTTTATCCTTCTTTAGTTAAATAATTGGTTTGAGAAATTTTATATCTTTTTCTCCTTAAACTAATTAAATGTTTTTGTTAATATTTAAATTCCTTTACAGCTTGAAACATTGCTACAACATTTTCTATGGGAACTTTTGACTGAATGTTGTGAATAGGGTTAAATACAAAGCCCCCTCCTTTTCCAAATATCTGGCAACGTTCGTTTACTTCCTTTGTTACATTTTCAGGCGTACCAAAGGGGAGTGTCTTCTGGGTATCTACTCCCCCACCCCAGAAAACCAATTTATCTCCGTACTTCTCCTTTAACATTTTGGGATCCATATCTTTAGCGGAAGTCTGAACAGGATTTAAAATATCCACTCCAACTTCCACAAAGTCATCCAAAAATAGAGCAATAGAACCACAGGTATGATAGAAAGTCTTCCAGGAAGTGTTCTTATGAACCCAATCATTTATCCTCTTGTGGAAAGGTTTGTAAAACTCCCGATACATATCAGGAGATATAAAGGGAGCATTTTGGGTACCAAAATCTGTTCCACTTATCATAATTACATCTATTTTATTTCCGATTGCCTGGTAAGAGAGTTCCAGGTTTTTCAGGGCTATTTCACATTGTAGCTCAAAGATTCCCTTGATATAATCGGGATATTCAATATGAGCAGTAATCCATTTTATTGGGTCTCTTATGCCTTTAGGGTTTCTAATAGCCGGGCCTGGCACCATAGAAATATCTCCAAAACTTGCATCTATGAATTCTCCCACAATAGAAAGATCTGTACTCTTGTAAAGCTTATCAGCTCTACTCTCTAAATATCTTAGTATTTCATCTGAAAAGATGGAGTATTGTTGTTTTGCCCATTCTTCTGGATTTAACTTTCTTTCATCGAAGGGTTCCTGACGTACTATAAGGTCAAAATAATAACCATCTTGAGGCATCTTTGCACAGGGAGGAACCGAGCTATCCCCTTTAGGATAGAGATAAATATCCCCCTTATCATCCCTATTCGTATTAAATTTTTCTGGTACTAATACCTTGGTACTGTCGAACAGCCTCCAGGGCTTCCAATTTTCGTTTTTAAATCCAAAAACATTGGTGGGAAGCCATAATCCAACTGTATCAACCCCTAATTTCTCAATCACTTCCATTTCGACTTCCGCCAACATTTGAAAAGGATCAATTATCTTTACTGGTTGATCCTTCAAACCAAGCACTCTTCTTAATTTCGCATAAGTGCTTGCCTGAATCCCCGTCACTAAAGTTGAACCTAAATCAAGGGGGATACGATCTGTTTTTTGATGATTAATAGCTTTCCTTAATCTTTCTCGAGACTTCATTAGCACATTACCTAAAATTATGAGAATAATTAAAAATTATAATTCCAATTTTTAAGATTTCAATTCTTGAGGCATCTTGCCTGTAGCTATTATCTCTATAATATCCTCTGGGCTGGCATCTTTTTTATAAACCTCACCTATTTTTATTCCCTTATCTAACATCACGAACCTTTCTGCAACAGGATAAACATGATATACATTGTGAGTAATAAAAATAACTGAAACTCCTGACTCTTTTGCTTTTTCTACCTGTCTAAGCACTTCTTTAGTCTCTCTTACTGATAAAGCAGTTAAAGGTTCATCAAGGATAAGGAGTTTAACTTTAAAATGCATAGCCCTTCCTATGGATATTGCTTGTCTCTCTCCCCCAGATAAAATCGATACAAATTCATGAGGGGACCTTACTCTTACACCTAATCCAGTAACAGCTTTTTTGCATTCTTCATCCATCTTTTTTCTATCAAGTAAATTCACCGGACCTATCTTTTTAGTTGGCTCTCTTCCTAAGAAAAAATTTCTAGAGATACTCATTACATTTACCAACGATAGTGCTTGATGGACTGTTTCAATCCCTGAGGCACGCGCATCTTTTGGAGACAAAAAATTTACTTGCTTACCTTCAAAGAAGATTTCGCCCGCATCTGGGGGAAAAACACCAGCAAGAATCTTTATAAGTGTAGATTTACCTGCTCCATTATCCCCTAATAAACCTAAAATTTCTCCAGGTTGAACCTCAACATTTACCTTTTTTAATGCCTGGACTGCTCCAAAATTCTTTTCTATATCAACCATTTTTACTAATGGTGTAATTTTTTGCATAAGCTATAACTCTCCTTCCCCTTAGATAATTGCGAGCCTCGATTTATCGAAGCGTGGCAATCTCGTCGAGATTGCTTTGTCCCTCCACACATTTACATCTCTAATCGTCTTAACTTAAGATTGATTGTTGCTGCTATTATCAAAATTGCTCCTACGAATGCCTGATACCAATAGGCAGGTGCCCCCATCATTACCAGACCAGTCCTCATCATACCCATAAGGAATGCTCCAAAAAATACTCCAATAATTGTTCCATAACCCCCGGTTAAGAAAGTCCCTCCGATAACCGCTGAAGCGATTGCTTCCAATTCCATTCCTGTCCCAAATGAGGCATTGGCTAAATTAAATCTACTAATTACAATACAACCTGATAATGAGGCCATTAGAGATGATAACATAAAATTTATTATTTTGACTTTATTTACATTTACTCCCATTGCCCTTGCTACTTCTTTATTTCCCCCCGTGGCAAATACCCAGTTTCCGTAACGAGTATTAGTAAGTACCATTGAAAAAATCAGAGTGAGAGCAAGAAACCAAATGTGGGAAGGACGAAAACCATAACCTATGTATCGGGTTAATAGGCTGGGCATAATAGCATCAGCTTTATAACTAACCGATTCACCTCCAGTTACTGCCAAAAGTGTTCCTCTTAAAAACAACATCATTCCCAAAGTAGCTATAAATGAGGGTATGCGGGAGCGCAAGGTAATTATTCCATTGCAAAATCCTATAAAAGCAGCAAGAGCTAAGGTGATAATAAAGGCTAATGGTGAATTAAATTTATTTGCTAGGGTTACAAAGAGAAAGCCTGATAAAGCATAAACACTACTAACCGAGAGATCAAATTCTCCAGCAATCATTAAAAAAGCTATACCAATAGCCATAATTCCTAATTCTGATACTATAGTAAGTATCCCGGTAATATTGCGTAAGGTAAGAAATTTTGAGGAAAAAATAGAAAAAATAGTAAGCAATATTATGAAAGCAATTATTACTCCAAATTCAGGCCACCTGCGTATCTGAGAAAAACTTAAAACCTGCCCTTTAGTTTCAGTTTTTAGGTTATCTGATACTTCTTTCATTAATTCCTCCTAACCATCGCTATTTTTTTATTATATTGTGTCGGGTAGTGCTTAATAAATAACACTACCCGACACCCGATTATCGCATTTCCCTATTTTAATGTTTACCTATATCCTTCTTTAACCAGTTCTTCTAAGGAAGGAATATCATCTGCGGTAATCACCGCTGGTCCTGTGGAGACTGGTGCCGGTGGAGGAATATAACCATACTTTGCGTTTAAATAAGCAAATACTACTCCGAGATAACCCTGCAGGTATTGTTGCTGATCCATAGTAAACATTACTTTACCTTCCTGAATATATTCGAGTATCTTGGGAGAGCAATCCATTTGAGCGATCTTTACATCTACTCCAACTTTTATGCCATCTGCTTCCAAACGCGGGATAATCGTCTCAGTACGAAGGGTGTTCGAACAGAAAATTGCATCAGTATCTGGATGTGCTTTCAAATAGGCAGCTGTCATTTCTGCTCCTTTAACTGCGTCTTCGGTAATATCCAAAGCTTCTGCAATTACTCCTTTTGCCTTAAGAGTATCAATATAACCCCTCCCTCTTGCTTCTATATGGGTAGCACCTGGATGATGGTTACAGAATATCGCCCGCTTAGGGGTAAATCTCTTTAAAGTTTCCCTGGCTGCAGAAACTCCTATGAAATAACTATCCTCTCCAACATAGGTTAAAACAGGTATTCTGGCATCTTCAGGTGTTCTAAGGTCTGGGGCATTGATAGCTACTACAGGAAGCCCTTGTGCAATAGCTGCCCGAAGAGATTCATCCATAGCATCAGGTGCAGTTAAAGTGCAGACTAAAGCATCGGGCTTACTTGCTAATGCTGATTCTATATATGACATAAATTCTTCAAGTTTAAATACCGTGGGACCAGTATAAACTACCTTTAAATCCGGATATAGAGCCCCTGCATCAAGTGCTCCCTTCTCGCAAACTTTCCAGAATGGGTCTGCAATTCCTCCGTGAACCACTACATAAATGGTGTATTCTTTTTCAGCTGCAAAAGAAGATAGGAAGATACTTGAAAACAAGAAGATTACGATAAAGATTAATAAACCAACTTTCAAATTACTTTTCATTTTTTACCTCCAAAAAATATTTTTAAATTTTAAAAAACATTTAGGAAATTAGAATATTTTTCTTCTTATATCTCACCTCCTCTTGTTGGTTCCCTGTTATTTAGAGGAAAACTCTTTTTTTCGGGACATGCCACAGGGAGTGTTTTGATTTTTTAAGAAGCTAATTTTGGTAATTTTTTTAGTCAAAAACTACATTAACTAATAATCTGAAAAAGTATCGTTTGGAAATTTTTAGTTATAATCTAACTGCGTCTTTAATATTTGTGCAATCGTTTGCACTATATTTAATTAATTTATTTCAACTTATTTTCATTTTAATTTAGCCAAAAATTTCTTGGCTCAGTATCCAGGCTTTTTATGTTTCAGCATATTTGCCGATAAATTATAAGTCCAAAGAAAATATGTAGAAAACTTATGAAGCGTTATTATAATTATGCAGTCGATTGCAGGCAACTATATTTTACAATAAGACAATCCTTCTTGTCAGGACAACTTCGCCCTTCAATTCAATTTAAACCCTCCTAAACACTTACTGCAGTTGTTTTTTCCTTTTTTTTATCACATATT
>DOTB01000075.1 GCA_003513845.1 Candidatus Atribacteria bacterium | reverse complement strand
GACTTTTATTTGTCATATAACCGGTAACTAATTTAATACTTTTTTTAGAAATTCTCCGGTAAACGAATTCTTATTACAGGCTATTTCTTCGGGTGTACCTTCAGCTACAACTCGTCCCCCTTCTTCTCCCCCGCCTGGGCCGAGATCGATAATATGATCTGCTGACTTTATTACATCCAAATTATGTTCTATGACTAAAACGGTATTACCAGCCCTAACTAATCGATCTAAGACATTCAACAACTTCTTTACATCATCAAAATGTAATCCAGTAGTTGGTTCATCTAAAAGATATAGGGTCTTCCCGGTACTTTTTCTGCTTAGCTCCTTTGCCAATTTAACTCTTTGTGCCTCACCACCAGATAATGTAGTAGCTGACTGCCCCAATTTTATATATCCTAATCCTACATCATATAAAGTTTTTAATTTTCTCTTAATCGAAGGAATTGCATTAAAAAATTCTAAAGCTTCTTCTACAGTCATATCTAATATTTGAGTTATATTTTTCCCTTTATACTTTATTTCCAAAGTTTCTCGATTAAACCTCTTCCCCTTACAAACCTCACAAGGAATATATACATCAGGTAAAAAATACATCTCTATTTTTACTATTCCAGCGCCCTGACATGCTTCACATCTACCCCCCCTTATATTAAAACTAAACCTTCCCGCTTTATAGCCCCTTATTCTGGCCTCTTTTGTCTTGGAAAATATTTCTCTAATAGGGGTAAAAGCCCCGGTATAAGTAGCAGGATTTGAACGTGAAGTTCTACCAATGGGTGATTGGTCAATAATTATTACTTTATCTATATTATTAATTCCCTCGATTTTATCATAATCGCCAGGGTAAACTCTACTCTTGTAAATTTCTTTAATTAAAGCTTTATACAGGGTTTCTTCAACCAAAGTGCTTTTTCCTGACCCAGATACACCAGTTACACAAGTAAACGTTCCTAAAGGAATTGATACATCGATGTTCTTTAAATTATACTGACGAGCTCCAATGATTTTTAAATATTTACCATTTCCCTTTCTTCTTTTTAAGGGTAGATTAATCCTATTCAGGTGGCTTAAATATCGGCCAGTAATAGATTGTGGGTTTTTAATTATATTTTGACAAGATCCTTTCGCTACAACGTAACCTCCATGAATCCCAGCACCAGGTCCAAGGTCAATAATATAATCAGCAATTTTCATTGTTGCCTCATCATGTTCAATTACAATTACTGTATTCCCTAAATCTCTTAATTTCAAAAGGGCTTGTAGAAGTTTAAAATTATCCTTTTGGTGTAATCCAATGCTTGGTTCGTCTAAAATATATAGCACTCCAGTCAAACTTGAACCAATCTGAGTAGCCAAACGAATCCTCTGATTTTCTCCGCCAGCTAAAGTAGAAGAGGCTCGAGATAAAGTTAAATAATCAAGTCCCACATTAATTAAAAAACTTAGTCTACTCTTAATTTCTTTCAATATCTGGCCTACAATTATTATTTCTCTTTCACTCAATTTTATATTTTCAAAAAAATCATAGTTTTGTTTAATTGACCATTCGGTAACATCGGCAATAGAAAAACCATCAATAGTTACTTTTAAACTCTCTGGGCGTAGCCTTTTACCATTACAAGAAGGACAGGTTCTAATGGTCATAAATTTTTGTATCTCAGAACGGATATACTCTGATTTAGTCTCTCTATATCGTCTTTTTAGATTATTAATTACCCCTTCAAAAGAATTCTCATGTAGCCAGTAAGTATTTTGTTCATCATTCTGATATTTAAAAGGAATTTTAATTTCTCCTGAACCATATAAGATAATCTCTTGATATTCGGGTTTTAATTTAGCAAAAGGGGTATTAAGGCTAAATCCATAAAAATCAGCTATGCCTTTTAATATATGATGCAGATATTTCCCTTTTACTTCCCCCCAAGGAGCTAATGCTCCCTGTAAAATGGATTTGCTTTTATCTGGTACGATCAGATCAGGGTCAAACTCCATTTTAAAACCTAATCCGCTACAAGTTGGACAAGCTCCGTAAGGACTATTGAAAGAAAAGATTCGAGGGGCAATTTCTGGCAAATTTATTCCACAACGAGGGCAAGAAAAATATTCACTAAACATCCTTTCATTTTCCCCCTCTACATCGATTATAACTATTCCTTCACTTAAAGTTAAAGCAGTCTCTATTGAACTGGCTAAGCGGTTTTTTATTTCTGATTTTACTATTAATCTATCTACTACTACTTCTATATTATGGTTTTTGTATCTATCTATTTTTATATCATCTTCTATTTCATAGACCTCTCCGTCAACTCTTACTCGAACAAATCCTTTCTTTTGGATGTCTTCTAATATTTTTTTATGTTCTCCCTTTTTAAAACGAATTACCGGAGCTAATATCTGAATTTTTTTTCCTTTAGGCAAGGTTAGAGTTTGATCGACCATTTGTTCTATAGTCTGTTTACTAACCTTTTGACCACACTCTGGACAATGAGGTATCCCAATTCGAGCGAATAATAACCTTAAATAATCATAAATTTCCGTTACTGTACCAACCGTAGAACGAGGATTCTTACTAGCCTTTCTCTGATCAATAGAAATTGCTGGTGATAAACCTTCGATATAATCTACATCTGGTTTCCTCATACGCTCCATAAATTGGCGGGCATACGAAGATAGAGATTCAATATATCTTCTCTGGCCTTCGGCATAGATAGTGTCAAAGGCTAAAGAAGATTTACCTGAACCACTCAACCCAGTTATCACAATTAATTTATTTCGGGGTATTTCTAAATTGATATTTTTTAAATTATGTTCTCTTGCCCCTTTAATTATTATCTTAGTCTGAACCAATTATTAATTCTCCTCTAATTAGTCGTTAACGACTAATCACTATTTTATTTCGCCGAATATAGTCTTCTCTTTTTTTAATCTTCTTATCTCATCTCTTAGTAAGGCAGCTCTTTCAAAATCTAAGTTTTTAGCTGCCTGCTTCATTTCTTTCTCTAAAGAATTGATTAATATTTTTAAACTATTTTGATTTAAATATCTCCCTCTCTCTTCTCTTATAGTAGAATTTTCTTGGAAATTAGTTAAGTTAGTAACCAAATTGAATTCTTGTACCGGTTTAATTATGGTCTGGGGAATTATATTATGTTTTCTATTGTACTCTATTTGTATCTTTCTTCTTCGATTGGTCTCTTCTACTGCTCTTCTTATTGAACCAGTAATATTTCTACAGTATAAAATAACCGTTCCATTTATATTTCGAGCTGCTCTTCCCATTGTCTGGATTAATGAAGTCTCTGATCTTAAAAAACCCTCTTTATCCGCATCTAAAATAGCCACAAGAGATACCTCGGGAAGGTCCAGCCCCTCTCTTAAAAGATTAACTCCGACCAAAACATTAAACTTGCCCAATCTTAAATCTCTTAAGATATTAATGCGTTCTAATGTATCTATTTCTGAATGCAGATATCTTACTTTAATATTAATCTCTTCTAAGTACTCTGCTACATTTTCTGCCATTCTCTTAGTTAAAGTGGTTACCAATATTCTTTCTTTCTTTTCTGTTCTTTTCTTAATTTCACCTATTAGACTATCAATCTGATTTTTCGCTGGTTTTATAATTACTTCAGGATCAACTAATCCAGTAGGTCTAATAATTTGCTCAACTACCTGTTCGCTTTTTCCCACCTCATACTTAGCTGGTGTAGCAGAAACAAATACAACTCTTTTCATATATTTTTCAATTTCTTTAAAATATAATGGTCTATTGTCATAGGCAGAGGGCAAACGAAATCCATATTCTACCAAGTTATCTTTTCGGGATTTGTCACCAGCAAACATCCCGCGTAATTGTGGTATGGTGACATGTGATTCATCAATAAACATTAAAAAATCAGAGGGGAAATAATCCAATAGAGTAGCTGGCGGCTCCCCTTCTTTTCTTCCACTTAGATGGCGAGAATAATTTTCAATTCCATTACAATAACCTACTTCTCTTAGCATTTCTATATCATATCTGGTTCTTTGTTCTAACCTTTGAGCTTCTAATAATTTTCCTGCTTTTTTAAAATATTTTAACCTTTCCTGCAATTCTTCTTCTATTGATAAGATTGCTCTTTCTAATTTATCTTTTGTAGTAACAAAATGTTTTGCGGGATAAATTATTAATTTATTTTTTTTATTTATAATCTTTCCGGTTAAAGGATCAACCTCTGAAATAGCCTCTATTTCATCACCCCATAACTCTATACGGAAGGCATATTCTAAGTAGGAAGGAAATATCTCTATTACATCTCCCCTAACTCTAAAACATCCCCGGTGAAAATCAATATCATTTCTTTCGTAATGTATATTTATCAGTTTCTCTAAAATTTTATCCCTATCACAAACTTCATTCTGATTAATTATTAATACTAAATCTTTATAGTCTTCGGGTGAACCCAATCCATAAATACAAGATACACTGGCTACGATAATCACATCATTTCTCTGGAGTAAAGAACTAGTAGCAGAGAGTCTTAACCGATCTATTTCATCATTTATAGAAGAATCTTTTTCAATATATGTATCAGTGTGTGGTATATAAGCTTCTGGCTGATAATAATCATAATAACTTACAAAATATTCTACCGCATTATACGGAAAATATTTTCTAAATTCGCTACACAATTGAGCAGCTAAAGTTTTATTATGAGAGATCACGAGGGTAGGCAACTGAACCTCTTGGATTACATTTGCCATAGTAAAGGTTTTCCCTGAACCAGTAACACCAAGTAAAGTCTGATATTTGTATCCTTTTTTTATACCATCTATTAATTTTTTTATAGCTTGAGGCTGATCTCCTTGGGGAGAATAATCCGATACCAATTTAAAATCCTGAGCCATTCACAACACCTTTTATAACTATACGTATAATTCAGTTCATAATTTAAAACATATTTTTATCTTTAAATAATTATACAATTATTTTATGATTCTATAAAGGGTTAATTCGTATCTCGTATCCAGCATCTAGTACTCGTACTATATCTGATAGCCTAAAGCGAATAGAACGCAGTAATAAAGTAATATGTAATGAGTAATATGTAGAGGAGCACGATGCATCGGGCCCGTCATAAAAATTATAAAAGCAGTCCAGGGTAAATAAATCCGTCTCCATTCAAAGCTATATAGACAGGTTGGTCTAACCTCGTGAAAAGGGGTGCGTTTGTTCTGTCCTATTAACGATTAATTTTTTAGGTCAATCAGTTTACTCTAAAAATAAATCCACAATCTTTGAATTATCAACATCTACTAAACCTTTATTGGTTATTTTAAAATGAGGAACAACTTCTAAGGATAAAAAAGCAATGCTCATAAAAGGATTATTCACTTTAACTCCTAAATTCCTTGAAATCTTATAAAGGGAATCTAATTTTTCTTTCACTTCTGAGAGGGGTCTATCAGACATTAATCCAGCAATAGGTAGTGGCAACGAATCTACTATTTTTTCATCTACAGATATCGCTAACCCTCCCCCCATCTTAGCAATGTTTGCACCTACATTTAACATATCTTTATCATTAGTACCAATAATTATAATATTATGGGAATCATGGGCAATAGATGAGCCCAAAGCCCCTTTTTTAAGACCAATTCCTTTAACCAAACCTAAACTTACTTTCTGAGAAGCATGATGTCTTTCTATTACCGCAACTTTTAGAATATCTCGTTTTATATCAGATACCACCCATCCATTATTAATTCTGGGTGTCTCTATATCAATTTCAGTAATAATTTGATCTGGTAGTATTTTTATTACTCTACATTTATTTCCTTTAACTGGAATTTGGAAATCTTCGGGATAAAGCCATTTAATATTGACTGAACTTCGGATAGGTACATCCAATGCTTTAGAGATTATCTCCTTTAATTCTCCGTTTTCAGCAATTAATTCTCCGTTTCTAAAAACTTTAAGTATATTGAAATCTTCGAAGTTATCAAAAACAACTAAATCTGCAGTATACCCAGGAGCAATAGCGCCTAAATTTCTTAATCTAAAATATTCAGTAGTGTTAAGAGTTGCCATTCTTATAGCTGTAACAGGGTCAATACCACCTCTTATAGCAGTTTTAATTATATAATTGATGTGCCCTTCTTCTATTAGATCTTTTGGATGCCGGTCATCACAACAAAAGAAACATCTTCTAGAATTATTTAAATTTATAAGAGGTAGAAGATCATTTAAATTCCGAGTGACAGATCCTTCTCTTAACATAATATACATTCCCAATCTTAATTTTTCTTGAGCTTCTTCTACTGTAGTACATTCATGCTCAGATTTTATTTGGGCAGAAATATATGCGCAAAGATCTTTTCCTGACAAATTAGGGGCATGACCATCAATACATTTATGAGAAGAGACGACTATCTTATCTAAAACTTCTGGATTTTTGTTTAAAACTCCAGGAAAATTCATCATTTCCCCTAATCCCAAAACCCATTTTTCATCCAAAAGTGGATATAAATCATTTACCCCTAAATCTGCTCCCGAAGTACCTAAGGGCGAAGCGGGGACGCAGGAAGGGAGCATCATAAAGACATTTATGGGGGCATATTTGCTGGATTCTAACATATATCTGATGCCTTCTAAACCCAGAACATTGGCAATTTCATGGGGATCTATAATTACCGAAGTTGTTCCCAGAGGTACTACTGTGTTGGCAAATTCTGATACTTTTACCATTGAACTTTCTAAATGAATATGTCCGTCAATAAATCCTGGGGAGAGATAATTATTAGATATATCAATTATTCTATCAGCATCATATCCTTTTCCTACACCCACAATCTTGTCTTTATAAATAGCAACATCAGTAGCATATATTTCCCCAGAAAATACATTTATTATATTTCCATTTTTTAATAATAAATCAGCTTTTTTCTCTCCTCGAGCCACTTTTATAATCTCTGAAAGATTCATATTAATCACCCTTTTTTTCATATTGCGTATCGCGTATTGCATACTGCGTTAGAGAAATAAAAAATAAGATGCATTGTGCCCCTACACCATATTATATATTATGGGCTGACACAAGGTTTGTCCCTACAACTATCTTCTGAATTCTGGCTCCTGGCATCTATTTTCTTTCCTAAACCAGCTAACCAGGTAACTAACTAACCAAATACGAGATACGATTCACGAGATACGAGATACGAGACTCTGCCAGATCTTTTCTACTTGTCCCTTTGTTTTATCTAATGAATTACTATTATCTATCACATAGTCAGCCATTTTTGCTTTTTCTTTTATAGAAATTTGTGACTTAATTCTCTTTAATGCCTTTTCTTTAGATAAATTATTTCTTTTACCTAATCTTTTAATTTGTTCCTCTTCTTCTACATATACAACAATTATCTTATCCATTAAATTATCAATCTTGGCTTCATAAATTAAGGCTGCTTCTACAATTAATATTTCTTCTTTTCCATCTTTACAAGTGCTATTTTTTGCTAAATTAATTTCCCTTTTTATTAACTTTATAATTTCCGGATGAGTAATTTCATTTAGTTTTTTTAATAACCTATCATCATTAAAGACAATTTCCCCTAATTTTTTTCTATCTATATTTAAATCTTCTTTTAATACATCTCTTCCAAATAATTTAACAATTTTCACCCAGGCAGGTTTATGAGGTAATATCACTTTATGACCAAGTTCATCAGCATCTATAATTTTAGCACCCAAATCTTTAAACATCTTAGCCACTGTACTTTTACCGCTTACAATCCCACCGGTTAGACCAATAATCAACCCTATATTTCCTCCCATACATAGTCGATAGTGAATCTTGTCCTCGTGAAAACGGGGAAGTGAATAGTCGTTAGTTAGCATTAAGTTTTTTTATTAAGCTCATAGTCATTTTACTAATTTCATCAATTTCATTTAGTAATTTATTAGCTTCCTTATTTTCAAAATATCCCAGTCGTAAGGCAATAATAATTTGAGTGGAAAGTTCAGCACAACCGACTTGTTATTTTCATAATCCTTCTTATTATTCTAAATACTACTCACTATTCACTAACGACTATTAACTAATTTAGTTCTGCCCAATTATAGCCAGTCTTTAAATTAACTTTTAGAGGAACGGAAAGTTCTAAACTATGTTCCATAATATCTTTTACGAAATATTTTACTTCTTCTACTTCAGTTTTATAAACCTCAAATATTAATTCATCATGAATTTGAAGAAGTAACTTAGTTTTAAGTCCTTTGTTCTTTAACAACCCATTAATTTTAATCATAGCTAACTTTATCAAATCTGCGGCACTACCCTGAATAGGAGCATTAATGGCTATCCGTTCATTAAACTCTCTTATACTTCTATCCTGGCTATTTATACCATCTAAATATCTTCTTCGATTTAATAGGGTAACAACATAACCCTTTTTTCGGGCATCTTCTTTTTCCTTTTCAATATACTTTTTTACTCCCTGATATCTTTGGAAATAATTGTGAATATATTTTTCTGCCTCTTCTCTCCCTATCCCCAGGCTTCGAGCTAATCCATAACTACTCATACCATAAATAATTCCAAAATTTATCGTCTTAGCCATTCTCCTCATCTGTTCGTTAATTAAATCCTGATCAAGGTCAAATATATCTGCAGCAGTATGAGTATGAATATCTTCATCATTTCTAAAAGCAGTTATTAAACTTTCATCCTGTGAAAGATGAGCTAAAATACGTAATTCAATCTGGGAATAATCAGCTGATAATAGTATAAAATCTTCCTCGGGAATAAAAGCCCTTCTTATTTTTCTACCTATTTCGGTCCTGATAGGAATATTCTGAAGATTTGGTTCGCTGCTGCTTAATCTTCCCGTAGAGGTAATAGTCTGATGAAAGGAAGTATGTATCCTTTTTGTATGGTCATTTACTAAAAGGGGTAATTTTTCTATATAAGTATTTTTCAGTTTACATAATTCTCTGTATTCTAAGATAAAAGATACTATCTTATGTTGTGGAGCCAAAGTGCTAAGCACAAAAGAATTGGTAGAATAACCTGTTTTGGTCTTTTTAATCACCGGTAATTTCAATTTTTCAAAAAGTATTTTGCTTAGCTGCTTTGGAGAATTGATATTGAATTTAGTTTCCGATAAATTATAGATATTCTCCTCTAATTCTATTAGCCGAGAATCCACTTGTGCAGACATTTTTTTTAAAAAATCAACATCTACTTTAATTCCATTAATTTCCATCTCTGCTAATATTTTTACTAAAGGCATTTCGATTTCTTTAAATAAAGAAATTAATTCTTTTTCTTTTAATTTTTCCTCTAAAACTTCTTTTAACTTTAGGATTTTTTTAGCATTCTCACAAGCATTTTCTGTGTATTCAAAAGAATTTTCATTATTTTGTTTTTCTTTATTTTTCAAGTATCCTAAATATTCCCAGAATAAACTATTTAGATTGTATTCTTCTTTTGAGGGATTCAGCAAATAAGCAGCAACCATAGTATCAAAATTATCTCCCTTTAATTCAATTTGATATCTATTCAAGACAATAAAACTATGTTTAAGATCATGCCCTATTTTTATAATTTTTTCATCTCTAAAAAATGGACCTAATTGTCTTAGGACTACACCTGAAGAAAGATACTTAAGTCTTTCCATTAAATTCAGGGGAGAGAGTGGTATATAAAAAGTTTCATTATTTTTAAAACTTATAGCGATTCCTAAGATCTGGGAAGAAACAGTATTATCGGAAGAAGTAATCAAATAGAACGAAAAATATTTATCCTTTTTAATTATATTGATTAACTCGTTCAATTTCTCTTTGGTTTCAACTAAGTTATATTTTATTTTTTTATTTTCTTGATTAATTTGAGGAGATATTTTTTTCACTAAATTCTTAAATTCTAATTTTTTAAATATTTTCAATAATTCTCCATAATTTGGAGATTTAATCCTAAAATCATCAAAATTATAGTC
Organism: Candidatus Atribacteria bacterium; assembly: GCA_003513845.1. GTDB lineage: Bacteria > Atribacterota > Phoenicimicrobiia > Phoenicimicrobiales > Phoenicimicrobiaceae > Phoenicimicrobium > Phoenicimicrobium oleiphilum. The sequence goes on along the minus strand of DOTB01000075.1, from coordinate 12,284 downwards.
TATAGGTACATCAGTTACAATTGTGGCTAATTTCTTGCTCATTAAAACTTGCTCTTTATATTTTATTAACTGTTCTCTTAATGATTTTTTAGATATTTTATCAATATCTTTAAATAGATTATTTAAATTACCATATTTTTTAATTAAGTTTATCGCTGTCTTTTCTCCTATGCCTGGAACTCCAGGAATGTTATCAGAAGAATCTCCTTTTAAAGCAATTATATCTACTATTTTATCAGGTTTCACTCCATATTTATTTCTTATACTTTCTTCATCATATATTTTGACTTCAGTTATTCCTTTGATAGTAGTTACTACTTTAGTAAAGGGAGAAATTAGTTGGAAGATATCTTTGTCACCGGTGACAATTAATGTATTATAATTTCTTTTTTCTGCCTTTTTTACCATTGTCCCAATAATATCATCTGCCTCATACTCCTCTTTAGAACAGATAGAAATATTGTAATTGTGAATTATTTCTTCAACCAATGGAATTTGAGTCATTAGTTCATCAGGCATCTTCTTACGATGAATCTTATAACCTTCAAATTCTTTATGTCGAAAGGTAGGCTTAGGTGTATCAAAGGCAACCATAATATAATCGGGTTTTTCTTCTTCTATTAACTTTACCAATATCATTGTAAATCCATATACTGCATTTATAATTTGTCCATAAGAAGTAGTTAATCGGGGTAAAGCATAAAAAGTCCGATAAAGTAATCCTTGCCCATCAATTATAATGAATTTTTTCATATTATTTGGAACCTATTTTTCTTTCTATAAATTTTTCTTGACAATAAATATAAGTTAACCTATAATTTCTTTACAAGAAAGCTATATAAGCCGAAGTGGCGAAATTGGTAGACGCACTGGACTCAAAATCCAGCGAGCCTTTAAGCTCATGTCGGTTCGACTCCGACCTTCGGCACCATCATTTCGTATCTTGTTGTTCGTATCTTGTATCTCGTTTTCTAGCAAATAACTTAGAGTTTTCCTCTTATGTCATTACGAGCGACCATAGGGAGCGTGGCAATCTCATTGAGATTGCTTCGTCACTTCGTTCTTCGCAACGACACTCGGTGTTATGTCATTGCGAGCGTCAGCGATGCAATCTCAAAATTATCTTACTTTAGTTAACTTAGCACTAGTTACGATTCACGAGATACAAGTTAATTATCGTTATCTAATAAACTATCATCATAAAGTAAGGCTTGACTAACTACATCTATAGCTTCTTGAACTTCACACTTAGGCACTAAAATCTCTACATTTCCATTTAACTCATCTTGGCTTATCTCCAACTGATTTAAAATAGTTACAATTCCTTTTTCTTTTAAAATTTTCTCAATATTCTTTGCTAAAGAAATATCTTTGGCAACATATATCACTTTCCACATCTCAAATAAACCTCTAAGAATAATTTTTTAGTTATTTGCTATTTGTTCTACCCATACTTTTTCATTTCCTAAAATATATCTTATTTTTCTAACTAATTCATCATTAATATTTACTGAATATTTTTTATCGATAGCATGTAGTATAGTTTTTTCTTTTTCTTTAAAGTGGAGTATTATCTGACTTTTCCCGGGATAAGTACAAAATATTTCTTTTAAATTTACTAAAAGATCTGGTTTGTTATTAGATGAATTGATTTCAAGGTGAAGTTCTTCCAAAAAATCTTGTTTACCTTCTTCCTCTTTTAATGTAGATTCTTCTTCCAAATATTTATTTAGAGGAGATATATCCTCAGCGATTAATTTCACTTTTCCTTCCGCTATATCTAAACGACCTTTAATTATTACAATTTCTTCTTTCATTATCAATTCTTTATGCTCTTCATAAACTTTGGGAAAAACTATTACTTCAACTGTACCCTCTAAATCTTCTAAAGAAATAAATACCATAAGATTTCCATTCTTAGTGCTTTTTCTTTTAAAATTATTAATTACTCCTCCCAAAATCACTTTACTTTTATCTGGTAAATTCTTTAAACCGACAGAAGTAGAGGTTATAATCTTCTGTAATTTTTCCTGATAATTATCCAGAGGGTGATAAGAAATATATAATCCTAACATCTCTTTCTCCATAGCTAAAAGCTCACTCTGGGAAAATTCGGGTATATCTGGCATTTTTTCTCGTTGATTAATACTTATATATTTTTTACGGGGTTCTTTAAATAAATCAAATATCGAGGTTTGACCATTCTTCTGGGCTTTTTGGTATTCTTGACCGCTCTTCATAGTATCATCTAAAATTTCCAATAATTGAGATCTTCTTACTTCTAATGAATCAAAAGCACCACATTTTATTAAACTTTCAATAACTCTTTTATTAACTAATCTTAAATCTACTCTTTGGCAAAAATCAAGCAAGGAAGTGAAATTAGAATTTTTTTTGCGTTCTTTGATTATACTTTTTATAGCTTTTTCTCCAACATTTTTTACTGCAGCTAATCCAAAACGAATAGCTTTTTCTCCAACTACTGTGAAATTTACTAGGCTTTGATTTATATCAGGCGGCAGGATATCAATATTCATATTTTTACATTCCTTTATATAGAGAGCGACTTTATCATTATTGCCCATTATACTAGTAAGTAGAGAAGACATATATTCTACAGGATAATGAGTTTTTAAATAGGCTGTCTGGTAAGAAATAAAGGCATAAGAGACACTGTGAGATTTATTAAAACCATATCCGGCAAAATAAGCAATTAGGTCAAATATTTCCGTTGCAGAACTTTTCCTAATACCTTTCTTTTGGGCACCTTTTATAAAAATTTCACGTTGTTTTTCCATAACTACTTTTTGTTTTTTCCCCATAGCTTTACGTAAAATGTCTGCTTGACCTAAGGTAAAACCGGCTAACTCGCTGGCAATCTTCATAACTTGTTCTTGATAAACGATTACTCCATAAGTTTCTTTTAATATAGATTCCAATCGGGGATGAGGGTATCTAATCTTTACAATTCCTTTCTTTCGATTAATAAAATCTTCAATCATTCCACTACCTAAAGGTCCTGGTCTGTATAATGCTAATAGTGCAGCAATATCTTCTATGCTCTCAGGTTTTAATCTTTTAACTAAATCTCTCATTCCTTCGCTTTCTAATTGAAAAATACCAGCACAGTTTCCTTGGGAAAGCATTCTATATACTAGCTTGTCATCTAAAGGAATCCGATCTATGTCAACTTCTTTTCCCTGAGTATGTTTTATAATTTCTAAGGTATTACTTATTACAGTTAAAGTACGTAAGCCTAAAAAATCCATTTTTAATAAACCTAGCTCTTCTAATTCCGTCATAGCATACTGGGTACATATTTCACTTTCAGTGGTATTTTGTAATGGAACATAATCAGTTAGAGGTTTCTGAGAAAGTACTATACCAGCAGCGTGAGTAGAGGCGTGTCGAGCTAAACCCTCTAATGAGGAAGCTATATCTATTAATTTTTTTATATTTTTGTCTTTCTTCATTAAATCTTTAAGCCGGCTTTCCATATTTAAAGCTTTTTCGATGGTAATATTAGGTTCCCAGGGAATCATTTTTGCAATAGTATCTACCTGAGAATAAGGAACACCCAGCGCCCTTCCTACATCTCGAATAGCAGCTCTTGCAGCCATAGTCCCGAAAGTAATAATCTGAGCCACCTTATCTTCTCCATACTTTTTAGAAACATATTCTATCACTTCTTCTCTCCGCTCGTAACAAAAATCAATATCAAAATCGGGCATGCTAATTCTTTCGGGATTTAAAAACCTTTCAAATAATAGTCCATAAGTCATGGGATCCACATTAGTTATCTTTAAACAATAGGCAACCAAACTACCTGCAGCAGAACCCCGTCCAGGCCCAACCATAATATTTTTTTCTTTAGCATATCTTACAAAATCCCAAACAATTAAAAAATAAGGAACAAACTCCATTTTTTCAATAACTGAAAGCTCATATTCCAATCTATCTTCTAATTCTTTGGTGATAATTGGATATCTCTCTTTAAGTCCTTGGTAACAAAGTTCTTTTAAATAACTGTTTATATTATAATTTTGGGGCACACTGAATTCGGGCAGCTGAGCTTGTTTAAAATTAATTTCTAAATTACATTTTTCAGCAATACGAATAGTATTTTCTATAGCTTGAGGTATTTCTGAAAAGTTCTGATTCATTTCTTCAGGGGAGCAAAAATAAAATTTGTCTGTAGCAAATTTTAAACGCTTGGGGTCATCTAAATTGGTAGCAGTCTGGATACAAAGCAATATTTCGTGAGCTGATGCATCTTCTTTTTTAATATAATGAATATCACTGCTTGCTACAAGAGGAATTGAAAGTTCTTGTCCTATTTTTATGAGATTCTCATTAACAATCTCTTGTTCCGGAATACCATTTTTTTGTAATTCTAAATAAAAATTATCTTCTCCAAAGATATTAACAAAATCAACTGTGACTTCTTTAGCTCTATTTATATTATTTTGTAAAATATAGTAGGGAATCTCACCCTTTAAACAAGCAGATAACCCAATTAATCCTTTACTATATTCCCTTAATATTTCTTTATCAATTCTTGGTTTATAGTAAAATCCCTCCAAATAAGATAAAGTAACTAATTTCATTAAATTTTTATAACCTTCATTATTCTTGGCTAATAAGATTAAATGATAAGGAGTTTCTTTTCTTTGGGTAGATTTATCAAATCTACTATTGGGGGCAACATACACTTCACAGCCAATTATAGGCTTTACTCCTTGCCGAATAGCTTCTTTATAGAATTGAATCACTCCATACATAACTCCATGATCAGTAATAGCTAAAGCAGGCATTTTATATTTTTTAGCTTTTGCCACCAATTCTTTAATCCTACAGGCACCATCTAATAAGCTGTATTCAGTATGGACATGTAGGTGAACAAAGTTTGAATGCCACACGTAAAAACCCCCAGATTTAATTCGTATCTCGTATCTCGTAATAGTATAGCGTAGAGCGTATAGCGTATAGGAATACAGTATCGAGTATCGAGTATATAGTTAAGAAAGAAACTGTCCAACTGATAAAACAATATTGAGCGAATAATTAATAAACATCTTTAACCACTTCTATTCCTGCTTGCCAGATTCTCAAATCTTGAAAGTTTTTTATCCTTTCAGCTATTCTTCTCTTTCTTTTTTCTCCTCACTATATACTCGATACTTGATACTGGATACTCGATACTCGATACAGTTTTTTATTTAAAAAATACCTGGGCTAATTCCCACCATTTTTTATCTACAGTTTTAAGTTTGCTAACCGCTTCTTTTAAAGGCACCCCTGTTACTTCATTCCCTTTAAGAGCAGCCATATAACCGAATTTTCCTTGGGCAATCAAATCTACCGCAGTAACTCCACACCTAAGGCCTAAAATACGATCAAAAAGTGTAGGAGAACCTCCCCTTTGAATATGGCCAATTACTGCATAGCGAGTTTCTATCCCTGTTTTTTCTTCAATCAAATCTGCTAGAAGATTACCTACCCCTCTTTTACGTAAAATCATATGTCCAAATTGATCTAATTCCTCTTTTCCGGTTTCTATGCCAGGGAGAATTACTCCTTCTGATATCACTACAGAAGCGTACTTTTTCTTTTTATATACTTCTTTTAAATGCTGGCACATTTTCTCTATATCTATTTCTCCCTCGGGAATTAAGGTCCAATCTGCCCCTGAACCAAGACCAGTAAACAGAGCTACCCAACCAGCATGTCTCCCCATTACCTCTAAAATCATTATTCTCCGATGAGAAAGACCAGTATCTTGAAGACTCTTCATAGCCTGAATTGCCCAGGTAACCGAACTATCAAATCCAAAAGTATAATCAGTACCACTAAGATCATTATCCATAGTTTTGGGAGCTCCAACTAATTTTATATCCTCTTCTTGAAATAATCTATTAGCAACTCCCAAAGTATCTTCTCCTCCAATTGCTAAAACTGCATCTATCTTAAAACTTTTCAGGGAATTAAGTACTTTCTTAACTCCATTGTCTACTTTGTAGGGGTTTAATCTTGAAGTACCTAAAATAGTACCACCTTTGTCTACTATTTCTTCTACCTCATTTATGCTTAAGGGCTTCATTTCACCCATTACCAGTCCTTTCCAACCTTCCTGGATTCCATAAACTTCATAATTATAATCTTTTGCCCTATATACTGCTCCCCTAATAGTTGGATTTAATCCCGGGCAATCTCCCCCACCAGTTAAAATAGCTATTCTTTTAATCATATTTATCACGCCTTTCCACTGCAACCAAAAACTCTCATTCTATCGCGAATAATTTCTTTGGCTGCTTCTTTTGCTGGACCTAATATTTTACGTGGATCTATCTCTTCCGGGTTCATTTTTATTATTTCTTTAATTTTTTCGGTAAATTTCATCCGGATTCGTGTATCTATATTAATCTTACATATCCCTGCCGCAATACCTTTTTTAACTTCTTCATCATTAACCCCCGAGGCTCCATGCAAAACTAAAGGTACTCCTGTTAATTCTCTTATTTTTTCAATTCGAGCAATATCTAATTTTGCAAAAGGTGTACGGCAACCATGAATTGTACCCACAGCAGCTGCTAGTGAGTCTATCTCGGTTAATTCAACAAATTTTGCTGCTTCCTCAGGCTTAGCCATTGTCTCTTTTACTTTTTCCAAAGCAACTCCTGGCTCATCACTATCACCCATTTTCCCTATTTGTCCTAATTCTGCTTCTACTGGAATATCGCAAGTATGAGCCATCTCCACAACTTTTTTAGTCATTTTAACATTATCATCAAAAGGTAATTTTGAACCATCAAACATTAAGGAAGTAAAACCTGCCCTTAAGCATTTTATGTTTTGATAATAATCTGTTCCATGGTCTAAATGCAAAGCTACTGGTATACTTGCTTTTTCAGCTTCAACTTTTACCATAGCTACAATAATATCTAATCCTGCATATTTTATAGCACCCTGGGAAGCTTGCAAGATTACTGGAGCCCTTTCTTCTTCAGCAGTTTCTATTATCGCTTGGATAATCTCCATATTATTAGCGTTAAAAGCTCCTACTGCATACCTTTCCTTTTGAGCTTTTTTTAACATTTCCTTGGTAGTTACTAAAGCCATCGTTCTTTCCCCTTTCATTCATTTATATTATTTCTTATACTTAATTGTCTATAAATACCCTCTTCTTCTGACTCAAACTGATAGTTTTTAAATTTTATTTATTATAACTTGTTTATTTTTTCATTTCAAGGGAATTATTCGTATCGCGTATTGTGTATCGAGTATATAGTAAAGAGAGAAGAGCAAAGAGAAAAATAACTGAAAAAATAAAAAACTTTCAAGATTTGAAAATCTGATAAAAAGGAATAGAAGTCGTTAAAGATGTTTATTAATTATTCGCTCAATATTGTTTTATAAGTTGGACAGTTTCTTTTTTAACTATATATTACATACTCGATACTCGATACTATATTAATATAGTTGAGAATAATCTTAATTAATGATATAGTTTTAACATAAATAATATATAAACGTAATTTTGGTTATTTTAGTAAAAAGGAGGAATAAATATGCCAGAATACTATGATGAAGACAAGGATAGAATTATTAATATTGCTGAAAAAATACCGAAATTAAAATTTAGCAAAAAATTATTCGGTATTATCTTGGTGTTATTAATTGCGCTCTACCTTGCCAGTGGAATTTTTGTGGTTGCTCCTGATGAACAAGGAGTAGTCAAAAGATTTGGTAAATTTAATCGTATAGTAAGTCCGGGGCTCAACTATCACTTCCCTTATCCCATAGAAACAGTTTTTACTCCAGCAGTTACTCAAGTAAGAAGGGTGGAAATAGGATTTCGCACTATTAGCCTTGGTCCACCTGCACGTTACCAAGAAATTCCAGCAGAGGCTTTGATGTTAACCGGGGATGAAAATATTGTTAGTGCAGAAGCAATTGTTCAATACAAAATAAAGGACCCCGTTGACTATCTTTTTAATATTATTTTACCAGAACAGACGGTTAAAAGTGCTGCTGAGGCTGTTTTAAGGCAAGTAATTGGAGAGAGAAAAATAGATGAAGCACTTACTGTTGGAAAATATGAAATTCAGGAGGAAACAAAGAAAGTACTTCAAACTCTCTTAGATTCCTATAAATCAGGAATCCTTGTAGTTGCGGTTCAATTACAAGATGTTAACCCACCCAAAGAGGTTCAAGACGCTTTTAAGGATGTAGCCAGCGCAAAAGAAGATAAAAGTAAATACATAAATCAAGCCCAAGGGTATAAAAACGATATAATTCCCAAGGCTCGAGGAGAGGCAGTAAAAATTACCAAAGAAGCTGAAGGCTACAAAATTGAGAGAATAAAAAAAGCTGAAGGTGATATCGCAAAATTCAATAGTATTTTAACTGAATATAAAAAAGGTGAATATATAACTCGAGCTCGCCTTTATCTGGAAACTATGGAAGAAATTTTACCCAATATGAATAAAGTAATAGTTGATTTAAAGGAAAATCAATCCTTAATAAATCTATTACCCTTAGGCGATGCAAATATTCTAACTGCTCCTTCTAAGGAGGTGACCAAGTGATGAAAAAAGGAACAATTGCTATTATAATTATAATAACTCTATTAATTTTAGCTAATTTAACTTTGTTTATTGTTGATGAAACTAAGCAAGCAATTGTATTACAATTTGGTAAACCAATAAGAGTAATTAAAGAACCTGGCTTAAACTTTAAACTTCCTTTTATTCAAAATGTATTATTTTTTGAAGACCGGCTATTGGTATACGATGCTGCTCCCACTGAGGTTATCACTAAAGATAAAAAAACCTTAATTGTGGACAATTATGCTCGCTGGAAAATTTTAGACCCTTTAACATTTTTACAAACTGTTAGAGATTTAAATGGTGCCCAGGCAAGATTAGATGATATTATATATTCCGAATTGAGAGTTGACTTAGGATTATTTAATATGAGCGAAATAGTGTCAGAAAAAAGAGAATCTATTATGAGAAGGGTTACCAACATAAGCAATGAAAAGGCTAATACTTACGGTATAGAAATTGTGGATGTAAGAATCAAAAGAGTTGATTTGCCTCCAGAAAATGAAAAATATATCTTTGAAAGAATGAGGGCAGAAAGAGAGCGAATAGCAAAACAATACAGAGCTGAAGGGCAGGAAGAAGCAGCTAAAATTATTGCAGAAACCGAAAGAGAGAAAACGGTTATTTTGGCTGAAGCTTATAAAACTGCTCAAACTTTAAAGGGTGAGGGAGAAGCAGAGGCTGTTAGAATATATGCGGAGAGTTTTAATCAAGATCCTGAATTTTATAAATTTTACAGAACTTTAGAAGCTTATAAAAATACTTTTAGAGAGAAAACCACTGTCTTACTTTCTACTGATTCTGAATTTTTGAAATACTTAAGCAAACCCTGAAATCTCGTATCAAGTATCGCGTATCGAGTATCGCGTTTGTTCCCCCTCACCCTCTCTCCAGAAGGGGAGAGGGAATGGAGGGGGAATAAAGGATTTATTACTTTAATTTTATTCTACACTCTATATGGAATTCTGACTCCTAACTACTGACTCCTGAATTCTTTTTTACGAGATACGAATTAGACTCCTGGTTCCCGACTTGTATTTTCTTCACTGTATACTCGATACTCGATACTAGTTATCCTATACGCTAGATGAAACTACTCTCCGCTATCTTGCTATACGCTAATTTAGTATTCTAATTCTGTGTCTATTCGATTTTCTGGTTCTTCCCCATAATAAATCCTAACTATATTATCAAAAACAGATTTTATATTTTCCTCTAAAGCTTTATCAGTATATCCTGCCGTATGAGGGCTCATCACCACATTATCTAATCTATGAAAATCATATTTGCTTGGAAGTACTTCTCTTTGTTTTGAAGAAGGATATTGATACCAGGTATCTATAGCAGCTCCAGCGAGATATCTTTTTTCCAGTGCTTTAAATAAAGCTTTTTCATCAATAATTGCACCACGAGCAATATTGATAAGATATTTTCCTTTCATTAATTTCAATTCTTTCTCCCCAATTAAACCTTTAGTTCTTGAAGTAAGGGGTACAGCTACTACTATAAAGTCTGCTTTTTTAATTACATTATGTAAGTCTTTTTCTTCTCCAAGGAATTCTAAAATCTCCCTCTTCTCTAAATCTTGCTCTCCAATTTTATTTTTCAAAGCATATATCTTCATACCAAAACTTTTTGCTCTTTTTGCTATTTCCCAACCGATTGAACCTAAACCTATTATACCTAAACTTGTCCCTTGAAGTTGAATGGTGGGTTCTTTGGTAGAAAATCCATGCCATTTTCCTAATCTTAAATCTCTATCATAATTAACTACATTCTTTGCTAAAGCAAGGATGAGGGCAAAAGTATGTTCAGATACCGCAATTTTATTAGCATGAATATTGCAAACATAAATATCAGAAAATCTTTTATATAAATTAAAATCTAATTTATCTACACCAGCAAAAGGAATTTGGAATAATTTTAATTTCTTTGCCTGACTGAGGTCTTCCTGGCTTAAATTTCCTCCTATAACTACTTCCACCTCGGGAAGGAGTTTTTTAATGGTATCTTTCGCTTCATCTTCAGGTATAATAAATTCAATATTAAGTCTTGCCTTTTGATTTAATTTATTAAATGAGTCTCTCCACATTTGTGATTTCACCATTTTACTTAAAATTAAAACTTTCATTTTTAGCCGGTCTTTTAATTTTCTTTCTACTTCCTCTTTTTGTAAAAAATTTCGTACTGCTATCAGGTGTTTGCATTCAAGTTTCATTTTTAAGGCCCTCTTGGTAAAATCAGCACATTCACATTGCGGAACATTTATATTAACAGTATAATATTTTCCTGACTTCGAACTACTTACTATAAAATAATCTTCTTTTCTTTCTACTTTTAAATCTTTTGCAGCCTTTTCTCTCTTTTTTTTCTCTTCTTCTAATATAGCTTTTTTGGCTAAATTATCTGCCATAAAATTATTATCTCTTCTGTCCCAAATAAAATTTACTTTCCCTGAAATAGTTCGAATAATTTCCTCAACCTGATTAAATAACGGAATTATTCTTTTGTCCCTTACTTTATATATTTTATTCAGTTGCTTAACCACTAACTGACTATCACAGTATACATCTATTTTCTCAGGATATAACTCTTTTACTTCTTCCAATCCTCTAATTAAGGCTTTGTATTCAGCAATATTATTGGTACCATAACCGATAACTTCACTAATCTTCTTTACTAAATCACCATTTTTATATATTAATATGCCAATAGCCATATTTCCTGGATTAGGATAGCAAGAACCGTCTACTTTCATTAATATTTTAGACATATTTACCAACCCCTTTATTGTAGCTGCTTCTTAATAATTTTTTAATTAAATCTATAACTTCTTCAGGACTTTTAGTATAGATTAACTGCTTTTCTTCTCTATACTTTTCAAATAAAGAACCTAAATCAAAATTTAAAGAAATTACTTTCTTCCCAATATTTAAAGCCAAAGCAACTTCTGAAATTGTTCCTGTCCGTCCAGGGAGAGTAACTATAACTTCACTGGTCAAGACATTGATATAATTACGGGCAAGACCTATTCCGGTTAATATTGGAATATCAATATATTCAGAAGCCCAATCAGGATCAGTAACTGGTAAAATACCAATGGTTAACCCTCCATTTTCTTTTGCTCCTCGAGCTGAGGCTTCCATTATTCCTGAAGCTCTTCCTCCATTTAGTAAAATCCAACCTTCTTTAGCAATTAAAGCACCTAAATGATAGGCAGTCTCATAGTCTCCTGGATTTACTATTTCTCCTCCTCCCATAACACCAATAATTATCTTTCTAATATCAATCACCTTCTTCCTTTTTCTAAATTAAAATTTGATTATGCTTAATTATTATTTTACTATTGTTATAATTTGATAACGTGACATAGAAGCCTTTTTTATAGTATAATATTATCGCTATGATATTATAACTCAAAAAATATTTATTGTCATATTAATGAAGTTTCTGTGGAATTTACTATCCTGACAATCTGTTATTTAAAAGTTAAACGTGGACTATTTAAAAGTTAAAACTGGACTAAATTTAACTCAATATTTCTTTTGGTTACACCTTAAAAATTTACTATATTTTTCTCTATGGATGTAAATAAATTATTAGTTAAAAGTTAAAATTGCACTAAATTAAGGTCAGAATTTTTAACTTTTTGACTACCTAAAAATTCGCCTTCATGCA